>NC_015185.1:300000-497500 GCF_000191045.1 Desulfurobacterium thermolithotrophum DSM 11699
CCTTTTTTTGTATCCCATAAAGCTTCACCAGCAGCAAGCTTAGTTGGTTGAGTTTTTGCAACTTCATAAGCGTGAATATCACCAATAATTACTTCACCTGCTGAAGCTATGAGTCCAAAAACAAGGGCTATATAGGCAGATTTTTTAAAGAACTCAACGTTTTGTTTTCTAAGAAGGTGATATGCACTTACAGCAAGAACAAAAACAGCTGATAAAATCATTCCGGCAGTAGCAGTATGCCAGAACTTAACATCAGCAACAGGGTTAAAAACGACAGCCCACCAGTCTGTAAGTTCTGCTCTTTTTCCTGCAAGAGTTTCGGTAACTTTGGCACCTACAGGATGTTGCATCCATCCGTTAGCAATGAGAATCCAAAGAGCTGAAAGGTTTGATCCAATAGATGAAAGCCACGCAGCTAAAAGGTGGACACCTTTAGGAACTTTATCCCAGCCAAAGAGAAAGACTCCTATGAAGGTTGATTCCATAAAGAAGGCAAGAAGTCCTTCAATAGCAAGTGGTGCACCAAAGATATCCCCTACGAATCTTGAGTAGACAGACCAGTTCATACCAAATTCAAACTCGTGAACAAGTCCTGTAGCAACTCCCAGCGCAAAGTTGATAGCAAAGAGTTTAGCCCAGAACTTAGTCATGTTCTTGTAGATTTCTTTGCCTGTCACGTAGTAAAGAGTCAACATGATTGCAGATAGCGTTGACAGCCCTAGAGTTAAAGGTACAAAAATAAAGTGGAAGAAGGCTGTCATCGCAAACTGCAGCCGCGATACTAAGAGTACGAAATCCATCTCCGCAACCTCCATTAATTGCAAATTTTTATTAACTATAAATTTAGCACATGAAGAAATTTATTTCAATAAACATAAACTTTTATTTATCAATCTCTAAACAATTTCAGTTCCAATACCTTCTTGAGTAAATATTTCTAAGAGAATGGAATGTTTTACCCTCCCATCTATAATGTGAGTCTTCCTTACCCCTCCAATCAAAGCTATTTCACAAGCTTTAACTTTTGGAATCATTCCTCCAGAAATAGTACCATTTTCTATCAGATTGGAAAGATCTTTTCGAGCAATCGATTTTATTAATTTTCCATTTTTATCCTTTATTCCTTCAACATCAGTCAGCATTATAAGTTTTTCTGCCTTTAAAGCTGCTGCTACTTCTCCTGCTACTAAATCTGCGTTTATGTTATAGGCCTCAAAGTCTTCACCTATACCAACAGGAGCTATCACAGGAATAAACTTGGATTCTATAAGTTTATTAACAATATCAGGGTTTATCTTTTTTACCTTTCCTACAAATCCTAAATCTATGATTTCCGGTGCCTTTACTTCTGAAAGATACTTTTTAGAGTCTATCTTTTCAGCAATTATCAGATTACCGTCTTTTCCGGATAATCCAACAGCATTTCCTCCATGGGAATTTATTAGCTTTACTATCTCTTTGTTTACTTTTCCAACGAGAACCATTTCAACAACATTCATAGTTTCTTTGTCTGTTACTCTCATACCACCAATAAATCGAGTCGGTATTTTTAATTTTTCAAGGAACTCTCCAATTTGAGGTCCTCCTCCATGAACTATAACAGGATTAATTCCGATGTATTTAAGAAGAACAATGTCTTCTGCAAAAGCATCTTTTAATTCCTCTCTTACCATTGCGTTACCGCCATACTTGATAACTATGGTTTTTCCATAAAACCTTTTTATGTACGGAAGTGCTTCTAAAAGAGTTGATGCTTTTTCTATGAGCTTTTCCACTTTACTCCTCCATGGTATGATTTTGCTGAAATTCAAATATAATGCCAAGGTTTAGTAGAAGAGGTAAATAAGAAATGAAAAGAGTTATTGTCGGGATAACAGGTGCAAGTGGTTCTATTTACGGTAAAAGAATCGTAGAGGTTTTAGTTGCAAACAGTTATTTAGTTGATATTATCTTCTCAGAAATTGGCAAAAAAGTGTTTGAGTATGAAATAGGTATGACGGTAGAAGAATTTGTAGATTCTTTTCCAAGAGAGCAGGTAACTCTTTTTTCACATAATGACTTATTTGCTCTCCCTTCAAGCGGTTCTTATCAGGCAATAGGAATGATTATAGCTCCATGTTCAGCTGGAACTTTAGGTCATATAGCATCGGGAACAACAAGGAACTTAATACATAGGGCTGCAGATGTAACACTCAAAGAAAAAAGATCTTTGATTTTGGTTCTTAGAGAAACTCCGTTAAACAGAATTCACATTGAAAATATGTTAAAAGTCAATGATGCTGGAGCAACAATACTACCTGCATCTCCTGGATTTTACGGAAAGCCTCAAAAAGTAGACGATTTAGTTAACTTCGTAGTGGAAAGAGCTCTAAGAGCTCTGACAGGTAAAGAATTTAATCTAATTAAAAATTGGGGAGAATAAGTTCATTAATCAATTTTTTTGTAGAAAAAGGAATTACTTCATGTATCTTTTTTCCAGTGATTAGCATTAAAACCCTATCAAAACCCAAAGCAACACCTTCACAAGATGGTAGAGGTTTTTCTTTGAGAAGTTTTAAAAATCCTTTATCTACTGCTTGTTTTCCTTTTTCAAAGAATTTCTTCTTATAACTTTCAAAATCTGTGAGCTCTGTATAACCATTGGCAAGCTCTAAACCACAAACGTAAAGCTCAAATCTTTCTGCATAATTTCCTTTAACCTTAGCCATAGCAGAGAATTTTGCAGGGTAATTGTAGAGAAAAACGGGAACTTGAAATTCAGCAAGAGCTGGTTCCACTTTATCAACTAAAAGCTTGAAGAAAGCAGATTCATATTCTTTTTCTTTAGAAACTTTTAAGACTTCCTCTTCATCAAAAATGTCCTTTACACCTGCAAACTCTCTAAAAGCTTCTTCAACAGTAAAAGAGATATATCCATGTAAGTGAGATCTCTTTCCTCTGTAAGATAGCTCTTCTTTTTTTGCTGCTTTAACACATTCTTTTAGAAGTTCAAGAGTCTCTTCCATTCCTTTTTTATAATCAGCTCCTGTTCTATACCATTCAACCATTGTAAACTCAACATTGTGAGATTCTGTAATTTCTCCATTTCTAAATACCTTAGAAATTTGATAGATTCTTGGAATACCATGCCAAATAATTCTTTTCATAAAAAATTCTGGAGAAGTATGTAAAAACCAATTAAACTTCTTTCCTGAAAAGTTAGAAAATGAAACTTTAACATTAACAACATTAGAATCAGGATTTTCATAAGGTACCATTAAGGGTGTCTCAACTTCTATAAATCCTTGAAGTTCAAAAAATCCCCTAACAACTTTTAAAAGTTTGCTTCTTAGCTTTAAAATCTCTTCCATTTATGGCTACTCCGTAATAAACTTTATATCTATGAAAGTAGGAATAATATCCGATATCCATGGAAATATCCATGCCTTACAGGCTGTAGCTGAAGAATTAGAGAAAGAACAGGTTGATGAAGTTTGGTGTTTAGGGGACGTTGTAGGTTACGGTGCTTTCCCAAATGAGTGTCTTCAGTGGATTGAAGATAACTGTACTCACTTTGTTTTAGGAAACCATGAATTAGCACTTTTGAATCTTGTAGATATTTCAATGCTAAATGATTATGCTGCTAGAACAATCCTTTGGACGAAAGAAGTTCTAAAAGAGAAATTCTTAGACTTTCTTATGTCAAAGGGAGTACAAGTATTAACTTCTAAATTTCAATTGGTTCACGATACTCCTGAATCATCAGGAAGTATGAAGTATATATTAACGATAGAAGATGCTTACCATGGACTCATTAGACAAGTTAGACAAGTTTGTTTCTTTGGACATACTCATATACCTACAGTTTTTAAACTAGAGGTAGCAAATCCGGATAGGATTCGAACTTCTATAGTTAAACTTAAAAAAGGAAGATATCTTATAAATCCTGGAAGTGTAGGACAACCAAGGGATAGAAATCCTGAAGCTTCTTTTATAATCTTTGATGGAAAAACTATTTACTTTCGACGGGTGAAATATGACGTAAAGTCGGCAGCGAAAGCCATTTTAAAAGCTGGACTTCCTAAATTCTTAGCAGCAAGATTACTTGTGGGGGTGTAGAATGAAAGGTTATATGTTAATTGCCGGAAAGAAAGTTTACACACAGGAGGAAATAAAAATCCTCTTTCCTTATGATGGTTCTTTAGTTGGAACAATTCCAAGGGGAAAAGAAGAAGATGTAAATCTAGCTGCAGAATCTGCAAAAGTTGGATTTGAGAAAATTAAGAAAATGACTGCTTATGAAAGGTATCAATGTCTTCAAAGAGCTGCAAGAATCATCTCAAAAAGAGCTAATGAATTTGCACACCTTCTTACTCTTGAAGTTGGAAAAACTATAAAAGAGTCTATGGGAGAAGTAGGAAGAGCAGTAAACACTATAACACTTTCGGCAGAAGAAGCAAAGAGAATTCTTGGCGAAGAAGTACCTTTTGATGCTGCTCCAGGAATAGAAAATAAAGTAGGTTTTTATAGAAGGGTTCCTCTTGGAATAATTGGATGTATAACTCCATTTAATTTTCCTCTAAACCTTACCTGTCATAAAGTTGCTCCTGCTTTAGCAGCCGGAAACAGCGTTATTATAAAACCTTCTGAAAATACATCGTTAGTAGTTATCAAACTTGCTGAGGTTTTAATTGAAGCTGGATTTCCTCCTGAAGCAGTTAATGTTGTAACTGGATATGGTGAGGAAGCAGGAGATGCCCTTGTCCGAAGTAAAGATGTCAGAATGATTACATTTACGGGAAGCGTTGAAACTGGAAAGATTATTATGAGTAGAGGAGGACTTAAAAAGTATGCAATGGAACTTGGTTCAAACGCTGGTGTGTATATAGATGAGGATCAGGATTATAGGCTTAAAGAAATAGCCGAAAAGGTTGCAAGAGGAGGTTTTGCTCTTGCTGGACAAGTCTGTATATCAGTTCAAAGAGTTTTTGTTCATGAAAAGCTTTTTGATACCTTTATAGAAGAAATTACAGCATTCTCAAAGACCTTAAAAGTAGGAGATCCAAGAAAAGATGATACTGGCATGGGGCCTGTAATAGATGAAAATGCAGCAGACAGAATTATGGAGTGGATAGAAGAAGCAAAATCATTAGGAGCAGAAATAGTCTGTGGCGGTAAAAGGATTTCAAATACACTGATTGAACCAACAGTAGTTATAAATGTACCTGAAAAGGCTAAACTCTTTAGAAAGGAAGTTTTTGGACCTGTAATTATTGTTAATAAAGTTTCTTCCATTAAAGAAGGAATAAACCAGGTAAATAACTCTCCTTACGGTCTTCAAGCCGGAATATTTACAAATAATTTGAAAAATGCTTTTAAGTTTAGTGAAGAAGTTGAATGCGGTGGAATAATGGTTAACGAGATTCCAACATTTAGGGTTGACCAAATGCCTTATGGAGGCGTGAAAGAAAGCGGAATAGGAAGGGAAGGTCCACATTTTGCTATAGAAGAAATGACAGAGATAAAAACAATTTGTTTTGACCTTGGTTAAGTATTAGGTGATACTATTAGAAATAGTGATAGTATAAGTAAGGGGATATCCTCCCCTTACTAAATTATTTTAAATACTCTGCAGCTTCTTTTGCAGACTTTCCTTCGTGAACTATAGCAGCAATTGCTTTTACTATTTTCTCAGGATTTTCATGCTGGAAAGCATTTCTTCCAATAGAAACACCCTTAGCTCCAGCTTTCATAGCTCCTTCAACCATTTCAAGTATTTCCATATCGCTATCCATCTTTGGTCCACCAGCAATAACTACCGGTATAGGACAGCCTTCTGTTACCTTCCTGAATGATTCTGGATCTCCAGTATAGGCAACTTTTACAATGTCAGCTCCAAGCTCAGCAGCAACTCTTGCGCAGTGAGCAACTACTTCAGGATCAAACTGATCTTTTATATGTTCTCCTCTTGCATACATCATAGCTATTAACGGCATTCCCCATTCAAGACAGCTTTCTGAAACTCTTCCAAAGTCTTCAAGCATCTTATCTTCATTTATATCTCCAAGATTCACATGAATTGAAACACCATCAGCACCAAGCTTAATAGCTTCTTCTACAGTACAAACAAGTACTTTAGTATTTGGTTTTGGAGAAAGAGAAGTACTTGCTGACATGTGAAGAATAAGTCCAACGTCTTTACCGCCTTTTCTATGACCATGTCTTACAAGACCTTTATGAATAATAACTGCATTAGCTCCACCATTTGCAACTCTGTCTATGGATTCTCTGATATCTATTATCCCTGGAATAGGTCCCATGGAAACGCCATGATCCATAGGAATTATTACAGTATTTCCTGTTTCTCTGTTTAAAATTCTTTCCATTCTTATAGCTTTTCCTATCTTCATAATAAAAACCTCCTAAACTAATTTTACAAAGCTGAATTTTTCTGTAAGAATTTTAGCAGTATTCTGAGAAAATTTAATAAATTACTGACTATTTCCCTCCTATGAAAGATGTCAACCCCCAACACAGAGGTTGCATTTATTTTCAACAAAATCCATAAATTGCCTTCTCTCTCTCAAAACTGCGAACATTACTTTAACCAATTTCCTCGCCGCAGCTATCAGCGCTTTCTTCTTCTCTAAACCTTTTTTAACTAACCCTTCGTAAAATCTTTTAACTGAATTGTCTAACTTGCTGTTCAATAACGCTCTCGTAGCCTGGATAATCTTGTTCCTCGTTCTGCTGTCCCCTTTCTTTGTTATCCTTCCATTTCTAACTTCGTCTCCACTACTATTAACACGAGGAACAAGTCCAAAATAAGCCGCTACCTTGTCTCCGTTTTCAAACCTCTCTTCGTTACATACGGCAGATATAAAGGCTATAGCTACTATATCTCCTACTCCAGGTATGCTTTTTAGAAGTTCTACTTTTCCCTTAAGCTCCTCATCTTCTCCTATAAAACTCTTGATATCTTCTTCTGTCTCTCTTATCTTATCTGTTAAGTATTCTATTGTTTCTATTTGCCTCCATATCGTTTCTCGTAATGACGGAGGCACTTTCTTCTTCGTTTCTTCCTTTATCCTTTCCATCCCTTTCTTCGTGGTGAGTTCTCTCTTGTTTGTCTTTATCCCATATTCAAGCAATAGGCTATGAAGTCTGTTAATTACCCCTTTTCTCATATCTACAAAGCTATCTCTCTCTTTCATCTTTATCCTTAGCTCTTTTTCTTTTCTCGTCGGGACGTAAACTGTCGGAAGTAAGCCCATTTCATAGTAAATGGCTATCGTTTCTGCATCTATCCTGTCGTTTTTAGCACTGTTAACACCTTTTAGAATGTTCTTAAATTTGTTAGTGTTAACGTAAGTTATTTCATCAACGCAGTTCCTTATCTCCTCCGTAAAAAATGTTACTCCTGTTAAGGTTTCTACCGCAACTTTTACTGAATATCCTTTTTTCCTAAAAGTTGTTAGGTGATTTTTAAATTTCTCTAACTCTTCTGCTTCGTACTTCTTGGTATTAAGTATCCCTGTCAGACAATCTAAATAAGCTGCTGTAAAGCTGTTTTTGTGGTAGTCCACTCCGACATACAGTGTTTTCTCTACCTTCTCCTTCATCTCTACCCCCTGATATGTTTTGTGTTTTGCAACCTCTGCTTCGGGACTATTCCCATACTCCAATACGGCGCTTCCCGCCACTATAATTAGCCGGCAGGAGGCATCGGCTAATCTCCACGCACGGGGCTTATTCCCCAGGGAAAAATCCAGCCTCCTGCCTTTAAAGGTTGCCTCTTTACTATAGTCCCGAATTTCAGGGGGTGACATCTTTTATATCATCTCCTTACAAAGAGAAGAAAAATAAGCTTTCATTTCCTTTTGCCTACCGCAGCTTTTTTTTCCTTCTGTACAGTAGCCAAGATAATAGCAATTGGGGCCTACAGACTTAAAAAGCGAAGGATGTTTTTCTCTTAAAATTTTAAGCATTTTGATGGCTACCTTTCTGATTTCCCATTGAGCTCTTGTGCAAGTACGAAGTCTTAGAAAATGAATAAGCTCTTCCCCATTCATAGTAAAAACAATTCTTGTAGTACAAGCATTAGGAAGCACAAATCTTGCATCTTCCTTAGGTACTTCTTCTTCAACAAGTGCTTCATAGAATTTACCTATGAACATCATAACATCGTTGTAGCTATAAGTCTTGCCTTCTATTTCAACTTTTTTCTTCCTTACGGACTCAGGAATAACGTAAGGAAAGTTTTTCATTGCAACATATCTTTGAGACTGCTGACTATAAGAGGCAGGTCTGTGTCTTACAAGCTGATGGGAACATGCTCTTGATATTCCATCAACTAAAAACGTGAAGTGAGAATGTCTCAGTAAAACTTTTAAGTTTCCTTCCAAAGGTGGAACATTTTCTGAGAGAAGGAGTACTTCCATCATTAAGCTCCTTACTAATTATGGAATATAAAATTATACGGTATTAATATTGCTTCTGAAAATTTTAGACAGAGAGTGTTTGAAAAATCATCCAGACAAAGAACAAAACTCCCATGGAACAAAACTCCCATGTTAAAGAGGATAAACTTAGCTAAAACAAACAGTTGAGCTATATGAAAGCTCTTTGTTTTCTCGTAACTTCCAACATCCTGCTTAACTTCTCCAAAAATACTCTCTATCAGTCCTCTAAACCTGTAAATTTCATCAGATTCTAAAAGCTCTTTGCATTTAAGCCTAATCTCAGATTTAATTCCCTTCCTTAATGTTTCTCTCACCTTTATGTAAGGCTTTAAGCCTACTAACAGAACAAGCTCAATAAACTTAATGCTGTCATAAGCTTTGTCTCCTAAAAATGGCTTTCCTTTCAAAGCTCTCCATATAAATCCCCTTTCGTTTAACCACCTAACTATTTTCTCTCCAAGTTTCACTTCCGAAGCGTAACTCTCTCCAGGTAATGCAGTAAGAATGAACCTTTTTCCATCTTTTAGATGAACGCTTAATACAACAACTTTAACGTGGCTTTTTACCTCCTTTATCTCTTTGCCTCTTAGAATTTTCAATGGATAAATCTCATTGTATTTGAAGCCAGTTCCATCTATTATCAGAAATCTTAGTTCTTTATGATACTTCCCTAAGAGTCTTCGAGAGACAAAGTTCAGAAAATCTACAAGGAGAATGGAAGGTAGTTGCTTGAGTCGGTAATAATAGGTTGAAAAATCAGGAATATTCTCTCTTCCAAATATCTGAACTGCCAAATATTCAAGGTCTCTGAATGATAGGTTCCAGGCTACTTGGAGGAAAAGAAGGGTAAGAATTATCTCGTCAGGGTATTTCTTGGGTCTTCCTCTTTTGGTTTTAAAAGGATATAAATATACCAGTACAGCCTGTCCTCTCCGGTTCATGTATGTTTTTGATAGGTTGAGTACTTTGTGGAAATTTAGTCTTTTCGCTTTCATACCGGAGAGGATAGGCTTTTTTCTTAATTTTGGCAATTTTCAAACACCCTCAATTTTAGACATGGCTGTTGAAGTTCAGATAGAAGGTGGACACCCTACAATAACCTTTGAATCCCAGAAGGAGGTGTCCACCGATGAAACAATTGAAAAGATTCAAAGGAACATCCCTCCATATATCAAGCACAAATACAGCATTCAAAGAAACCCTGAAAGAAGGAAGAAGAGTAAAAAAGAAACTTGACCTAACAAAAGACAGAAACGTTAAAAAAAGACTGAAATGGATAGAGTACTACCACAAAACAGGCAACGCCAGAAAAACATGCAGATACTTTGGCATCAGTCCAACAACCTTCTACAAGTGGAAAAAAAGATACGACAAGTACGGGATAGAAGGACTCCAAGACAGAAACAAAAGACCTCATAAAGTAAGACAACCCCAAACAGAACCTGAAATAGAACACATCATCGTCACAATAAGGGAAAATTCCCAACCTGGAGCAAAGAAAAGATAGCAGCCTTCATGGAAAGATACCTAAATGTAAAAATATCATCCTCTACAGTTTACAGGGTTCTCAAAAGACACGGACTAATAGAAAGAACCTGGAAACTAAAAAGTACCTACAAGAGGAAGAAACAGAAAGGGAAAAAGAACCGCACCAGAAAAGGACTAAGAGCAGACAAACCAGGAACAATCCTCATGGACGTTAAATACCTCTACTGGTGCGGTAAAACCTTTTACCAGTTCACGGCAATAGACAAGTTCACCCGAATAGCATTTGCCAAGGTTTATTCTACAAAAAGCAGCAGGAGCGGAAGAAGGTTTTTTGAAGAACTTGAAAAATTTCTTCCCTTCAAGATAGAGAAAGTTCAAACGGATAACGGGAGCGAATTTTTAGGGGAGTTAGACGAATATCTTAAAAGAAAAGGGATAGAACACTACTTTAGTTATCCGAAATCTCCCAAGACTAATGCGCATGTAGAAAGGTTTATTCAAACGACAGAAAGTGAACTATGGATGATAGAAGGAACAGAACCGACTGTTGATGAGATGAATAAAAAACTTTTTGAGTATTTAAAGATTTACAACTTTCTTAGACCCCATCACTCTTTAAATTACAAGACTCCCGCTGAGAAGTTTGAGGACTATATTAGAAGTCATCAAGGTGTCCACCATGTATTGAACTCGAACACATGGCTTGACATCTTTTTCTAGCTGCCTATATTATCCTTCGTCTTAAAAGTGGGCCGCTAGCTCAGTTGGTAGAGCAACGGACTTTTAATCCGTAGGTCCCAGGTTCGAGTCCTGGGCGGCTCACCACTTAAATGCGTCCCCATCGTCTAGCCCGGCCTAGGACACCGGCCTTTCACGCCGGCGACGGGGGTTCGAATCCCCCTGGGGACGCCATTACTATTTTGGGGCCGTAGCTCAGCTGGGAGAGCGTCAGGCTGGCAGTCTGAAGGTCGTGGGTTCAAGTCCCACCGGCTCCACCAGAGTAGATGATAAAAGGGGCCTGTAGCTCAGTTGGTTAGAGCATCCGGCTCATAACCGGACGGTCGGAGGTTCGAGTCCTCCCGGGCCCACCATTTTTATAAAGAGGTTATTATGCCAGTCTCTCTCCTCCAAAAGCTTATATCTATCCCTTCTGTTTATGGAAACGAAAAGGAAATTGCTGATTTCGTTGAAAATTTTATAAAAGAAAAAAATTCTAAGCTTTCAGTAATTAGGGAAAATAACACCATAGTAGCTTACACTCATTTTGAATCTAAAAAGAAAACGATTGCTCTTGTAGGACATCTTGACACAGTTCCAGGAGAAAATGACTACACAGGGCAAATAATTAATGGAAAACTTTACGGTCTTGGCACCAGTGATATGAAAGCTGGTGACGCAGTTATGCTTAAATTGATTGAGGACTTTGCATTTAAAAGTTCAAAGTACAATCTTTTTTTTATTTTTTACGAAAAGGAAGAGGGACCTTATCTTGATAATGGTCTAAGACAAATATTTGATAGATACCTTGATCTCTTAAAGAAAATAGACTTTGCCTTTGTCCTTGAGCCTACCGATAATGTCGTCCAGGTTGGGTGCCTTGGGGTAATTCACGCCTGGTTCAAATTCAAAGGTAAGAGAGCTCATTCTGCAAGACCCTGGGAAGGGCATAATGCTATTCACAAAGGTTGGAAGCTTTTAAAGTTCCTTAATGAACTTGAACCTGTTGAGTACAAAGTTGGAAAGCTTTCCTACTTTGAAGTTCTCAATGCAACAATGACCGAGTTTAAAGGGGGAAGAAACATAATTCCAGAAGAATTTAAGGTTAATCTTAACTACAGATTTTCTCCAACAAAAACATTAGAAGAAGCTAAAGAGGATCTACTTAAAATAAAAGAACAGATTGAAGCAGATGAAATTGAATTTACCGATCTCTCTCCTGCTGCAAGACCTTGCATAGATAATCCAATTTTAGTTGAGTTTCTCAAGAGGTTTAATCTTCCTATTGAGCCAAAACAAGCTTGGACAGATGTTGCACAGTTTTCCTATCACGGAATAGATGCTGTTAACTTTGGTCCCGGTCAACCACACCAAGCCCACCAAAAAAACGAATATGTTGAAATAGAAAAAGTTAAAGAATGTTATGAGATGTTGTATGCGTTTCTGAAAGATTAAATCAATCTCTCAAGGTCGCTTAGCGTGAAAGTGCTGTGTTTTCTGAACTCTTCTCTTTCATAAGGAAAATCGCTTCTATAGTGTCCTCCTCGGCTTTCTTCTCTTCTCATTGCACTTATTGTAATTGCAAGACCTAAAACAGCTCCATTTCTAACTTGCCAGTCAGAATTTGAGTTAGCAATTTCAGAAAGTTTGTCTATTGCTTTTGTAAGAGATTCAGCACTTCTTACAATTCCAACATTTTTCCACATTATCTCCTGAACTTCTTTTAAAGAAAATTTATTGTTACTTAACACAGATTTTTGATTTAGTTTTATTCCTATAGGTGAAAAATCTTGTCTTAAATATCTCCAATCTCTATACATTCCATAGGCAGTTCTCTCCCCAAAGACAAGACATTCAAGTAGTGAGTTGCTGGCAAGTCTGTTTGCTCCATGAACTCCTGTACATGAAGCTTCACCAACGGCAAATAATCCTTCTATAGAACTCCTTCCGAAACTATCTACTGCTATTCCACCTATATAGTAATGAGCAACAGGTGTAATTGGAATAAGGTCTTTTTTGGGATTCAATCCTTTCTCGAAGAGTTTTGATGTAATTGTTGGAAATCTCTTGAATATGTCTATTCCTTTCTTTTCAATCGGTCTAAAGTCAAGATAAACGTTTCCTCCGCATATCTTCTTTTGGCACTCTATTGCTCTTGTTACAACATCTCTTGGTGCAAGTTCCCAAAGATGATGATAGTCTCCCATAAACCTTCTTCCCTGTTCATCAACGATAATAGCTCCCTCTCCTCTTACAGCTTCAGATATGAGAAAGCATTCAGAATCATCACAAAATGCTGTTGGATGAAATTGGACAAATTCTAAATCCTGAAGTTTAGCTCCGTATCTAAGAGCAATTGCTATTCCATCACCGGTAGAGGTTGGAGGGTTTGTGTTTTTCAGGTAGATTCCAGCTGCTCCTCCGGTAGCAATAGCTGTGACAGGAGCATATATGGCATTTATTTTCCCGTCTTTTTCGTAGATAACACCATAACATCTATTATTCTTAACTATAAGTTCTTTAACCTCTGCAAACTCAATGATGTCCCCTCGATAACTATCAAGTAATGCTCTTTCAACTTCTTCACCTGTTTTATCTTTATAGTAAACTATTCTTGCTACAGAATGTGCAGCTTCTTTTGTAAACTTCAACAATCCTTTTTCGTTAGTTTCAAAGTTTGCTCCCATTCTTATGAGATCTATGACTCTTTTGACGCCTTCTTCTGTTAGAATTCTTGCCATTTTTGTTTTTACAAGTCCGGCTCCTGCTTTGAGAGTATCATTAAAGTGTAAATCCGGACTGTCTTCTTTTGAAAGGGCTGCTGCTATTCCTCCTTGTGCAAGTTTTGTAGAACCAACATCTGCAGCATCTTTTGTTAGAACACATACCTTTAGACCAAGAGATGAAAGTTTTGTAGCACAAAAGAGACCTGCAGCACCACTTCCAACAACTATAGCATCATACTCTTTATGAGAAATAGTTGCTGTATCAACAGAAAGAAAACTTTTCACGTTTCCTCCGGTAGAGTTTAAACTAATATCTAATTATAAAGGAATCTTTAATACCAATATTTCTTAATTTTTTCTTGAACTCTTTAGCTTTTTTGTAAGTGTATGTAGGACCAGCAAGAACTCTATAATAATTGTCTAATTTTACAACTTTGGCCTTAATACCAAACTTTTTGTAGATTCTATTTTTGAATTTATAAGCATTTAGTTTGTTCTTAAAAGCTCCAACTTGTATGTAGAATCTTCCTTTTTTAATTTCTACGGGTATATACTTATGATTAACTCTTTTTCCTAAAGCAATTATTTTTACTTTTGCAGTACCTTTTTTTAACATTCTTATTTTCTTAGCAGCAGCATACGAAAGATCTATGATTCTTCCTCTTACAAAAGGACCACGGTCGTTTATTTTAACGATAACACTTCTTCCATTTTCTAAATTTATGACTTTTACATAAGTTCCAAGTGGAAGAGTTTTATGAGCAGCTGTTAGCTTGTACATATTATAGATTTCTCCGCTTGCGGTTCGTCTGCCGTGAAATCCTGGACCATACCAAGAAGCAATTCCGTATTCAACGTAACCATCTGCCTTTTTTCTTACACAGTAAGTTCTTCCGTTAACTTTATATGTATACTTACAATTAGATTTTGTAACTGGAAAATTCCAATAAATTCTTTTTTGTTCTCCACAGCTTAGGAAGAAAAAACTAAGTAACATTAATAACCAAATTTTTCTCATAACCAAATTTCTCAAAAGTGACATATAACACTGAAATTTTACATTACAAACAAAGTTTATCGTAAAATTTTGTAAACAAATTTTAAGGAGGGAACCATTATGGAAAAATTTACCTGTGATGAGCTTAAAGATGCTTTGAAAGGTATTATTGAAGTTGGAGAAGATAGAGTAAAAGTCCTTGACGAACAAAAAGTAAGAAACGAGCTAATAGATAGGCTCATTTACACAGCAGTTTTTGGGGATGAGGGAAAGGAAAAAGAATGCAGCAGATGGCTTATTAGAGCAATAGCTCTTGAATTAGATATTGTCCCAGCATCTATACACGATCTTTACGTACAGGGAATGGCCAATGGAGAAATAGACCAGTGGTTTACAGTTCCTGCAATGAATATTAGGGGAATGACTTACGATGTCATGAGACAGATTTTTAAAATTGCAGTTGAGAAAGAAATTGGAGCTTTTATTCTTGAAATTGCAAAGTCTGAGATTGGTTATACAGAGCAAAGACCAGCTGAATATACAGCTTGTGCACTTGCTGCTGCTATAAAGGAAGGATATAAAGGTCCTGTTTTTATTCAAGGAGACCACTTCCAGTTTAATGCCAAAAAGTACGCTGAGGATCCAGAAAAGGAACTTGAAAATATAAAAGCTCTTACAAAAGAAGCTATTGAAGCTGACTTTTACAACATTGATATTGATCCATCAACACTTGTTGATTATAGTAAGCCTACTCTTAAAGAACAGCAGTATTTTAACTACTTAAACACTGCAAAAATGACAGCTTTTATTAGAGAAATAGAACCTCAGGGAATTACAGTTTCTGTTGGTGGAGAAATTGGACACATCGGTGGTAAGAATTCAACACCGGAAGAATTTGAAGCTTTTATGGAAGGATATCTTGAAAGTCTTAAAAAATATGGAAAAAATATTCCAGGTATTAGTAAGATAAGCGTTCAGACAGGAACTGAACACGGTGGTGTTCCACTCCCAGATGGAAAAATAGCTGAAGTTAAGCTTGACTTTTCTGTTCTTGAGAAGATCGGAGAAGTTGCAAGAAAGAAATACTCAATGGCTGGTGCTGTTCAGCATGGTGCTTCAACGCTTCCAGATGAGCTATTCCACAAGTTCCCTGAAGTAAAAACAGCCGAAATCCATCTCGCGACAGGATTCCAGAATATCATTTATGATCACCTTCCAGAAGATTTTAAACAAGAAATTTATAGCTGGCTCAAGACTGAACTTAAAAACGAGTGGAAAGAGGGCTGGACAGAGGAGCAATTCATCTACAAGACAAGAAAGAAGGCCTTTGGACCATTCAAGAAGAAATTCTGGGATCTACCACAGGACGTGAAAGAGAAGATAATGGCTGAACTTGAAAAGAAGTTTAGGTTCCTCTTTGAACAGTTAAACGTCTATGGAACTAAAAAGTATATTGATAAGTACATTAAGCCTGTTAAGATCTACAAAAGAAGACCTTATTAATTTTTGCCCCCTTTGGGGGCTTAAAATAATTTTCAGGAAGGGGATTTAATCTGGACTTTTACTGTCTTCCTTTTACACGAATTTTTCATTTCAAATGTTTTTATTACAATTTTTCTTAATGAAGGCTAAAAAAGGAGGTTATCTTACTTTATGGTAGAAGGAATAGTTATTGAAAGAGCAGGACAAAAAATAACAGTTTTTGTTCCTGAGAAAAATAAATCTTACAGGGGAATTCCTCTTGGTAAGGTAAAGAAAAAGGATAAAGTTTATGCTGGAGATAAAGTAAAAGGAAGAATTGTTGATAGCGAAAGTTTTGCAATTGAAGTAATTGAGGAAAGGAAAAATCTTCTTATAAGACCACCAATTGCTAATGTAGAAAAAGTAGTTATTGTTGCAACGATTCAAAATCCTCCTTTTCAAAGTTTTTTAATGGATAATTTGCTCGTTGTATATAGCTACTTAGGTCTTGATACGGTTATTGTTTTCAACAAGATTGATCTTCTTGATGAAGTTGGAAAAGAGGAGCTCCAACGCTGGTACACGATTTATAAAAATGCAGGATACAAAGTTATAAAGACAAGTGCAGAAACTAAAGAGGGTATAGAGGAGTTAAGAAGAGAACTTTTAGGAGCGATTTCTATTTTTGCAGGACCATCTGGAGTTGGAAAGAGCTCTCTAATTTCGAAACTAACAGGAAAAGAGCTGAGAATTGGTGAGGTAAGCAGGAAGACAGAAAGAGGAAAACATACAACAAGAGAGGTAAGATTGATTCCGTTTGAAGGCAGTTTCATTGGAGATGCTCCAGGATTTTCAAGGGTTGAAGCACTTAACTTCATGGAGAAAGAAGAAGTTAGATTTTACTTTCCTGAGTTCTTAAGATATCAATGTAAATACTCAGATTGTCTTCATTTAAACGAAGAGGGCTGTGAGGTCAGGGAAGCGCTAAAAAAAGGTGAAATTTCCTGTGAGAGATACAAGAATTATTTAAAGATGACAAAAGAGTTTGTACCTTGGCTTAAGGAGGTTTGCGATTAATGGCTATAACTACTGCAACATTTTTGGAAAAAAAGAAGAGAGGAGAAAAAATAACGGTTTTGACTGCTTACGATTATTTAACTGCAAAGATTGTTGATAGTGCTGGAGTTGATGCAATTTTGGTAGGAGATTCTCTTGGAATGGTAGCTCTTGGGTATTCATCTACTATTCCTGTAACAATGGAGGAGATGATTCATCATACAAAAGCTGTTGTTAGAGGTAGGAAAAATGCAATGGTTATCTTTGATATGCCGTTCCTTTCTTATCAAACAGGAGTAAAAGATGCTATTTTAAACGCAGGAAGAGCTCTAAAAGAAACAGGATGCGATGCTGTGAAGATTGAAGGCGGAGTTACTCAAAAGGAAGTAATTAGAGCTCTTGTAGATTCCGGAATTCCTGTTATGGGACACATTGGGCTTCAACCTCAAAGTGTTAACGTTTATGGTGGTTACAAACTAAGAGGTAAGGGAGAAGAAAGAGAAAAAATCATAGAAGATGCTAAAGCCGTTGAGGAAGCTGGAGCTTTTGCAGTTGTTCTTGAGAAAATACCTCAGAGTCTGTCAAAAGAGATAACAGAAAGCCTTTCAATCCCAACTATTGGAATTGGAGCTGGAAAGTACTGTGATGGGCAGGTTCTTGTTTTTCATGATATGGTTGGTCTTTTTGAAGAGTTCAAGCCAAAGTTTGTAAAGCGTTACGCAGAGCTCGGAAAACTTGCAAGAGAAGCCGTTAAACAGTACATTGAAGAAGTAAAGTCTGGAAAGTTTCCAGGCAGGGAGCATTCTTATTGATGATTCTTGAAATCAAAGAAGTTTTCAAATCTTTTCCCGTAAAGAAGAGTTTTTTCGGAAAAGTTGAAAAAGTCATAAATGCTCTTAACGGTATTTCTCTTTCCATTTTTCCAAAAGAAACTGTTGGAGTAATTGGAGAAAGTGGTTGTGGAAAGTCGACTCTTGGAAAGGTAATTCTTGATCTTGAAAGACCTGATAAAGGGAAAGTTCTTTACAAAGGAAAAGAAATTCAAACTCTAAGTAAAGAAGGCTATAAAATTTATAGAAAAAACGTTCAAGCGATATTTCAAAATCCTCAAAATTCTCTAAATCCAAGAATGAAAATTTGGGAGATAGTTACAGAGGGATTGAAAATAAATTATGACCTTTCACAGAAAGAGTTAGAGGAAAAAGCAAAAGAGCTCCTTTCTACAGTTGGACTATCGTCTTCTTATCTTAATAGATATCCTCATCAGCTTTCAGGAGGCCAAAAGCAACGAATAGCTATTGCAAGAGCAATAGCACTTAACCCTGAACTTATAGTTGCAGATGAACCAACTTCTGCTCTTGATGTTTCGGTTCAAGCTCAGGTAGTAAATCTTCTTGTAGATATTCAAGAAAGGCAAGGGGTTTCTTACTTTTTTATTTCTCATTCTCTTCCTGTTGTGGAAGCTATTAGCGATAGAGTAATAGTTATGTACAAAGGATATATAGTTGAAGAAGGTACTTCAAAGGAAGTATTTTCAGATACCAAACACCCTTATACAAAAGTCTTAATATCGTCTGTTCCCGTTCCAGATCCAATCAAAAAGAGAAAAGTTTTAAAACTTCCAGATATTGACACAGAAGAAACAATAAAGACGGGCTGTCCTTTCTATCCAAGATGTCCAAAAAGAAATAAAGATTGTTTAACTTACGATATGAAACCTATAGAGATTTCTCTAACTCACAAAGTTAGTTGCCTTTTGTATACTTAAATACTCCTTGCAACGCTATAAACAAAAACCTTAGAAGCTCCGTTTTCTTTTAAAACCCTTGATATTTCATTAACTGTAGAGCCAGTTGTAAAAACATCATCAAACAGCAAAATTCTTTTTCCCCATACTTTTTCAACAACCTCGAAAATCCCTTTTATATTTTCTACCCTCTTTTCTAAGGGAAGAGAAGACTGTCTTTCTACTTTATAAGCTTTTTTAATACCTCTAACAAAAGAAATTTCAGCTCCTTTTAAAATTTCTTCACACTGGTTAAATCCCCTTTCTTTTAATTCTTCTTTATGTAAAGGTACAGGAATTACGCAATCTACTTTAGTTTGATATATGTACTTTTGAATGTGTTCTTTTATTGTTTCTCCTATTTTCCAGCCTACTGGAAGTTTTTTTTCAAACTTTAAGGTTTTTATTGCTAAATCTATTAAATCACTGTAGATTCCAAAGTACTCTACACCATCAAAAGAAAAGCTTCTTCCTGTTTCAAGGCAATCTCTACAAGAGTAGGCTGTTCCTGGTTTTAGCTTTAATGGATAACCACAAGTAGAACACTTTTTACCTTTGAACTCTTTGAAATAACTTTCCCAGCAGTTATTGCAGGCTATGTAGGAATGATCTAAAAAGAGAAAAGAGCCACAGACAAGACAGTATTCTGGAAAAAGCAAATCAAGAATGAAATTTCTTAAAAACTTTCCTGCAGATACTTTTCTATTTCCTCCCAATCTTTTCCGACTTCCTTCTTAACATAATCTTTTAATATGTCTTCAACATGTTCAGTTTGAGACTCGATAACTTCTTCGGCCAATTTAATAACCGTTTCTCCATAATTTTTTTCCTTTAAGAAATCAGTCAAAAACTCTGAAAAAGATTTTCCCTTTTCACTTTCAATTTCAATTGTTTCTTCGGTAACCCTTTTTTTGTTTATCTTAAGGTAGAGAGCTCTCCTTTCTATTTCTTGAAAGATTACCTTAAAAACCTCAGGTTCAGTGGTTTTGTATACGTAATCGATTAAAACAACAGGTGGAATTTCATAGCATTCTATTCGTTGGGACAATTCTTTCAATTTTTCTTTTATATCATCTTTATCTTCAGAAACTTTAAGGAGTTCAAACGACCTTAATCCTTCTATTTCGATACGTTTGAGTTCATTTGTTTTAAAATCAAAAATGTTGAAGCCTCTCCTTCCTGAAAGAACTTCCTTTTTTGAACGAAATTCTGTAGAACCTGCATAACTAAAAATTCCATTGTATAGCTTTTCCTTTACAAAAACATGAATATGTCCACCAGCATAGTATTTAAAACCTTGTGGTAAGTCAAAAATTTCCATTTCAAAGCTTTCTTCATGAGGAAGATACTGCCCAATTCCCTGATGGAACATTAATATAGAGTACTTGCTTTTATCTACTTCTTCTTGTAATTTTTCAAAAAAAGAAGCTTTAAGTTGTTGAATCATTCTTTTAGGAAGATATCTAAAACCAGCAATAAAAAGATCTCCCATTTTTAGTACACCATAAGGATCTACAAGTTTTAAAAGACCAAGCTCTTCTAAAATTTTATGTGGTGGAATGGTTCCTTTTCTTAAAACTCTGTCATGGTTTCCGGTAATTGTTATAAACTCTATTCCTGCATTTTTGAGTTTTTGAAGAATACCAATACACTGAGATAAAGTCACCATATCAGGCTGATGGGTTTCAAAAAGGTCACCAGTATGAATAACTATATCAATTCTTTCTTCAATAATTCTGTCTACAGCTTTTTCAAATGCTAAAAAGAAATCTTTTTTTCTTTCAGATAGTCTATACTGAGTATAGCCAAGATGGGTATCTGAAATGTGAGCTATTTTCAATCTTTACTCCCTTTATTGGTAGTCAACGATTACTACTCCACCGAATCCACCTACTCTAATTATATGTCCTCTTTCATCCTTAAAGGTGACAACTCCTGTGTGTCTGCCATTTTTATCCATTTCAAACCAAACATATCCTTTGCCTTCATAAGTAGCAATGAGTTTTCCTCCATTGTAAACCTTAACTGTAAATTCTCCTCCAGTAACTTTAAGTACTTCCTTTTCCATTTTTGTTTGCCACTTACAAGAACAGGAAGAAAAGGAAAAAATAAGCGACAAAGTCGCAAGAAGCATTAGCTTTTTCATAGTGATTCGTCCTTTAATTCTTCTAAAACTTCTTTTAGTTTATTTATAAAGATTATATTTTCCCTCATCGTTCCTACAGTAACTCTAATGTGGTCATTAAAACCATAACCATCCATTGCTCTAACTATTACACCTTTTTGAAGGAGCCTTTTAAAGACTTCTCTACTTGGAAATCCAACTTTAACAAGTATAAAGTTTGCATAGGTCGGAACATAAGGAAGACCGAGTTTTTCAAATTGCTCGTAAAGGTATTTTTTGCCCTCTTCGTTTACAACTTGAGAATGTTTAATGAACATTTTATCTTCAAGTGCCGCAACTCCTCCAACTTGAGCAGGTCTTGTAACGTTAAATGGTTGTCTTATTCTGTTCATGTCGTCGATTATTTCTTTTTTGGCAACTGCGTATCCAAGTCTTAGTCCAGCAAGTCCATAGATTTTTGAAAAAGTTCTTGTTACAACAATATTTTTTTCGTGTATGTATTCAACGCCGTTTTCTATATCAAAACCTGCTCCTACTGCATATTCATAGTAGGCTTCATCTAATACTAAAAGAACATTGTCTGGAAAGTCTTTTAGAAAGGTTTCAAATTCGGTTCTTGAAAATGCGGTTCCGGTTGGGTTATTCGGATTTGCAAGAAAAACAACTGCAGTGTTTTCGTCAATTGCATCTAAATGAGCTTTTAAATCCATATAGTAGTTATCCTTTACTTTTACTACTTTATGCTCGGCACCTGCAAGTTGAACAACTATTGGATAAACAGCAAAAGATTTTTCACTGTAAACAGCGTTAAGACCTGGTCTAAGGTAAGCTCTGGAGATTATGTCCAAAGCTTCATTTGAACCAAGACCAACAAAGAGGTTTTCAATTCCGACTCCAAGATGCTTTGCAAGAGCTCTTTTTAAATAATAAGAGTTCCCATCAGGATATCTATTTAAGTTTTTTAAATCCTCAATTATTGCCCTTACTGCTGCGGGAGATGGTCCTAAAGGATTTTCGTTTGAAGCTAACTTAACTATTTCTCTTAGTCCTAATTCCCTTTTAAGTTCATCTTCAGGTTTTCCTGGTTCGTAAACGTGAACTTTTTTTATATGTTCTGGAAGAGAAAACATCTTTCCTCCTTTAAAATGGTAAGATAATTAGAGTTAAGATTATAACCTGTTTGGGAGATTGAAATGAAACCAGAAGTTGAACTTAAAGAGCTCCTTTTGAAAAAAAGACTAAAGCTTTCAACTGCTGAAAGCTGCACTGGAGGGCTTGTAGCAGCAAGGATTGTAAATGTACCGGGGAGCTCTGAATACTTTATGGGTGGTGTAGTTGCCTACGATAATTCAATAAAGATGAAGGTTTTAAACGTCAGCCCAGAAACGCTTTTAAAGTTTGGTGCAGTTAGTGAAGAGACTGCAAAGGAAATGGTTTTAGGGGTTAAAAAGCTCATGAACACAGAATGTGCTATTTCAACTACTGGAATTGCAGGACCTACGGGAGAAACTCCCGAAAAGCCGGTGGGACTCACATACATTGGAGTTTCTGTTGGAGACAGAGTGGAAGTTTTTAAATTTATCTTTGAAGATAAGGATCCAGATGAAGTTGCAAGGAGAAATAACAGGCGAAGGAAAACTGCAAAGAAAGCTCTCAAACTTCTTGTTCAAATGCTAAAAGAGGAAAAATGAAAGTAGTTTTAATACTTGGAACAAATCTTGGTAATAGATTAGATAATCTTAAAAGAGCTGAAGAACTTATAGAGAAGTTTGTTGGCAGAATTTTAAGGAAAACTGAAATAATTGAAACGGCCCCTTTTGGTGTTGTCAATCAACCCTCTTTTCTTAACTATGGTCTTCTTATAGATACCTATCATCCTCCTTCTGAACTTCTGAAACTCCTTAAGTGGATAGAGAAAAGAGTAGGAAGATATAAAACTTTTAGATGGGGTCCAAGAGTTGTAGATATAGATATTATTAAGTATGAAAACCTTTTTATTAATACTAAATCGTTAAAAATTCCTCATCCAGGTCTCCAACATAGAGCATTTTTTGTTAAGATTTATAAATGTTTATCAATTTGAATTTAAGAGGAAACCATGTTAGAACCTACTTTGGATATATCTAAGCTTTTACTTGCAGTTTCTTCTTTAAATAGCTTGGCTAATCCTATCTTAAATAATCATAACTATAAAGTGGCCTTTATTTCTTATCTTATAGCGCGAGAAATAAGTTATTCAAGTGAGTTTCTTTATAACATCTTAGTGGCTGGACTTTTTCATGATATAGGTCTTTTAATGGTACATTCAAAAGATGACATTGCTTCAGTTAGTAATCTTGAATTGGAGGAAGAGCAACGATTACATATTCATTCAGAGGTTGGATACCAACTCTTAAAGAAGTTTCCCTATTTTTCTAAAATAGCTAAAATAGTAAAATATCATCACTATCCTTATAAAGAGTCTTTTAGAAAAGAAGTTCCTTATAGTTCTTCTATTATATACTTAGCCGATAGAATAGACGTTTTTATCGCTTCAAAAATTAAGAATGAAAATCCTTATTCCAAGATTTCCTTATTTCTTCCACAATTGGAAGATTATCTTTTAAGGTATAAAGGGAAAAAACTAGATCCTAAACTTGTTGATCTTTTCTTAAAGAAAATATGTCCAAAGGAAGCTTTTTGGTATGAAATTTTAAATAGAAGTTGTTTAGAAGAGACTTTGGAAAAACTGTTAAAAAACTTTGAAAATCGCCTACCAACAGAAGCATTTTACGATTTTACACAACTATTAGCTTATCTTATAGACTTTAAAAGTCCTTTTACTGCTACTCATTCTTCTGGAGTTGCACAGACTGCATTGGCGTTAGCAAATCTTTTTAACTTTACCTATCCGGATTTAATGAAAATGCACATTGCTGGTCTTCTTCATGATATAGGAAAAATAGCTATTCCTTCTACTATTTTAGAAAAACCCGATAGATTAACTGAAGAAGAGTATAATGTAATGAAATCTCATGTTTTCTTCAGCTATAAGATTATATCTAAGCTGGAAGTTGAAAAGGATATAGTTGAATGGGCATCTTATCATCATGAAACTTTAGATGGAAGTGGTTATCCATTTAAACTTAGAGAAGAAGATTTATCATTAGGTTCCAGAATTATGGCTGTTGCTGACATTTTTACAGCTCTCATGGAAGACCGTCCTTATAAAAAAGGATTACCTATAAAAAAAGCAATGGCAATAATTGATATGTTAGCAAATAAAAATAAGCTAGATAAAAACGTGGTTTATGTATTGAAAAAAATCTTGAGAAAGTAAATACAGAAAGAAAGCAAGCTCAAGAGAAAGCAAGAAAACTTTACAATTCTCTTAGAGAACTTGCAATTAGTCTTTAGGTTTATCTTTTTTTAAATACAATTCTTATTGGTATCTTGTTGAATCCAAACTTTTCTCTAAGTCTGTTTTCTAAAAATCTCCTAAAGGATTTTGGAATGCCTTCAGGGTAGTTTGAGAAAAGAAGAAAAGTAGGAGGTTTAGTTTTTACTTGGGTTCCATAATAAATTTTTACAACTTTATTCTTATAAACAGGTGGTTGATGAATTTCCATGAGCTCTTTTAGAGCCCTGTTGAATTCTCCCGTTCTTACTTTCTTTGTGTACTGTTTATAAACGTCTTTTATCTGTTTAATTAGTTCTTCAAGACCTTTCTTTTCTTTGGCAGATATAAAAACTCTCGGAGCATAAGGAATAAAGTCAAAGTTAAGATCGAGTTCTCTATGGAGCCTTTCCCATTCTTTTTGGTTTTGAAGTTTGTCTATCTTGTTAACAGCAATAATTATTGGTTTAAATTTATCAAGAGCAATCCCTGAAATTTTCGTATCCCTATCTGTTGGTCCTTCTTCTGCATCTACTAAAAGAACTACTACATCTGCTCTATCTATTGCATCAAGAGCTCGTAAGTAAGAGTAATATTCAATATCCTTTATCTTTCCCCGTCTCCTTATTCCAGCAGTATCTATAAAGATAAACTCATCATCTCCAATTTTTGCGTAAGTGTCTATTGCATCTCTTGTTGTTCCAGGAATGTCGCTAACTATTGCTCTTTCTTCTCCAACAAGAGCGTTGAGAAGAGTAGATTTTCCCATATTAGGACGTCCAACTATTGCAACCTTTATCGGTTCTTTTTCTACATCTTCTTCTATTATGTAATCTTTTCCTCCTTCAAGTGTATCAATGAGTTCTTCAAGCTCTTCTCTACTTTCTCCAGAAATAAGTTTTTCTGCTTTTTTTCTCTTTTCTTCTTTTTCAAAAGTTTCTTTTGCACTTTCTCTGAGTTCTTGAGGTAAAAGTTCTAAGATTCTTTCTTTTAATGTTGGAATTCCAATCTTGTGAATAGTTGAAATAGGAATTACTTCAGGAAATCCAAGCCTATATGCATCGTAGATTAGATCTTCCATGTAAGGTTCATCTATCTTATTAACAGCAACAATGATTGGTTTTTTCCACTTTCTTAAGATTTTTGCTACTTCTTCATCTAAGGGGGTAATACCTTCTTTTCCGTCAACAACAAACACAATAATATCGGCTTCTTCCATTGCTCTCTTTGCTTGTTCTGTTGTTTCTTTTGCAAAACCTTCACCAGAAGTATCAACTCCACCAGTATCAACAAGAATAACTTTATGGTCATCTATATCTGCTTCTTGAACTATTCTATCTCTTGTAACTCCTGGAGTATCGTCAATGATTGCAACCTTTTTTTCAAGAAGTCTATTAAATAAGGAAGATTTCCCAACGTTTGGTCTTCCGACTATAGAGATAACAGGTAATCTTTTCATTTCTCCTCCTATGAAAGATGTCAACCCCCAACACAGAGGTTGCATTTATTTTCAACAAAATCCATAAATTGCCTTCTCTCTCTCAAAACTGCGAACATTACTTTAACCAATTTCCTCGCCGCAGCTATCAGCGCTTTCTTCTTCTCTAAACCTTTTTTAACTAACCCTTCGTAAAATCTTTTAACTGAATTGTCTAACTTGCTGTTCAATAACGCTCTCGTAGCCTGGATAATCTTGTTCCTCGTTCTGCTGTCCCCTTTCTTTGTTATCCTTCCATTTCTAACTTCGTCTCCACTGCTATTAATACGAGGAACAAGTCCAAAATAAGCCGCTACCTTGTCTCCGTTTTCAAACCTCTCTTCGTTACATACGGCAGATATAAAGGCTATAGCTACTATATCTCCTACTCCAGGTATGCTTTTTAGAAGTTCTACTTTTCCCTTAAGCTCCTCATCTTCTCCTATAAAACTCTTGATATCTTCTTCTGTCTCTCTTATCTTATCTGTTAAGTATTCTATTGTTTCTATTTGCCTCCATATCGTTTCTCGTAATGACGGAGGCACTTTCTTCTTCGTTTCTTCCTTTATCCTTTCCATCCCTTTCTTCGTGGTGAGTTCTCTCTTGTTTGTCTTTATCCCATATTCAAGCAATAGGCTATGAAGTCTGTTAATTACCCCTTTTCTCATATCTACAAAGCTATCTCTCTCTTTCATCTTTATCCTTAGCTCTTTTTCTTTTCTCGTCGGGACGTAAACTGTCGGAAGTAAGCCCATTTCATAGTAAATGGCTATCGTTTCTGCATCTATCCTGTCGTTTTTAGCACTGTTAACACCTTTTAGAATGTTCTTAAATTTGTTAGTGTTAACGTAAGTTATTTCATCAACGCAGTTCCTTATCTCCTCCGTAAAAAATGTTACTCCTGTTAAGGTTTCTACCGCAACTTTTACTGAATATCCTTTTTTCCTAAAAGTTGTTAGGTGATTTTTAAATTTCTCTAACTCTTCTGCTTCGTACTTCTTGGTATTAAGTATCCCTGTCAGACAATCTAAATAAGCTGCTGTAAAGCTGTTTTTGTGGTAGTCCACTCCGACATACAGTGTTTTCTCTACCTTCTCCTTCATCTCTACCCCCTGATATGTTTTGTGTTTTGCAACCTCTGCTTCGGAACTATTCCCATACTCCAATACGGCGCTTCCCGCCACTATAATTAGCCGGCAGGAGGCATCGGCTAATCTCCACGCACGGGGCTTATTCCCCAGGGAAAAATCCAGCCTCCTGCCTTTAAAGGTTGCCTCTTTACTATAGTCCCGAATTTCAGGGGGTGACATCTTTTATATCATCTCCAGAAATTATTTAATAAGTGCAGTCTATAAGGTATTCCTTTTGACTACCAGATGTACTAAAACGTGGTTAAATTACCACATGACTGGTAGTCAAAAGGACTCAACCCTGCATTATGCGAACTACTACCTGCTCCCTTACGGGTACCGCAGGATACTTTGTAGAAAAATTCTATGAGTCTAAACTTGACAGGATTACAGAGCTTAACAAATAAAAGCTTTAAGTCTTCAATCAATCTAAGGGAGTTCTCTCCCACTCTCAATATGTTGTATGCTCCCACAAGGTCTGCATTGAAAAAAGCTCCTGAAACTTTATCCTTTAGCAGTCCTCTGAACTTCCTTATCGCTTTCCGTAAACTTTTCAGTTGATTTAAAAGCTCTTGAAGTAAAGTTTTATCCTCTTTCTCCTTTGCTTTTAAATACTTTTTCCCTATCTTTCTGACTTCAAGTATGTCTGCAAACGGTGAAGTCTTTGACGTAAACGCTTCCTCTACTTCAAGAGCTTTTATCCCTACTTCCTCTGCTTTGTATTTGATTAGTCCTATCAGTCTCCTGAATGGAACTGAAACAAAGTGTTGGTTGTTCTTCTTCCCTATGTTTATTCCATCCTTGCTCTCTGTTGCTCCCTTCCCTATGTAAAGCTTTTTGTGGTCAGTTGCTTTCAGAATGTCAACCACTTTTCTGCTTATCTTGTGAAAGTCGTTGTCTATCCTTCTTTTTCTGTATGCTGACAGCTCTTTGAGTATTATGAGCTTCTCTGTAAGAAGCTGTTTTAGGTTCTGTGTTTCTTCCTCTTCTTCTATTTGTGAAAGTTTGTTCCTGATAGTGTCTATCTCTGACTGGAGCTTAGCTTTTTCTTTGTTGAACCACTGATTGAATGCTTTTATCTCTTTTCCTGAAACTATGAGACTCTCTAAATTCGGATTCGTGGAAACTAAAGCTATCAGGTTGTTAAGTCCTAAATCTATCCCTGCTGTGTATTCTCCTGTTGTTCTTAATTCCAAAGTTTCTACTTTGTAAACAACGTCTGCATAAACGTCTGTTCCAAATAGTTTCAGTCTTATGCTCTTAATTTCAAAGTTAAAGTTTTTCGGTAGTTTCACTTTCAGAAATTCCTTGCTGTTAATTCTGAGTTTTATCAGAATACTATCCTCTAACCGCTCAAATGTGTTTACGTTTAGCTCTACCGAGAAGTTCATTAAAAACTTCAGCTTTTTTGATTTTGGAGGTTTCGGAGTCCCTTTAAACTTCTTGGGATTCTTCTGATACTCCTTGTATGCTTTCCTGTAATCGTTAAAGCTTTTTACCACACTCCTTATTACCTGCTGGAGCAGATAGTTGTTGTCAACTTTCCTTTTCTGTTCTTTTAAAGCTTTCAGGAGTCCTGTCAGTTCTTCATCTTTTAAAATGTTTTCCCTCACTTCTTTAAACTTCCTGAGCTTTCCTTCTTTTTTTGATGAGTATTCTTTATCTGCTATGAGTCCGTAGAGTATTGACTGGTCAGTCGAATAGTATCCGTAAAGCTCTTTGTATCTCCTGATTAAAATTATCCAGAGGTTTTTAAAGTGTGCAAGGTCAAATAATAGTTTCCTGACTTTCTCTTTTCTATCTTTTCCTGAAATTCTTATGCTTAATACTCTACTTGAGAGCATTTTTTAAAATCTTCCTGATGATTTTCTTACGGCTATAAAAGTATATTGAAAACGGGTGTAGTTCAATATTTCTATTACTTCTCTTGCTTTTATATCCTGAAACATAGTATTTTTGATACATATTATCAAGAGCAACAAAAAAAAATGTGGTTATATGTTAATTTAGTTTCAAAAAGGTTCCTTTTTCTTTTATATTTTCTATAAATCTTTTATAGACTTCATGATTTGAAAGTGTTTCTGCGTTTCCTATAGCTATAAGTTTTCTTTTTGGTCTCGTTATAGCAACGTTTAATCTTCTTAAATCTTTTAGAAAACCTATCTCTCCTTCATCATTTGATCGAACAAAAGAAATAATGATTACTTCTTTTTCTCTTCCCTGAAATCCATCCACAGAGTTTACTTCTACTTTTAAATCTTTTTCCAATAAAAGCTGCTTTATAAGCTTTACCTGAGCGGCATAGGGTGTGATTATTCCAATGTCTTTTTTGTCAACGCCTATTTTGCAGAGTTCCTCAGCTATTGAAATGGCTATCTTTGCCTCTTCGTAGTTTTCGTATGAGGTAGAACCTTCTGGTTGAAATTCATAAGCGTTTATATCTGAAGTATCAAGAAAAGCAAGTGGCTCTGAAGGATTAAGTATTTCCTTAAATTTTTCGGGTTCTTTTAGGTCAAAGTCGGCAAGAGTGTGGTTTTTTACTATTTCTGCTGCTCTTAGTTTCCCTTCGTAAAATTCTCTGTTTGGAAACTCCATTATTTTCTCATTCATTCTGTACTGAACCTGAAGCATGGAGGAAAGCTCTGAATGGCTATTTATAAGCCTTTCAAATAAGGTTTTCTCAAGTTCTTTTGCTTCTTCGCTTGTTACAGTTGGTGGAAGTTGTTTGTGATCTCCAGCAATGTAGAATTTGTCTGCCTTCATTATTGGAATTAGAGTAGAAGGTTCTACTTGTTGACTTCCTTCATCTATAACCGCAACATCAAAATGAAACCCTTCAAGGAGCTCTGATTTAACCATTGAATTTGTTGATATTACAACATCAGCACTTGCAATTATTTGGCGTAAGACAATTGATTCCATCTCTTTTAATGCTTTTATTCTAACATCAATTTCATAGTTTGTTAGAATCCAGTTTGCCATAGAACGCATAGTCTTTTTTGGAATTCCCCTAAAGCTTTTTCCTTTTCTACCAAAGAAAACTATCTCGTCGTCACTCATGCCTCTTCTAAGATGGGGAAGAGGTTTTGTAAATTGTTCTCTCTTTTCTATTAGTTCCCTTACTCTTTCCCAACCTTCTTTTATTTTCTGTGTCTTTTCATGTTCTTCGTAAAGAGTATAAATAGAAAACTTTTCAAGTTCTTCTAAGACTCTTGCAGGATGGCCGATTCTTACAAGTTTTAGTTCTGAATACTTTGAAAGGTTAAGTAAAATGTTGTCTGCTGCGATGTTTGAATCAGCGGTTGCGAGAACTTTGTTTCCTCTTTTTACAAGCTGAACTATTAGTTCTGTAATAGTACTTGTTTTTCCAGTTCCAGGAGGACCGTGAATAAGGTAAAAGTCTTTAGCTCCAAGTGCCTGTTTTACAGCATTTATTTGAGTTTTGTTAAGCCTTTTGTCAACAACTTCAAATTCTTCTTTTTCTACTTTTTCAGGCTCTTTAAGCCCAATAATGATGTTTCTAATTTCTCTTTGTCTTTTTGTGGCGTGACGAAAAGCTTCTAAATTTTCTTCCATTCTTTTAAATGTTACATCGTTTACGTATAGATCAACCCTTACTCCTTTTTTATAAACCCAATTAGGAGGTCTGTTTTCAAAAGCAACTGTCATTGTTTTTTCAGTAACTCTTACAACTGTTCCAAGAAGTTCACTTTTTAAGGGATTTCCTTTACTAACAAGAACTATGTCACCTGTCCCTATCTCCGTTTCTATTGGCTTTTCTCTCCAAAATCTAACAAGATGGAGATGAAACTTAGTTCCTGCCTTTGTACCTTTTAAGTCAAGAATGGCTCTTCCAAGGAGCTCTCTTTCTCTTCCAGAAAGCTTTCTAATTTCTGCTTCCTGAGCTTCAATTTCTGCTATTCTTTCTATATCGATTAAATACTTAAACTTTTCAACATAATTATGGACTGTAACGATTTCTTTTATAGTTTCTTGATTAGGTATTAGTTCTTCGTAAACTTTACAAAGTGATTCGTCTTTCAAAAAGACTAAAGTGGATCCGTTTGCAATGTAAACTGACTTTACGTCGTGTTTTCTTAAACCAAGATGTTTTAATTCCCTTTGAAGTCTTTTTCCTTCAAGGACACCTTCAAGAAGAATTGGCATAATTTACCCCTAAGTATTTTCTTAACTTGAAAATGTAGGTTTCAATTTCTAAGACTGCAATCAAATTTCTTGGAGGCTGGAGCTTGATAGGAAAACTAAAAATTCATATTGTTGGAATTGGTGGAATAGGAATGTCAGGGATTGCTCTTATTTTGAAAGGGCAAGGTTATGAAGTTCAAGGTTCTGATATTAAAGAAAGTTCTATGGTTAAAAAGCTCAGAGAAGAGGGAATAAGAGTTTTTATAGGTCACAAAGCTGAAAACGTTCACGGTGCAAATTTAGTTATTCACTCTTCGGCAGTAAAGTTTGATAATGTAGAGCTCCAAGAAGCTAAAAATTTGGGAATTCCGGTTATTCCAAGAGCAGATATTTTGTCTGACATAATGCGTTTTAAAGAAGGAGTAGCAGTAGCAGGAACTCATGGAAAAACCACTACCAGTTCAATGATAGCAACTATCTTTCATATAGCTGGTCTCAAACCTACCATTTTGGTTGGAGGAAGACTTTCTATTCTTGGTGGAGTCAATGCTCAAAGTGGAGATGGAAATTGGCTTGTGGCAGAAGCTGACGAAAGTGATGGAACTTTCTTAAAACTTACACCTACCTTTTCTGTTATTACGAACATAGATGCTGATCATGTTGACTATTACGGTTCTTTTGAGAATTTAAAGGAAGCTTTTTTAGACTTTGCTAATAGAGTTTCATTTTATGGAAAAGTTTTTCTTTGTGGAGAATGCCAAAATGTTAAGGAGATTGTTGGTAGTATTTACAAAAGAAAATTGATTTATGGATTTAGTGAAAAGTTTGATCTTTATGCAAAAGAAATAGTTCCTGTAGGACTTGGTACGATATTTGATGTTTACTATAAAAGCAAGAAGCTTGGAAGAGTAAAGCTAAATGTTCCGGGAAAACACAATATTTTGAATGCTCTTGGTGCTATTGGTGTTTCCCTTGAGGTAGGAGTTTCCTTTAATCAAATTGCAGAAAGTTTAGAGATGTTTAGAAATGCTAATAGAAGAATGGAATTAAAAGGAACGGTCAATGGAATAACCTTTATTGATGATTATGCACATCATCCTACGGAAATAGAAACTTCTTACAAAGCTTTAAAAAGCTCCTTTCCAGATAGAAGAATTGTTGTTTTATTCCAACCTCACAGATTTTCAAGAACAAATCTTTTGTGGAAAGAATTTGTTAAAGTTTTAAAGGAAATAGATAATCTTTTCATTTCGGACATCTATCCTGCCGGTGAAAAACCTATTAAGGGTATTAATGCTAAAAACCTTGCCAGAGAATGCGGTGCTGTTTATTGTGGCTCCCTAAAAAAAGCTTGCAGAACCATTAAATTAGAACTAAAACCTGGAGATGTTTTTCTCTCAATGGGTGCTGGAGATGTAACAAAAGCTTTTGAATTAATCACAGGAGAAAAAGATGAGCAAGAAGACTATTTATCTTTTTGATGGAACAAGTCTTGCCTATAGAGCTTACTACGCAATAAAGGATCTTACCACAAGCAAAGGCTTTCCTACAAATGCTATATATGGTTTTATAAGGATGTTCCTAAAACTTTATAAGGATTTTAAACCTAATTATATTGCTGTAGCTTTTGATGTTGGAAAAAAAACATTTAGAAGTAAACTCCTAAAGGAATACAAGGCAAATAGAAAACCAACACCAGATAGTTTTAAATTACAACTTCCCTACATAAAAAAATTTTTAGAATGCTTGGGAATAACGATTCTTGAAAAAGAAGGTTTTGAGGCAGACGATATTCTTGGAACTGCTGCCAAAAAGTTTGCTTCTGAAGGGTATAGAGTTTTTGTGGTTACTCCCGATAAGGATATGAGACAGCTTATAGATGGAAAAATTTCAGTAATTGCAATAAATAAGACTGGACAAAAAGAAATTTACGATCTTGTAAGTTTTAAGGAAAAGTATGGTATTGAACCTGAACAAATTCCAGATTTCTTTGGTCTTGTAGGAGACTCCGTTGATAATATTCCTGGAGTTCCGAGTATAGGGGAAAAGACTGCGCAGAAATTAATTGCAGAGTTTGGTAATCTTGAAAACTTATATAAAAACCTTTCTAAGTTAACTTCTAAAAGAAGAGAAGTCCTTGAAAAGTTTAAGGAACAAGCTTTCTTAAGCAGAGAACTTGCAAAAATAAAAAAGAACGTTCCAATAGAAATTTCCCTTGAAAACCTAAAAGTAAAAGAGCCTCAAGGCAAGTGCCTTGGAGAATTTCTAAAGGAACTTGAAATGAGAAGTATAGTTAGCGAGTTAAAGAAACTTTTTCCAAGTATAGATTTTGGGGAATTTGATAAGTTTAAAAAGAGCAAAAAACTTTCAAAGGAAGAGTTTAAAAGAAAAATCCAGCCAGCTGATTTATTCTCAACTCCAGAAGTTGCTGTTATCCACGATTTTGAAAGAGTTATTGCGATTAATGAAGGATATGTAGAAGTAGATTTTAAAGAGATAGAGGAATTTTTACCAGAAAAAGGAAAAATTTATACATTTGATCTAAAATCGCTCTATCACAAAGTTGGAGAAAAATTAAGAAACTTTTCATTTATAGATCTTTCAGTTTGTGAATATCTTCTAAATCCTCTTCAAAAAGATTACTCTTCAAAAGATATTCTCAAAAAAAGACTAGGAGTTGTTAGTCTTGAAGAAGTCAAAGACTATGTTCACTATACATTGGATATTGGAAAGGAAATCCTAAATGAACTTAAAAAAGAAGGTCTTGAAAACCTTTATGAGTCTATAGAACATCCTTTGACTTTTGTTCTTTACAAAATGGAAAAAAGAGGTGTACTTTTTGATAAAGAGTATTTAGAAAACTTTGGTAAAGAGCTTGATAGAAAAAGTAAGGAAATAGAAAAGAAAATTTTTGAAATAGCAGGAGAGAAGTTTAACCTTAACTCTCCTAAGCAGCTTTCTAAAATTCTTTTTGAAAAGCTGAAACTCAAACCTCTTAAAAAAACGAAAAGTGGATATTCAACAGATGTTGAGACGCTTACTGCTTTAGCTTTAAAAGGACACAAAATTGCTGAACTTCTTCTTGAATATAGAAAACTAACAAAACTGAACAGTACCTTTGTAAAAGGAATTCTTAAACATATGGATGAAGACGGAAGAGTTCGTACGACTTTCATTCAGACTGGAACAGCAACTGGTAGACTCTCAAGTGCAGAACCTAATCTTCAAAACCTTCCTGTTTCAGATGAAATTTCAAAAAAAATTAGATACGCTGTAACTGCACCTGCTGGATATAACCTTGTCTGGGCTGATTACTCACAAATCGAACTAAGAATTCTAGCTCACCTTTCTCAAGATGAAAAACTTCTTGAAGCTTATAGAAAAGGTAGGGATATACACACTGAAACTGCTTCTTATCTTTTTGGAATTTCAGCTGAAGAAGTTGACGAAAGACTTAGAAGAATTGCAAAAACTGTCAACTTTGGAATTATTTACGGAATGAGTCCTCACGGTTTATCAGAACGTCTTGGAATTTCGGTAGAAGAAGCAGAAAAGTACATAGATCGTTACTTTGAAAAGTTTCCAAAAGTTAAAGAATACATAGAAAATACTTTAAGAGAAGCTTATGAGAAAGGATACGTTAAAACTATCTTTGGCAGGAAAAGACCACTTCCAGAACTAAAGTCTTCAAACAAAAATATTAGAAGCTTTGGAGAAAGAGCTGCGGTAAATGCAACTATTCAGGGAACAGCTGCTGACATAATGAAACTGGCAATGGTAAAGCTTTATAAAAAGCTAGAAAAGCTTGGAGCTTATATGGTTCTTCAGGTTCATGACGAAATAGTAATTGAAGCTTTGGAAGAGAAAACAGAAGAAATTATGAAAATTGTTAAGGAAACGATGGAAAATGTTGTAGAGTTCTCAGTTCCTCTAACAGTTGACGTAAAAGTTGGAAAACACTGGAGTTAAAGGTGACTTTTAAAAGATGGAAAAACTTAAGTGAGATAATTCCTGAGGAGATAGAGATTTTTACAGGCTCTTTCGGAAAGAAAGAGTCCATTCTTTTAGAAATGGAAATATTTGCTAAGAAAAATAAGATACCTATTCTTCTTCCTTCAGCAGCAATAGTTTTAAGACTTCTTGTTTCTCTTACAAAACCCAAGAGAGTTCTTGAAATAGGAACAGGAATTGGTTACAGCACTTTAAACATTTACTTTGCCCATCCGGAAGCAAAAATTACAACTGTTGATTCAAACAGAAAAAGGAGTGTAGTTGCAAAGAAATTTTTTAAAAGGGCAGGAATAGAGATTGAAGTTTTAGAAGCAGATGGATTTAAAGTAATTAGAGATTACCTTGCTGAAAATGAAAAGTTTGATTTCATATTTATTGATTCTGTAAAATCGGAATATCCATTTTTTAATTTTAAGTTTCAGGCACTTCTTAAAAGTAAAGGAATTGCTGTTTTTGATAATGTTCTTTTTCGAGGTTACATTGCAGGAAAGACTTTTCATCCAAGATACACAAGAACGGTGGCTCTTTTGAAAAAGTTTCTTTTAGATGTTAGAAAATATCCGGGTTTTGAAACTTATTTAGTTCCCGTAGGTGATGGATTATTGATCTCTGTTAAAAGATAAATACACTTTTACTTGATAAGTACAGTTTTTTTACTTATAAGAACTAAGTAATTGTTTATTATTTAAAGAACTGAGAGTGTTTGAAAAATCATCCAGACAAAGAACAAAACTCCCATGTTAAAGAGGATAAACTTAGCTAAAACAAACAGTTGAGCTATATGAAAGCTCTTTGTTTTCTCGTAACTTCCAACATCCTGCTTAACTTCTCCAAAAATACTCTCTATCAGTCCTCTAAACCTGTAAATTTCATCAGATTCTAAAAGCTCTTTGCATTTAAGCCTAATCTCAGATTTAATTCCCTTCCTTAATGTTTCTCTCACCTTTATGTAAGGCTTTAAGCCTACTAACAGAACAAGCTCAATAAACTTAATGCTGTCATAAGCTTTGTCTCCTAAAAATGGCTTTCCTTTCAAAGCTCTCCATATAAATCCCCTTTCGTTTAACCACCTAACTATTTTCTCTCCAAGTTTCACTTCCGAAGCGTAACTCTCTCCAGGTAATGCAGTAAGAATGAACCTTTTTCCATCTTTTAGATGAACGCTTAATACAACAACTTTAACGTGGCTTTTTACCTCCTTTATCTCTTTGCCTCTTAGAATTTTCAATGGATAAATCTCATTGTATTTGAAGCCAGTTCCATCTATTATCAGAAATCTTAGTTCTTTATGATACTTCCCTAAGAGTCTTCGAGAGACAAAGTTCAGAAAATCTACAAGGAGAATGGAAGGTAGTTGCTTGAGTCGGTAATAATAGGTTGAAAAATCAGGAATATTCTCTCTTCCAAATATCTGAACTGCCAAATATTCAAGGTCTCTGAATGATAGGTTCCAGGCTACTTGGAGGAAAAGAAGGGTAAGAATTATCTCGTCAGGGTATTTCTTGGGTCTTCCTCTTTTGGTTTTAAAAGGATATAAATATACCAGTACAGCCTGTCCTCTCCGGTTCATGTATGTTTTTGATAGGTTGAGTACTTTGTGGGAATTTAGTCTTTTCGCTTTCATACCGGAGAGGATAGGCTTTTTTCTTAATTTTGGCAATTTTCAAACACCCTCTTTAAAGAACTTGACATTGGAATTTTATTTATAGTAATATCCACATACCGTTTTTTAGAGAGGGATAGAACGTGGGGATAGATAAATTTGCACTCACGTTGGGACTGGGGATAGGGATAGTAACTTCCCAAGCAATAGCTGCAATCTCAGTCCCAGGATACGAAGGGGAATTAAAAACCCAGGTAGAGTTTAGGGAAGATATTAAAGATAGGAATTCTATCCCTTTTGATACTTACCTAAAGCTTGATATACGTGATTTAAAAGGAAACTCAGACCTTCATTTCTACGGAAAATTATGGAAAGATTTAGGTTACGGTACTGATTGGAATGCTGATATATATCAGCTTTTTATTGAAGTTCCTTTTGAAAATAAGCAAAGCTTTCTTTCTATAGGTAGGCAGTTTATTTCTGAAGGTTTTGAAACATATATCGCTGATACTGTTAAGTATACTCATAGACTTAAGAACGGATTGAGATATACTTTTTATCTTGGTAAGCCTCGCTTTTTTGAACCTAATACTCCAGATGGAGACGACTTTTTAGCAGGATTTAAGTTTGATTATAAAGGGTATTTCTTTGGATTTGAGCACCTTAGAAATGATGGAAGTGTAAAAAAGAGCTCTTTTGTAGTAGGGAACTATAAGTATTTATCAAGAGAAATTTCTTACTATACTCGCTTTGAGATAGATGCAGCTCACGGAGAATTTGTAGATGCAAACCTTGGTTTTAACTATTATCCTACGAGAAAGCTAAGAATTAACATAGAGACAGAATACTATGATCCTTCTTATACTTACGATTCCTTTAAGTTGGAAGATCCTATCTTTTCTCTTTTTTCTTCCGGAAGACAGCTTAGGTTTACTCAAAGCAGTTACTATGATATAACAGAAAAATGGCAACTTTTTGAAAGCTATACGTTTTCTGATCTTCAGAGATCAGAAAAGGATAACGGACATCTTGCAAAAGCGGGATTTGTTAGAGATACTTGGTTTGAAAATGGTTTAAGAGTTTATGGAGCTCTTCTTTATGGAAATAGTTGGGTAGGAACTTTAAGGGGACTTGAGTTCGGCTTTACAAAGTGGATTAATTCAAAGTTAACCTTTGTAGGAAGCGCCGATATTGCTCGTTACGATAAAATTACTTATGGAAAGCATTGGGCTAATGCCTTTTATCTAAGGGGAATCTATTCAACCACTGAATTTTCGAATCTTGAGTTTGGTCTTGAAGATAGGACAAACGAGGACTTTAAAAGAGATATGAGAGTAGTCCTTCGCTATAACTACTTCTTTTTCGGTGGAAAAGATAGAAGTAAAGAGGAAAAGAAATGAGAATATTACTTCAGGTCTTAATTTTAGTTATTGCGTCAATGTACGTCTTTTCTTGCGATAAAGGAGGAAATGTTAACTATAAGAAAGAATTAGGTGCTACTGCCAAGTTTCACCATAAAGATCATAAGCATTTTATAGAAGAACATGGTTGTATTCCTTGTCATAATATGAACGTTGAAATGAGTTGGAAAGACCTTGAATCAGCAGAGAAAGGCTCAAAAAAGTTAATTATGCCATCAAAGGTTACATGTCATTATTGTCATAACAATCCCAAGTCTCCTGCTCCAAACGCTCCAAGAAATTGTTATATATGTCACTTTAATATGAAAGAAATTGAACCTGCAGATCACAAAACAGGAAATTGGCTTAAAACTCACAAATTTGCTTATGAAGGAGAACCTAAAAGGTGTAGTGAATGCCACAGACAAAAAGACTGTATTGATTGCCATTCACAAAGAGATGTTATACAACATCGTGTTCATCCAAGGAACTATGAGTATACTCATGGTATAGAAGCTGCCGCCGATCCTGGAAAATGTAGTAGATGTCATCAAATAGGTTTTTGTATGGAATGCCATACAAAGGGGACTTGGACAAAATGAAGAAAGCTATATTGCTATTAGGTATAGTATTGAGCTTAAATAGTAATACTTTTGCTTCTGAATGTGGAGGAAAAGGATACACTGGTAAGGATAGTCGTTACTGTCTTAAGTGTCATTCTGGCTGCCCTATTGTTCATCCTGTAAAAGGAATTCTTGTTGGGGAGACTGAATGCATAAAAGTACCTTTAGGATTTCCATTGAAGAATAGAAGGTTAACTTGTACAACTTGTCATGATATGAACTCAAATAATAAAGACTTTCTGAGATCTTCTAAGCCTATAAAGAATAAAATGGATTTTTGTTTCGAGTGTCACAATCCAGCGTGTTATAAGAAATTTAATCCTCACGAAGTTATAGCTTCAAATCTACCAAAAAAAGAAAAGTTAAAAGCATGTATTTACTGCCATGGCGTTGGTGCAAAGCTTGAAGCTTATAACTCGTGTGTTGGATGTCATACAAAAACTCCTCATCTTGGAGTTTTAGAGCATATGCTTGCTCCTAGAGAAGAAGTAGAAAAACTTGTTAAGGATAAAAAGAAGGTAATAGACATTGTAAGTATAAAAGACTTAGATCCTCGTCTTGATGAAGCAACATTAGAGTTAAGAAAGTCTCATGTTATCCTTGTAAAAGGAAAAATAGAGTGTATAACATGTCATAATCCTCATCCTCAGATTGCAATTTCAACTAAAGCGATGGATGAAGTGTGGAGAGAAATAGAAAAAAGAGATATAGAATATAAACTTAAAAAACTTTATGGTATTATAAAAGAATACAAAATTAACTTTCAAGGCACAAAATTTATGAGTCAAAGTTTAAGGGGTGGGCAACTATGTCAAAATTGCCACCCCATTAACTTGCTTAAGTAGGGGGTAGAGAGTGAGAGCCTTCATATTAGGAATAGCAGGAGCGATGGCAATTTCAGGAACTGCTTTGGCATCAGGAATAGGTGATGACGGATGTCTTGTCTGTCACAGATTGAAAGGTTTGTTTGCTGTAGATAAGAATAATAAAGTAAAGGATTGTAGTATTAACGAAGCACTGTATGCTCATTCTATTCACAGAAACATAGGATGTACAGAATGTCATAATAAGATTGAGCAGTATCCTCATAAACCTGGAAATGCTGTAGTAAACTGTGCTAACAGATGTCATGTTATTGACCCATCAACTAAAAAGCCATTTTCCCATGAAAATGTTTTTAAAACATGGAAAGAAAGTGTTCATGGTAAAAACTTTGAAAAAGCTCCAGATATTTATCCCTACTGTAGCTATTGTCATACAAACAGATTGCTAGTTGACGTAAAGAAGTTTGAAACACTAGAAGGTAGTTTTAACAGATGTTCAATTTGTCACGAAAACAAAGATTGGACATTAGATAGACTAGCTCACGTTGCAAGTAGAGAAGATATTCCAGTTATAAAGAATGGTTATATAAGCCAGTTTGTTAAAACAAGAAGAGATGGATGGGAGATTGTAGAGCTCTGTGCAAGCTGTCACGAAGATGAGAAAAAAATGGAAAAAGCTTTAGAAATAGAAGGAATACACAATAAGTTTGCAAAAGAACATGTTTTAACAGCTGTTGAGTCATATAAAGTAACAATGCACTCTAAGATGCTTTACTTAGATAGAAGTGATACAAGAGCTGCAGATTGTCTTGATTGTCATACAAACAAAAACGGTAACTTCCATGATATCTTCCATAAAGAAGACCCAAGATCGTCAATAAATGAAAAGAACATAGAGCTTACATGTGGAAGAGCTACAGAGTGTCATCCACTTGCACCTATAAAGGACATGAAAAAGTTTGCGACTACAAAATGGGTTCATATGCATCCAGTGCCTGACTCTCTTGGACAGAAAATAGTGAAGATTGTAGAAGAGTTTATGTTCTGGCTTACCACAAGCGTTTTACTCTTTGGGGTAGTTATAATAGGACTTGATCTTCTTAAAAACTTGAGGAGGAAGCACTAATGGGTCTCTGGGAAGTAATAAAGAAAAGATTCAGAATAAGACCTGAACAAGATAAGCTACTTATCGTCGACGGTGAAAAGATAATGATACAGAAGTTTACTCTGTATCAAAGATTACTTCACGTTGGAATGTTTGCCACCTTCATTTGGCAGGTTATAACTGGATATCCTCTCAAGTTTTATGATACTGCATGGGCAAAGCCATTAATAGAGATTCTTGGTGGTGTTTCCGGAGAAATGACAATTCATAGGATTTCTGGTTTTATAATGTTTAGCGATTTCCTTCTTACAGTTCTTTACGTAGTACTTCTTTTAATTGTTAACTGGGACTTGGCAAAAAAAGACTTTTTTGGTTACTTTAAGCTAGTGCCTGGACCGGCAGATGTTACTTTTATTCATTATGTAAAGTACTTACTTGGTTTTAGGAAGGTTCCGCCAGACTGGGATGAGTATATTTGGGTTGATAAATTTGATTTCTGGGCAGTTGGTTGGGGTATGCTTGCAATTGGTATCACTGGTTGGATACTCTGGCTTCCAGAAGTATTTACTGGCTACCTTGGATTACCTCCTGAAACAATACAGATAGCTTATCTCATGCACTCTGATGAGGCTACATTAGCTCTTGGATGGATTGCCCTTGCTCATATGTACATGGTTCACTATGGTCCTAACAAATTCCCAATGGATTGGATTTGGCTATCCGGAACAGCTTCTGAGATTGAGTGGATAGAGGAAAGACCAAGAAGTTACAGAAGAATCATTAAGGCTGTTGCTGAAAATGAACCACATCTTCTTGAAAAGTATCCATTCTTAAAGGAACGTTATCAATTTGTCCTTGAAGTTGAGAAATTGCCTGAAGAAGAGATGATAGAGAAGATGCACGAATATGCTCATCATCTCCTAGAGAAGGAAGTTGAAGGGAGGAGTGCATAATGAGAAGATATCTGATAGCTGCTTTTCTAATATCAACAGTGGCGGTGGCTGCTGAGAATCCTCTTCTTACGGCTCCGTCTAACAATGCTAGTGAATGGAGTAAGAAATTAAAAGATTTTGAAAAGCCAGAAATGCCTGATCTAAAAGAATACCCTAAGCCTTTTCACTCTCCTAATAGCTATAAATACAGAGTAAATGATGTTTGCGTGGAGTGTCATACATTTGCAGCACATAAAAAAGATGAAAAGTATGCTCCTTTCTATAATGCTCATTCAACATTTATGAGCTGCAATACTTGTCATTTTGTTAAAGAAGGAGTTACATATAAATGGGCCGAAATAGTAGATGGAAAAGTTGTTCTAAAAGAAAAAGGTGACTTTTATGGACTTAGATACATTCAGGCTGGTGATAGAGTAATGCTCTCAGGCCAGGACAGCACTGCCAAAATAGTTCCTGTTTATAAAGGTGTTCCTGTTGAGATTCCTTTAGAAGGAAATGAAAGTTTACTAAAAGATGTTAAAGCTATTGCCAGTATGCATAATGCTCTTTCTAATGAGCCTCTTAGATGTGATGATTGTCACAGAAGAAATGGAAAAATGGATTTTACAGCTTTATGGTTTAGTCCTGATAGAGTAGATGATCTTGAAAAAAATGAAGTTGTTGAAGGTTTGAAAGAATACAAAGTAATTCATTTTCCAAAATTCATTTGGCAGGAGTAGAGAGGAATGAGATTTTTAATGTTGTTCTTCATTTTAATTTTCTCAGTAGCAGCTTCTGCAGGGGAAATAAAAGGAGATTGGAAGTTTCCTTCCGATATTGCTGTTTCTAGTAACAAGTTATATGTGGTTGACGGTTTAAATAATAGAATAGCCATCTATAACTTTAATGGAGAACATATATCAGATATAGAAATTGATTCTCCGTTTGGAATTTACGTTGATAAAAAAGGTTTTCTTTATGTAACAAATCAAAAAGGTATAGTCTACGTTTTGGATAGTCTTGGAAATCTTAAAGAGAAAATTAATGTTAGTGGTAGACCAATAGACATAGTTAAGATAGGAAATAGACTCTTTATAACTAATGGAAAAACAAATACTATAGATGTTTATTCAGAAGATGGAAAGTTTATTAAAAGACTGGGAGGAAAAGGATCTGCACCAGGTTACTTTGTAGGTCCTTTTATGATGGATAGATCAAGGAATCTTATTTATGTGGTTGACTCAATCAACGCAAGAATTCAGGAATTTGATAAAAAAGGAAATTTTGTTAGATCTTTTGGTGTCTTTGGAGTTGAAGAAGGAAGTTTATTTAGACCTAAAGGAGTAGCTTTTTGTAATGGTAATCTAGTTGTAACTGATGGTATAACAGGTTCTCTTCAGCTCTTTAATATATATGGTGCTTTTGAAAAAGTTATTACAAAGAATTTATATTATCCAACAGCTGTAGCCTGTTATGATAAAACCGTTTTTGTACTGGAACCTCTTAAGAATAAAGTTTCTACATTTAAAATTCAAGGGGTTAAATAATGAGGAAAACCTTAGCAGTTCTGCTTAGTGTTCTTATACTACCTTCTGTTTCTGAAGCTAAGCTCAGTAAGACTATGAGACAGGAATGTCTTGTTTGTCATGAGAATTGGCTTTTAGAAGAAAAAATAGATTCGTCTTCTTTGCTTACCACTAACTCTATTCAAGCTGCAGATAAACTAATGTGTCTTTCTTGTCACGATGGTTCACTTGCAGATGATAGGTTAACATTTATAGGTTTTGGACATTTTTCTCATCCAGTTGATAAGAAAATTCCTAAGGATTTTAAACTACCAAAGGACTTTCCTACAAAAGATGGGAAGCTCTACTGTGGAACGTGTCATACTCCACATACAAAAGCAGGAAGTGAGAAAAAACTTGACTATACTTTTATGAGAAAACAGAATAAAAATTCTTCTCTTTGCATAGACTGTCATAAAGAGAATGCTGCTCATGGAATGAACCACCCTATACTTGAAGATACTGCCGGCAAATTAACTTCAACAGAAATTTTGAAAATTAAGAATATTGGTGGAAAGGTTACCAAAAATAACGAAGTTCAATGTGAATCTTGTCACTCAGCACACAGAGGAAAGGCAAATTATGCTCTTGTTGAACCATTAGCAAATTCTCAGTTATGTACTGCATGCCATACTCAAGAACTTAACAGTAAAGAGCATGTTAACCCAAGAAACCATAAGATTCACGTAAACATTCCAGAGTATATGACTGTAACTGAATTTATTAGACAAAGGCTTCCACAAAATACTGTTGAATGTTTTACATGTCATAAAATGCATAAAGAACCTAATCCTAATTTAACAGTTCTTTCGGCCAATGAACTTTGTTCTTCATGTCATACAGCTGAAAGTCCTGTAGTTCATTCTCCTCATAATAAAGATAATCGCGGTTGTTTAATGTGTCACACTGCACATAAAGCAAAGACCGACGAGTACTTATTTGCTGTAGTACCATCTTCAACTGGAGGATATAAGAATTACGATATAAGTAGTAGAGTGTGTGTTTCCTGCCATAATGGAGGTATTTCAAAGGTAAAAGTTGGTCCGGCAACTGCATCTCACAGAGGGGAATGTACAGATTGTCATAATCCTCATATTTGGGATCCTAATAATCCAAATAAAAAAGTTTCTGTTAATGCAAAAGGAACTCCTCGAAATAGTTTCCTTAAGATCAGTAGTCCTGAACTTTGTATAATGTGTCATGGTAAACGTAGTGTAGAAGGAACTTTCCATGACTTTTCAGGTAAGAAGATAAAGGTTAAGAATGTTTTAGGAGAAAGAGTATCTCAGGCTGGTCTATGTGAATCATGTCATGCTCCTCATAAAGCGGTTGGACCTTATTTATGGGGTGTAAAACTTTCAAGATCTGCAAAGATATATGCTAAAAAGTTAGGCATAAAGGATAGTTACAGTAAAGCTTGCTTGTCTTGTCACTATCCAGGAGGAATAGGAGAAGATATTGGTAAGATTTCTCATCCTGTAGGTAAGAAACTGCAAGCCAAGACTGATTTACCTCTCTCTAAAACAGGAATTATGACATGTAGTACATGTCATGATCCTCACAAGTGGACTTCTATTGAAGGTTCTAAGTCTAAGGCGGCAACCAGCTTCCTACGCGTTCCAGAATGGAACTTATGTCTTAAGTGTCATTCCAATAAGAGTGGAGTCTTAATAAATGCTCACTCAGATATAAAAGATGTTAACGTCTTAGGAGAAACTCCTGATAAAGCTGGTGTATGTGCTGCATGTCATGTTCCTCATAGGGCGGTTGGAAGATTCTTAAGAGGTATTGGAGATTTTTCTTCCAAGGAAAAGGAAGGAGATTTTTGCCTTGAATGTCATGGAAAAGATGGAATAGCTAAAGACAAGGTTATGGGATCTTCTTATCCAGATCATCCTATGAATATTGAAAATCCTTCAAAGGAGCTTCCAGGTAAGCTAATTACCTGTTTTACGTGTCATGATGCTCATTCAACGTTAGAGTTTATGCTTAGAAAGTCAGTTGCTAATGATTCAGCTCTTTGTCTTACTTGTCATAAAGGCAAAGATACAAAGGGAACTTCTCACGATTTTTTGAAAAAAAAAATTTTGCCCCCTCAGGAAAGGATAAAGATAAAGGAGAGAGGTAAGTGTTCTGGTTGTCATACTCCTCATAATCCAAAGTTTAAGCTTTTGTGGAGTAGAGACCTTGGGGAGGGAGAGACCATTAATATCAAAATGTGCGGCTCTTGTCATACTAAAGGAGGTATTGCAGGAAATAAGACAGTAGGAGAACATACACATCCAATAGGAAAAAAAGTTAAATCTCCTGAAAGTATAAAGTTGGTGGAGTATTCAGGATTACCACTTATTGATCAAACAACTGGTTGTCCTGTAAAAAATGGAAAAAGTGGTTTAATGGACTGTGTAACTTGTCACAATCCGCATAATGGAGCAGATAAAGAAAGATTAATCAGGTATCCGATAGAGGGAGATAGTAAACTTTGTATATCTTGTCATACACAACAAGCAAGAGTAATAGGTACTGATCACGATATGAGAGTTGTAAATAAGAATTTTAAAAATGTTCTTGGTAAAGATGTCTTAAAGGATGGAGTTTGTTCTGCATGCCACGTTCCTCATAGAGCAAAAGATAATTTGCTATGGGCTATAGATGTTAAGAGGATTACAGATAATAAACTTTCTAATTATTGTTTAACTTGTCATTCTGAAGATGGAATTGCAAAAGAAAAGAGTATCAAGTACTATTTTCATCCTTCAAAGAAAGAAGGTATAGTTATTAGGGATATGGATAGGCCAGGTAGAAGTGGAGACTGGCCAATCTATGATGAAAGCGGTAAAAGAGTAAAAGTAGGTGGTCAGATAACTTGTGAAACATGTCATAATCCCCATATATGGAGTAGATGGAGTGATAGAGGACCTGGAAAACCAGTGGAGGGAAATATAACAAATAGCTTTTTAAGAAATGATCAATTAAAGGGAAGTATTTGTGTTGATTGTCATGGAATAGAGGCTCTTTATAGATACAAGTTCTTCCACTCCAAAAATGTACATCATTAAGCAAATAATAATTAGGAGGTTTAAAATATGGCAAGAGAGGTTAGTTCCAGAGATATAGAAAAAGAAGCATGGATAGTTTTGATAGCTACACTAGCAATTTTACTTTTACCTATTTTAGGAGTTTGGCTTGTTAAATTCGTCCATTGGTATTCAGAATCTATATTCATGTGGTTCTAAGGAGGAAACTATGGGAAGAGCTCTTAAAAACATATTCTTTTTCAGAAAATGGATATCTGCAGTTGAGTTAGTTCTTTATATTTTTATGTTGCTTACACTCTTTTTAACTGCTTACAAGCATTTATTTGGAGGTCATCACTAATTTACTTATCAGCGGGACTTTTTTAAGAGGTCCCGTTAAAGTTTTCTTTTTTTATTCCGCTTTATCTTCCTACCTGATTTCTACCTTTTCTTATCAAAAAGTTCCGCAAATGTGAATTAATTCCATTTTTTCTTTATTCAGTAAAATTACTACTTAGGAAAATATTTCAAAATTTGAAGAAAATTATTTTAGGAAGGGAAGAATCCCTAAACGGGATTCTTCCCTTTATTAGATTTTAGTGTTTCTTTCTTCTAAATCTTAAGCCTAATGCTCCAAGAGCCATTAAGAAAAAGTTAAGAATTCCTGAAATTGGGGATACAGCTGGAGCAATGGAACATCCACCTCCACCAGTAGCAGTAGTTGTCGTTGTTTGAGGATAACTTTCTGTGGAAGCAGTTCCTACAATAGCAAAATAGCTAAGTGTAGAACGAGAGAATGTAACGTAAGGATTATTAGAGTCTACATCAAAATCTCCAATCTTAGTCCAAGTTTTTCCATCTTCACTGGTAAATAAGGAAACCTTTCCAGTAACTTTTGTTGGATCATAAGGAAGTGTTATCTGAATTGGAGAATTAAATCTGTTTGTTTTTGTATGAATATGAAGAATTTCAGAGGCAAGTACAGGAGTTTTTATTCCCTCTTTTGATGCTTCTTCTAGCACGGAAGACTGTAATTCTGGAACTTCGGCTTTTTCTACTTTAATTATAGTTGGAACATCTACAGCTCCAGGTGATACAGAAATTACTATGCCTTCTTTGGATACTGTTCCTCCTTCTCTTGTAACAAGAGCGAAGGCAGCGTATTCCTTGCTTTCAACTGGAACAGATTCAAACTGGGCGAGAGCTCCCTGAGTTAATCCCATTATTTCTCTGCCATCTGGAGTTTTGACAGTAGTAACTCCTTTTGGCACATGCCAACCACCGTAAGCTTTTGATTCTTTAATAGCTTTATCTGGAAGAGCAAATGGAACAAGAGTTACAAATCTTCCAGCGTTAAAGTTTCCACTTTTCACAGCTGGACTGTACCTGTTCTTTGATTCATCTGAATTGTGGCACGCATTACAGGAGAGAGGACCTGACTTTTGAGCTCCAAGACCATATTTAGCTGGAAGAACTCCGTGATCAACACCAAATGGAGCTATTCCTAAATATATTACAGGATTATGAGAATGGTTTGGATCTTCCTTGTTGAGAACCTGTGTTAAAGCTTCTTTCATAGCATCGTATTCATAATCGCTATCAATTTCTGGCACCATATCTCCGTCGTTATCATAAATAAACTTACCATTTATTAGCTTAACTGCTGCTACCATTCCTGTGTCGTTTCCATTTAAGTCTTTCATAGATATAGCAGGTTTTCCGGTGTCAGCTTGAGCTTGAGAAACTGGAGCCATAGTTATTGCTGGAACTTCTTTTTGTGGATCTTCAGGGTCAACTGTGGAGCGACCAACAGGTTTTCCTGTAGTTGGATCAACTGCTAATCCTTTAACAGCAGCATTAAGTTCTCTAACAAATAAAACTCTTCCTGTAGATGCATCCATCCAGGTTGCAACTGTAATTGGATTAATTAAACCTGCTTTTACGACATCATTACCATTATCGTCAATTGTATGTCTCCTTACTATTGCCGGTGCCCATCTCCATGGGAAAAGGAACGGCTTCATTTGCGGATCAGCACCTGTTGCCCACATGCCAAACATAGTGCCGTTATCATTCCATCTCATTAGAGCTCTATATGGATCCATATCTATCATTGTCATAGGAACAATTGCATCTCCACCGTCATTAGTCGTCTGAGTAATCGTAAAGGCATAGTTAACACCGTAAGTCGGAGATGGAGAGAATGCAGGAATAGCCCATTCAGGTGGGAACTGATACATTGTTACATTTCCATTGTCCACTACAAACTTCATAAATCTATTGTCAAATTGGCTGGAATAACCTACAAGATCGTTGAAAAATCTAAAGCTCCAGTATGTTTTATAAGGAACATGGCAAACCTGACACATCATAGAGTTTATGTGAACTGAAGCTGCCGGTCCAAAGTAAGCTTCGTGTTCCTTAGCTGCAGCAGCATCAGAACCCCAGTGACACTTTGTACAGGTCTGAAGTGAAGGATTGTAGTCAAGTGCCGGCATTACCTCACCTGCAGGATCATTTCCTTTCAAGAAGTTATGAGGATTGTGATGTAATTTTTCTTCATCAGAGAGATTGTCTTGACCGTGACAGGAAAGACAAGAAAGGTTTCCTTTATCTGCTGCAAAGTGAACATCATATCCAGAGGGAAGTCCTGCAGTAGCGTTGTTCGGATCAGCTATTGTTCCATCTGGATTCACAAATATTGGAGCATCTGTCGTATTACCCTCTGTTTCTCTGCTAAAGACGGCAGCTCTTTTCACAACATCAGCACCCATTCCAATAATTCCACGTCTTACGTACCAAGATGGGTGGCTCTTGCCGTTCATATCAAACCATCTGTTGCCCTCATCTGGTATTGCAAAGTGACACTGGGCACACATCAGAGTAAGTTCGTCATCTTTCCTATCTGCAGGTAAAGATTTGCTAACTCCAGCTTCTTTTGAACTATCTGCTTTACAGAGAGTATAGTGTCCACTCGTTTCAAGAATTGGCAGCTTGACACTCGAAAGATCAGCATCCGTTGCATAGTAAGCAACAGCCTTAAACGTTCCATCTTCCTGCTTTTCAAGTTTTACAAAAGCCAGAGGTTTGGAAGGATCATCGGGATGAGCAACTCCCATTAAAGTTCCAGTGTCAGCCCAACCGAAGAAGAAACCAGCTCTTCCAAGGTTTACGAACGGCTTTGGATTACTTGTATCCATTGGATTGTAAGAGAACATGTCGTTTATTGTTGTAGCTCTAAGGAACATACCAGCGCCGACGTATGGTTGACCTTCAACTGTTGATTCAAAGAAAGCATTTCTCAAGTAATCTCTTGCAGAGAAGTTTGGAGCTCCAGGGTCGATGAAGAAAGTGGAAGTGAAATTACCAAGAGCTGGAGCAGTTGTATTATTCATGGTACAGATGGTTGAGTTATCTGCAGGATTCACTATGTTTATGTTGTAATCTGGGCTATAAAGGTCTCCTTTTCTTATGGCTTCTGTTAACTGAGAAACTACGATTGTTCTTAATGTCATGTTATCAGCAGCGTTTATATTTTCCAAACAGTTTGTAATCTCTTCGTTATAATAAAGGTTTATTATTCTTTCTAAAGGATTAGAGTAAAACGCCACTGAGTCTATTGTGTAATTATTACTAATTTCGGTGGAATTTAAACTTGGTGGAAAACCAAGTGAAATTTCAACAACTTTTCCTTCTGCATCTTTCTTTTCAAAAATAAAAACTCTTGGATTAGCAGGTGTAGGATTGTCTGCAGTCCACATACCAGACTGAACAGATTTATTCTGACCTCTATCAGCATGACATAAGAAACAGTCTGTATCAAGGACTCCGGACTTCTTCCAGTTAAACTTATGGGGTTTACCTAAGTAACCTCTTGAGTATTCATCTGGAGTATAAGAAAATGCGTCACCATCCACTTCACTATCGCTGTAAGTTGCATTTGAGAAGAATCCAGTTCCATCTTTAGCATCATCCCAGTCTGATACTTCATCATGTCTTTTCCCTGAATCTCTATCAAACTCCATAATTCCACCAGAGTGACAAGAAGCACAGGTAAATACTTTATCCGGTGTTCCCTGATCCATATCGTAAGCAACATTACCTCTAAAATCTGTTTCGTTATTTACGTCAGGTGCTAAACCTGGATCTTCAGATGGTTTCTTTGCCGCCAACTGGCGGTAAGAAGGTGGTCACCATGCTCCATCATCACCAAAAGAGCGAAGGAATTTTCTATAATCTTTTCCTTCCTTAACTCTTTCTGCTCCAAAATTATCTGCTAATTCATTCCATCCACGACCTATGTGATAGGCTGCATGAACAGGACCTGGAAAGTGAACTCCACTAGTTACATCTCCCGTTATTTCTTTGTGACAGGCACCGCAAGTTGCTTCCCAACTTACAGGTTTTCCCTCGCAGTATTCTTTGTTACCAATTTTTATACACTTGCTTGTGTCGAGGGTAATCGGGTTACCGTCAATATCCTTGAGCGGTACAGCTGGATGTGGATAAGCTGAAGAGGAATATGCAAGAGTTCCCATTGTAAAAAGGGAAGCTAAGGAAAGAACCTTCCTTAAAGATTTTGAAGCCATAGCAAACCTCCTAAAAACTTTTATTCATTTATTTATTATATAGAATTTTAAAAAATCGCAAAGAAGGTAACATCAGCAATACGGAAAACAAAGTAAAAAATCAGAAAGAAAAAATGTTCATCATGTACTGAATTTATACAAAAAGTGTTGAAGTTCAGATAGAAGGTGGACACCCTAAAATAACCTTTGAATCCCAGAAGGAGGTGTCCACCGATGAAACAATTGAAAAGATTCAAAGGAACATCCCTCCATATATCAAGCACAAATACAGCATTCAAAGAAACCCTGAAAGAAGGAAGAAGAGTAAAAAAGAAACTTGACCTAACAAAAGACAGAAATGTTAAAAGGAGACTCAAATGGATAGAGTATTACCACAAAACAGGCAACGCCAGAAAAACATGCAGATACTTTGGCATCAGTCCAACAACCTTCTACAAGTGGAAAAAAAGATACGACAAGTACGGGATAGAAGGACTCCAAGACAGAAACAAAAGACCTCATAAAGTAAGACAACCCCAAACAGAACCTGAAATAGAACACATCATCGTCACAATAAGGGAAAAATTCCCAACCTGGAGCAAAGAAAAGATAGCAGCCTTCATGGAAAGATACCTAAATGTAAAAATATCATCCTCTACAGTTTACAGGGTTCTCAAAAGACACGGACTAATAGAAAGAACCTGGAAACTAAAAAGTACCTACAAGAGGAAGAAACAGAAAGGGAAAAAGAACCGCACCAGAAAAGGACTAAGAGCAGACAAACCAGGAACAATCCTCATGGACGTTAAATACCTCTACTGGTGCGGTAAAACCTTTTACCAGTTCACGGCAATAGACAAGTTCACCCGAATAGCATTTGCCAAGGTTTATTCTACAAAAAGCAGCAGGAGCGGAAGAAGGTTTTTTGAAGAACTTGAAAAATTTCTTCCCTTCAAGATAGAGAAAGTTCAAACGGATAACGGGAGCGAATTTTTAGGGGAGTTAGACGAATATCTTAAAAGAAAAGGGATAGAACACTACTTTAGTTATCCGAAATCTCCCAAGACTAATGCGCATGTAGAAAGGTTTATTCAAACGACAGAAAGTGAACTATGGATGATAGAAGGAACAGAACCGACTGTTGATGAGATGAATAAAAAACTTTTTGAGTATTTAAAGATTTACAACTTTCTTAGACCCCATCACTCTTTAAATTACAAGACTCCCGCTGAGAAGTTTGAGGACTATATTAGAAGTCATCAAGGTGTCCACCATGTATTGAACTCGAACAGATACTTGACATTAAAAAATAACTTCCTATATTATTCACCGTCCAGTAAGTGCCGGCTTAGCTCAGCTGGCTAGAGCGGGTGACTTGTAATCACCAGGTCGGGGGTTCGACTCCCTCAGCCGGCACCATACTGGAGGGGTGGCCGAGTGGTCAAAGGCAGCGGACTGTAAATCCGCCGGCTGACGCCTACGCAGGTTCGAATCCTGCCCCCTCCACCATTAAAGAGCGGGCGTAGCTCAGCTGGCTAGAGCATCAGCCTTCCAAGCTGAGGGTCGCGGGTTCGAATCCCGTCGCCCGCTCCATAATATCGCGGGGTAGAGCAGTCTGGTAGCTCGTCGGGCTCATAACCCGAAGGTCGCGGGTTCAAATCCCGCCCCCGCAACCAATTTTTTAAAAGTGAACGCAAAAATAAAAATAGTATTTTCTATCCTAGAATGCTCTCTTAGATTCCTATAAGCTTTCTTATTTATCACCTTCCTGTTCAAAATTCTTTTGTTTTTATGCCTTCTTCTAACAGAAATCAAAGATAGCAAAAGGTATCTTACAGCTACTTTAGAATTACTCAAGTTTCCTATGTTATACTTTAGCAAATTTCTAAAAGGGAAGGTTAGAGTGTGTGGGATTGTAGGTTACGTTGGTAAAGATAATGCAAAAAATGTCGTTTTAGATGGTCTTAAAAGGCTTGAATATAGAGGTTATGATTCCGCAGGTATTGCTTTAATTATAAATAGAAAGCTTAAAGTATATAAAAAGGAAGGAAAAATACGAAATCTTGAAATAGAACTTAACAAGCTAAATCTTTTTTCCAGCATTGGTATTGGTCATACCAGGTGGGCAACACACGGCAAGCCTGCAAGTAAAAATGCCCATCCTCATTTTGACTGTTTTCAAAAAATAGCAGTAGTCCATAATGGAATAATAGAAAACTACGTGGAACTAAGAAAAGAACTTCAATCTAAAGGACACAAATTCCTTTCAGAAACAGACACAGAAGTAATTGCTCATTTAATAGAAGAAGAATTAAAGGAAACACCTAACTTTTTTGAAGCTTTTAGAAAAGCCGTTTCTCGTCTTAAAGGCTCTTACGCAATTGGAGTTATTTCTTCTCTTCAGCAGGATAAAATTTTTGTAGCAAGAAAGGATAGTCCTCTTGTTATTGGACTTGGGGAGGAAGAAAATTTTATAGCTTCTGATGTTCCTGCTTTCTTACCCTATACAAATAAAGCAATTTTTCTTGATGATTTTGAATTAGCAGTAATTAAAAAGAATAGTGTTGAAATCTTTGACTTCAATGGAGAGAAAAAAGAAAAAGAAGTTCACACTATCCCATGGTCTATAGCTCAAGCTGAAAAAGCAGGCTATAAACATTTCATGCTAAAAGAAATTTTTGAACAACCAAGATCAATTGCAGATACGATAAGTGGAAACATGTCATGGCTTAAAGGAGATGGTAAACTTGAAGGAGTTGACCCTAAATCCTTTGATAGAATTCAAATCATTGCTTGTGGTACTTCTTATCATGCTGGTCTTATAGGAAAATTCTACATAGAAAACCTTACCCGTATTCAAGTAGAAGTAGATTATGCATCTGAATATAGATATAGAAATCCAATAGTAAATGAAAAGACATTAGTCATTGCTATTACTCAATCGGGAGAAACAGCAGATACACTTGCAGCAATGAAACTAGCAAAAGAGAAAGGAGCAAAAACCCTTGCAATATGCAATGTAATAGGTTCAACGATCACAAGAGAAGCTGATACTACTATCTACACTTATGCTGGTCCTGAGATAAGCGTAGCATCAACAAAAGCCTTTACGACGCAACTTACAGCACTTTTTATACTTGCTCTTTATCTTGGCAAAGAAAGAAAAACCTTAAGTTCTGAAAAGTTAGAAGCTTACTTTAAACTTTTAATGGAAGTACCATCTAAAATGGAAGAATTTTTAAATACTGAGAGAAAAGAAGAAATCGTTAAAAAAATTGCACTTGAATTTTATAAAGCTTCTGATGCTCTTTATCTTGGGAGGTATGTAAACTACCCAATAGCTCTTGAGGGAGCACTAAAGCTAAAGGAGATTTCATATATACACGCAGAAGGATATCCTGCTGGTGAAATGAAGCATGGTCCTATAGCATTAATAGATGAAACGATGCCAGTAATAGTTGTTGCAACAAAGAGTAAAGTTTACGAGAAAGTGCTTTCAAATGTTGAAGAAGTTAAAGCAAGAAAGGGAAGGGTTGTTTCTATAGTTAATAAGGGAGATAAAGCTGTAAAACAACTTTCAGAGTTTTCTATAGAGGTTCCAGAGGTTAATGAGTTTTTATCTCCTATTATTAATGTCGTACCTTTGCAGCTTTTTGCTTACTATATCGCAGATTTTTTAGGTTATGATGTTGACCAACCAAGAAATCTTGCTAAGAGCGTTACTGTGGAGTAAAGATGAGAGAAACAGCAATACTTTTAATTTCCTGCCCAGATAGAAAAGGAATACTTGCAGAAATTACAGGTTTTATAGCAAAACATGGTGGGAACATTCTTCATGCAGATCAACACATTGATTTTCAGAAGGAAATCTTCTTCATGAGAATAGAATGGGATTTAAGCAACTTTGAAATACCGAAAGAAAAATTACCTGAATCTTTCCAGCCTATTGCAGAAAAATTTCAGATGGATTACCAAATAAAGTTTAGTTCTGATATTCAAAATGTTGCTATTTTTGTTTCAAAGTATGACCACTGCCTTTATGAACTCCTTTATCGATTTAAAGCTGGTGAGCTTAGGGGAAATCTCAAATTTGTAATAAGCAATCATCCAGATCTTAAACCAGTTGTTGAAATGTATGGAGTTCCTTTCTACCATTTTCCAAAAAGTAAAAAAAATAAGCTTGAAGTTGAAGAAAAAGAAATAGAGCTCCTAAAAAAAGAAAAAATTGATCTAATAATTCTTGCAAGGTATATGCAGATATTAAGTGATAGATTCGTCAATGAATTTAGAAACAAGATAATAAACATTCATCACTCTTTCCTTCCAGCCTTTGTAGGAGCAAAACCTTACCATAGAGCTTATGAAAGAGGAGTGAAAATAATTGGAGCAACAAGTCATTACGTAACGGAAGAGCTTGATCAAGGTCCAATAATAGAACAGGATGTTGTCAGAGTAAGTCATAGAGACAGTATAGAGGACATGATTAGAAAAGGTAGAGATCTTGAAAAATTAGTCCTTGCAAGAGCTGTTAGATGGCATCTTGAAAACAAAATACTCGTATATGACAACAAAACGGTAATCTTTGATTAATTCATAACTACAAGATAGCTTTAATTTTATCTACTATTGGTTTTATGATTGAATACTTGGTTTTAAGGCTTGCCTTGTTTACTATTAATCTTGCTGTTGAGTAAAGAATCGTATCTACCTCTTTTAAGCCATTTGCACGAAGTGTTGTTCCAGTTTGAACAAGATCAACAATTCTATCTGAAAGTCCAACAAGAGGAGCTAACTCTACAGAACCATAAAGAACTATAATTTCAGGATGAATTCCTTTGCTTCTGAAATACCTATCAGTAATTTTGGGATACTTTGTAGCTACTTTAATAAATGAAAGTTTTTCGATATCGTAAGGTTCTTCTATATTTTCAGGCTCTGCAACAGAAAGTCTACAGCCACCAAAACCAAGATCTAAAGGCTCATAAAGATCATATCCTTTTTCTTCAATAACATCTTTTCCAGCAATTCCTATGTCTGCTGTCCCATAATAGACATAAGTTGGTACGTCCATAGGTTTTACAAGAATAAACCTATAATTTTCCCATTCAAATATTAGTTTTCTTGTCTCCTTTAAAGTTTCAGAAGCATCTATCCCTGCCTCTTTAAGAAATTTAACCGCATCTTTTAAAAGCCTACCTTTAGGAAGAGCAATTGTTATTTGGTTGTAGTTCATATTTCTTTCTCCTATGAAAGATGTCAACCCCCAACACAGAGGTTGCATTTATTTTCAACAAAATCCATAAATTGCCTTCTCTCTCTCAAAACTGCGAACATTACTTTAACCAATTTCCTCGCCGCAGCTATCAGCGCTTTCTTCTTCTCTAAACCTTTCTTAACTAACCCTTCGTAAAATCTTTTAACTGAATTGTCTAACTTGCTGTTCAATAACGCTCTCGTAGCCTGGATAATCTTGTTCCTCGTTCTGCTGTCCCCTTTCTTTGTTATCCTTCCATTTCTAACTTCGTCTCCACTGCTATTAGCACGAGGAACAAGTCCAAAATAAGCCGCTACCTTGTCTCCGTTTTCAAACCTCTCTTCGTTACATACGGCAGATATAAAGGCTATAGCTACTATATCTCCTACTCCAGGTATGCTTTTTAGAAGTTCTACTTTTCCCTTAAGCTCCTCATCTTCTCCTATAAAACTCTTGATATCTTCTTCTGTCTCTCTTATCTTATCTGTTAAGTATTCTATTGTTTCTATTTGCCTCCATATCGTTTCTCGTAATGACGGAGGCACTTTCTTCTTCGTTTCTTCCTTTATCCTTTCCATCCCTTTCTTCGTGGTGAGTTCTCTCTTGTTTGTCTTTATCCCATATTCAAGCAATAGGCTATGAAGTCTGTTAATTACCCCTTTTCTCATATCTACAAAGCTATCTCTCTCTTTCATCTTTATCCTTAGCTCTTTTTCTTTTCTCGTCGGGACGTAAACTGTCGGAAGTAAGCCCATTTCATAGTAAATGGCTATCGTTTCTGCATCTATCCTGTCGTTTTTAGCACTGTTAACACCTTTTAGAATGTTCTTAAATTTGTTAGTGTTAACGTAAGTTATTTCATCAACGCAGTTCCTTATCTCCTCCGTAAAAAATGTTACTCCTGTTAAGGTTTCTACCGCAACTTTTACTGAATATCCTTTTTTCCTAAAAGTTGTTAGGTGATTTTTAAATTTCTCTAACTCTTCTGCTTCGTACTTCTTGGTATTAAGTATCCCTGTCAGACAATCTAAATAAAGCTGCTGTAAAGCTGTTTTTGTGGTAGTCCCACTCCGACATACAGTGTTTTCTCTACCTTCTCCTTCATCTCTACCCCCTGATATGTTTTGTGTTTTGCAACCTCTGCTTCGGAACTATTCCCATACTCCAATACGGCGCTTCCCGCCACTATAATTAGCCGGCAGGAGGCATCGGCTAATCTCCACGCACGGGGCTTATTCCCCAGGGAAAAATCCAGCCTCCTGCCTTTAAAGGTTGCCTCTTTACTATAGTCCCGAATTTCAGGGGGTGACATCTTTTATATCATCTCCTTTAATCTTAGTATGGAAGTTCACTTTTTTCTCTTTTTATATTAGCTCCGAGAGCTTGGAGCTTTTCTTCCATCCTTTCATATCCTCTATCAAGATGGTAAATTCTATAAACTTCAGTTGTATTTTCTGCAGCAAGTCCTGCTATAACAAGAGAAGCACTTGCTCTTAGATCTGTAGCTGTAACTTTAGCTCCAATTAACTTGTCTACTCCCTTTATAACTACTGTGTTTCCATCTATTGAAATATCAGCTCCAAGTCTTTGAAGTTCAAGAACATGCATAAAACGATTCTCAAAGATGGTTTCCTTTATAACAGAAACTCCTTCTGCAAGACACATAGTTGCCATGAATTGAGCTTGCATGTCAGTTGGAAATCCAGGATAAGGTTGAGTAATAATGTCTGTACCCTTAAGTTTTCCTACTTTTTTTACTTTTGCTCTGTTTTTATCCAACTTTTCTATCTTTAGCCCTGCTTCTTCAAATTTTTCTATTACTGCTTTTAAAACTTCAAATGGAAACTCTTCTAATTCTATCTCTCCACCTGCAAGACCAACTGCTGCAACAAATGTTCCCGCTTCAATCCTATCTGGCATTACTCTATAATCTATTTCTTCAAGTTCAGAAATCCCTGTTATTTCTATAACGTCTGTTCCTTCTCCTTCTATAATTGCTCCAGCTTTTTTCAAAGCTTTTGCTAAATCAACTATTTCTGGTTCTTTTGCAGCATTTCTTATGATGGTTTTTCCATCTGCAAGAACTGCAGCCATGAGAACATTTTCCGTTCCCCCTACAGTAGGGAAGTCAAAAGTTATTTCACATCCTTTTAGCCTTCCTTTTACTTCTGCCGTTATATAACCATGATCTATCCTTATGTCTGCTCCCATTTTTGAAAGAGCTTTAAGATGAAGGTTTACAGGTCTTAAACCTATTGCACAACCACCAGGCATAGAAACCTTAGCTTTACCGTATTTTGCAAGAAGAGGTCCCAAGCAAAGGATAGATGCCCTCATAGTTTTAACAAGCTCATAGGGAGCTTCTGTTTTTATGACTTTCCCGCTTTCAATCTCAACAACATCTTTATTTTTCTCAATTTCAAATCCCATTTTTTGAAGCAAATAACAAGTAGTTGTTACATCTTTTAAATCAGGAACATTTGAAAGTTTAAGTCTTCCAGTCAATATAGAAGAAAATAGGATTGGAAGAGATGCATTCTTTGAACCAGATATTCGAATCTTTCCATAAAGCTTCCTTCCACCTTTTATAACAAACTTTTCCATTCTAACCTCTTTCTGCAGAAATAACTCTTTCTACTCCTGCTAAGTCTTTGTGCAACTTAATATTTCTAAAACCAGCTTTTTCTAAAAGCTTTTTCACCCCTTTTGATTGTCCTTTTCCTATCTCAATAGCAAAAAAACCGTTAGAACTAAGTTTTTTAGCAGATTCTCCTATTAATCTTTCAACTATCTCTAAACCACTTTTTCCACCAAAAAGTGCAACGGCGGGTTCATATTTTAAAACTTCTTTATCTAACTTTTTGTCTCCAAAAGGAATGTAAGGAGGATTAGAAACAATAACGTCAACAGGATAGTTAATTTCTTTTAACAAGTCCATCTTTACTATCTCTACGTTATTACAGCCAAGAAGTTCTTTATTTTCGTTGGCAACTTTTAACGCAATAGAAGATATATCTGTTCCGATATATCTGTGTTTGTCTCCAAGAAGCTTATAAAGAGTTAAAATAATGCATCCACTTCCAGTTCCAACATCAACTATAGTCTTATCTTCTTTGTCTTTTAAATAATCGTAAACCACTTCGACAAGGAGCTCTGTCTCAGGCCTTGGAATTAAAACACCTTTCTGAACTTTAAATGTGAAACCAAAGAACTCTTTCTCACCTGTGAGGTAGGCAACAGGTTCTCCCTTTGCCCTTCTCTTTATCAGTTGTCTGTAGTTTTCTACCTCTTCTTCTGTTAGAGGTCTTTCAAACTCTGTGTAAAGCTTAATTCTGTCTTTAAATCCAAGAGAATGGGCAAGGAGCAGCTCAGCATCGAGTCTTGCTGACTTTATCCCTCTCTCTCTGAGAATTTCTGTTGCTCTTTTGATTAGTTTTCCAACAGTCCATTTCATGTCAGGAATTATACACACAGGAGAGAGCAATTATGTAACGTGATAGAATTAAGATTCATTGTTCAACTAGGAAAGAATATCATCAATAACGAGGAAGAGATGAAAAAGACACTTTTAGGAAATGAGGCTATAGCCTGGGGATTGCTTTACGCTGGCGTTGATGTTATGGCAGCCTATCCTGGAACTCCGAGTTCGGAAATTTTAGAGACCTACCAGAAAATTGTCAAGCAAAAGAATCTTTCAGCCTATGCCGAGTGGTCAACTAACGAAAAGGTTGCCTTTGAAACAGCTTATGCTGCTGCGATAACCGGTAAAAGGGCAGCCTGTGGAATGAAAATGGTCGGTCTCAACGTGGCTTCAGATGCCCTGATGAGTAGTGCTTATATAGGAAATAAGGGTGGTTTCCTCATAATCTCTGCAGACGACCCAGGATTTTACAGCTCTCAGACAGAACAGGATTCGAGGTACTTTGCAAAGTTTGCAAGAATTCCTGCACTTGATCCTTCAAGTCCAGAAGATGCTTTCAGACTGACGGTTATTGGCGTTAACCTCTCTGAAAAGTTTGAAATTCCTGTTATTCTCAGACCCGTTCTTAGGGTATGTCACGGAAGACAGATAGTTGATATTCCTGACTTTGAGTTTGAGGGAAGAGAAGGAAAGTTTGAAAGAAATATTGAAAGGTGGGCGGCAGTTCCAAGAATCCCTCGATTAAAGCAGGGGTATGAGCTTCTGGAAAAGCTTCAGAGAATTGCACAGTTCAACTACGATGAGTTCTTGAAGCCCCAAGTTGAAAAGCTTAGAGGAGGAAAACTTCTCATTATTGCTTCTGGAACGAGTTACTCTTATGTTCTTGAAGTCCTTGAGGATACAGGATTAAAAGCAGATGTTTTAAAGATTGACATGCCAACTCCTCTTCCTTCGGGGAGGTTAAGTGATTTAATCTCCTCTTACGAAGAGGTTATAGTCTTTGAGGAGACCTATCCTCTTATAGAGGAACAGATAAAACACCTTGGAAACGTTAGAGGTAAACTTTCTGGGGATGTTTTCCAGATAGATGAGGTTGCACACGATAGAGTTGCCGATATCCTTTTAAAAAGGGGACACATAAGTAGGAACGTCTACGTTGGAAAAGAATATGAAGGAGAAGTTCCTCCAAGAGTGCCTGCTCTGTGTCCCGGCTGTCCGCATAGAACAGTTTTCTATGGAATGAAAAAAGTTTTTGGAAATAAGGCAATTTATCCTTCAGATATCGGTTGTTACACTCTCGGTTTGAATCAAAAAGCTGTTGATACAGTTCTCTGTATGGGAGCTTCTGTTGGACTCTCCTGTGGCTTCTCAAAATCTGATACTAAAAAGCCAATAGTTGCAACGATTGGAGACTCTACTTTTCTCCATGCAGGCATTCCACCCCTCATTGATGCTGTCGCTAACAGGCACAAGTTCGTTCTGGTAATTATGGACAATAGTACCGTTGCCATGACTGGTCTTCAGCCAACTCCGGAGAGAATAGGAAATGTCAGCATTCCGAAGATTGTTGAAGGGTGTGGAGTAAAACCTTTGATTCTCGATTACGATGGAACCATTAAAACTACAGTTGAGTTTTTCAAGAAGGTAAAAGAGATATATGAAAAAGCCAACGGACCTGTTGTTGCTATTGTTAATGAGTTCTGCACTTTTGACAAAGAAAAAGTGAAACTGCCTGGAAAGTTTGCAAAAGTCGATCAGGATAAGTGTACAGGATGCGGACACTGTATAAACGATTTCGGTTGTCCTGCCTTTGAGTGGAACGATGAAGGAAAGGTGGAGGTAAATCCTTACTTCTGTGTGGGTTGTGGTGTCTGTCTTTCGGATCTTTGTCCATTTGATGCCTTTGTGGAGGATGTGAGATGAGATATCAGATAGTTCTGACAGGAGTTGGCGGACAGGGAACAATTTTTTTGGTGAAACTCCTTGCCCAGTGTGCTCTGAATAAAGGTATCGATTTTATAGGAACAGAAACTCACGGTATGGCTCAAAAAGGTGGAACAGTTATCTCATACTTGAAAATTGGGGACTTTAAAGCTCCTCTGGTTGGAGAGGGTCAAGCAGATCTGCTTTTAGGTCTATATCCAACCGAAACTTTAAGATTTCTTCACTATTTGAAGCCAGAAGGATACATTGTTACAAATATTGAAGATGATTTCCCGGAGGTTAATGGATTTAACGTTTTTACTGTTAAGGCTTCAGAGTTAGCTGTAAAGGGGGAGGTAAATCCAAAGTCTCTAAACGTTTTTATCTTAGGCTATGCTTTGAAAGTGATTGAGAATTTTCCTTTTTCAAAGGAAGAAGTTGAGAAAGCAATTGTTGAATTGAATCCAAAGTTTGCAGATGTGAATATTGAAGCTTTAAATAAAGGTTTTTTGACAGGTTGTAATTGAGGCAAGAGGCAGTAGGGAAGAGGCAATAGGCAATAGGGAATAAATAATGGGGTGGAGGGTAGTTTATTTAGATGGAAAAGAGGGAAGACCGTTTGTAGAGTGTGATACTTGCAGAGAAATAGGACGAAATGTAATAGAGCCAGCTGCTATGTTTGTTAAGACTTCAAAATATAGTATTTTTGAAGAGAAGAAGAAAGAAGCTGAAGAGGGTGTTTGAAAATTGCCAAAATTAAGAAAAAAGCCTATCCTCTCCGGTATGAAAGCGAAAAGACTAAATTTCCACAAAGTACTCAACCTATCAAAAACATACATGAACCGGAGAGGACAGGCTGTACTGGTATATTTATATCCTTTTAAAACCAAAAGAGGAAGACCCAAGAAATACCCTGACGAGATAATTCTTACCCTTCTTTTCCTCCAAGTAGCCTGGAACCTATCATTCAGAGACCTTGAATATTTGGCAGTTCAGATATTTGGAAGAGAGAATATTCCTGATTTTTCAACCTATTATTACCGACTCAAGCAACTACCTTCCATTCTCCTTGTAGATTTTCTGAACTTTGTCTCTCGAAGACTCTTAGGGAAGTATCATAAAGAACTAAGATTTCTGATAATAGATGGAACTGGCTTCAAATACAATGAGATTTATCCATTGAAAATTCTAAGAGGCAAAGAGATAAAGGAGGTAAAAAGCCACGTTAAAGTTGTTGTATTAAGCGTTCATCTAAAAGATGGAAAAAGGTTCATTCTTACTGCATTACCTGGAGAGAGTTACGCTTCGGAAGTGAAACTTGGAGAGAAAATAGTTAGGTGGTTAAACGAAAGGGGATTTATATGGAGAGCTTTGAAAGGAAAGCCATTTTTAGGAGACAAAGCTTATGACAGCATTAAGTTTATTGAGCTTGTTCTGTTAGTAGGCTTAAAGCCTTACATAAAGGTGAGAGAAACATTAAGGAAGGGAATTAAATCTGAGATTAGGCTTAAATGCAAAGAGCTTTTAGAATCTGATGAAATTTACAGGTTTAGAGGACTGATAGAGAGTATTTTTGGAGAAGTTAAGCAGGATGTTGGAAGTTACGAGAAAACAAAGAGCTTTCATATAGCTCAACTGTTTGTTTTAGCTAAGTTTATCCTCTTTAACATGGGAGTTTTGTTCTTTGTCTGGATGATTTTTCAAACACTCTCATTTAAAAGGTATTAAATTTTCTTTTTATGGAAAACTTTTTAATACCAATTGGTGGTGGAAACGAAATAGGAGCCAGTTCCTATCTGTATGTTTTAGGCGGAGTAAAAATTCTCATAGATTCAGGAATAAGATTTAATGCAAAAGAACCTTATCCTGATTTTGAGCTTCTTAAAGTTTTAGCTCCAGAATTGGATGCAATTTTTGTTACACACGCTCATATTGACCACTGTGGAAGTATTCACATTTTGTCTTCTCTATATCCAGATACACCTATCTACACAACTCATGAAACAGCTCAGCTTCTTTCGCTTATGGTCGAAGATGCTATAAAGGTTAAGTACATAAAGGAAAAAAGTGAAGATGAATGGAAAGAATATAAGCTCTTAGACGAAACCTTTATGCGATTAGAAAGAAGGGAATTTTTTGATACTCTTAATATTAAAGATATTGAAGTAAAGTTTTTACCTGCAGGTCATATTCTTGGAGCTGCTGCTTTTCAAATAAACTATGATGATTCTAGTTCTATTTATCACACTGGGGATATATCTCTTCAACCTCAAAAAACTGTTGAAGCTGCACATCTTCCATCTTCTTCCGTTAATTTACTTGTTACTGAAAGCACATACTACTATTCCAATAGGAGCTTTGAAAAAGAAAAAGCAGTTGAAGAGTTTTATCAGACCATAGTAAAAGTTTTTGAAAGAAAGGGAAGAATACTCATTCCTGTCTTTGCTCTTGGAAGAGCTCAAGAAATAATTTTGCTTCTTACTGAAGGAATGAAGGCAGGAAAAATTCCTCCTATGACTGTTTATGTTGATGGTCTTGCAAGAGAAGTTTCAAATATATACGAAAACTTACTTAACAAAGAGTTCTTTAATTACTATGTCCAACCGGCTCCTACCTATGAAGGCATTGACTTTTTAGAAGCCTGCGAGGAAAATTTAAGAGAGGCTAACTGCATTATTTCTACCTCTGGAATGCTTATGGAAAATACACCTTCTTACATTTATGCTTCCCTTTTATCAAGAAACGAAAGAAACGCAATAATTTTTAGTGGTTATTTAGTTGAAGAAAGCTTTGGATACCGTCTTTTAAATGATAGAGAAATTTTGAAAAATTTTAAATGTGAAATAAAAAGACATCATTTTTCTGCTCATTCAGATAAAAAAGAGCTCCAAGATTTAATCAACATACTTTCTCCAAGAAAGACAGTATTTATTCACGGTTATCCTGGAAAAGAAATTAAATATCATGGTTTTAACAGAGAGGTGATAAAGTTTTGAGAATTTATTTTGGTTATCCTGATTCTTTCTTTAAAGATAAAAACTTTCGTTTAAAAGACCTTTTTTTAAGGGAAATAGGTGTTAAATACGAAACTGTTCCTGTTGAAGTTAGAAGAAAGTTACTTTCTCTTCTTGATAATCTTGAGCAAAAAAGTTACTTGTACTTAAATGGTATAGTCTATGATGCTATTGATATCCTTGAATTTGCTTTCTTTTCTCTATCAATTGAAGACTTACAAGAGATCGTTTTACCTGGTTATCTTTATGGAAAATCGACATTTTTAATAAGAAATCTTTTTGATAACTTACTTGAAAGAAGGGTTTCTGTGTATTATGACTTCAACTTTTTCTCACAAAAGACTTTAGTTGTCAATATTGGTTATAAAAAAACTTCTTTATCAATAGGTGGAAAATTAATAACTATACTACCTGTTGGGGAATATCATTTCGTAGATATCTTAGGAAATTATTTATTTAACAGATTTATTCTTGAAGTAGGAATTTCAAATAGGGATTTAAGAAAAAAAGGAGAGAGAGGAAAGCTACTTGATAAGTTTAGAAGCTTTGCAGGACAAGTTCTATTTAAAAATAGAAAAGAAATTTTTCTTGAAAATTTTAGATATAAGCGCTCTATAGAAAAAGAAGAAGTGAGATTAGCAATATCACCTTATACAGGTTTATGTAACTATGGCGATTTTATTGAAAAGCCTGTAGATATTTCGTCATCCGTTGTTCTTTCTTTATATAGTTATGAAGAGCTTTTTAGAGAAAGAGCTCCTATAGAAAAAATTATCTTGATTGGAAGACTTACATTTCCCTTTGAAGATGTCTTAGGTAAGATTTTCCCTATTCCTATTGAAAAGCTTGATGGAAAAGAAATGATAGGCTTATCAGCTGTTAATCCTATCTTTAAAGTTTCCCTTAGGAAAATAGATTTTCCATTAGATGGTCGTTTCCCGAACTTGAAAATTCCTTCCTTAGATTCTAGTGATGAAATAAACGTTTCTCTTTTAAGAAAGTACTACAATAAGCAAGATTTAAAAGGAATTTTTTTAATAGAAAAATTAACAGAAAAGCAACTTTCAGACAAAGAAAAAGAGCAGTTCATTTTTGAACTTCTTTCTATTTTGAAAAGGAGCTCTTACAGAACTAAAGAAAGTATCCTTTACTTAAACTACGCTATATCTGCTCTTTCAAAACTTGATATTCCCGAAAATCTGTTCCAGAAAGTTTTAGAAGAAATGATAGAAAAAGCTTTTAATTGGTTTTTACCTATTGAAACAAAAATGAACATACTTTATTTTTGTTATAAATTTTCTGATAAACTTAAAGACGAAAGATTTAAAATATTTTTACCTCTTCTTCTCACATATATAAGAGACAAAAAGTTAACAGAAGGAGAGAGGAATTTCATTCGAACAGCAGTTGAAACAACCTTTAGTAAGATCAAGATTTCTTTAAGAGGACAAGATGAAATTAGCAGAATTTCATAGAATGTGTCCAAACTGCGGTGGAATAATATCTGATGAAAGACTTAAAGCAGGACTTCCATGCGAAAAATGTTTACCAAAGGAGCTTTTCTATACAAATAGAAAAGAAATATGTAATGCTCTTGGGAATAAACTCCAAGATTTTAAGAAAATTTGTCTTTTAGATGAATTTACTGAAAATTATGTAAAGTTTTTTAAAGAAAAAACAGGCTTTACTCCTTGGACTCTCCAAGTTATGTGGGCAAGAAGAGTTGCTCTTAGTAAATCTTTTACGATGATTGCTCCAACTGGTGTTGGAAAAACAACTTGGGGACTTGTCACTTCTGCTTATTTAAGTGGAAAGGTTTATATACTTGTTCCAACAAAATTACTTGTTCTTCAAACTGTAGAAAAACTTTCAAAGTTAACCAACAAAAAGATAGTTGCTTATACAGGAAAAAAGTCAGAAAAGGGAACAATACAATCTGGAAATTTTGAAATTTTAGTTACGACAACAAATTTTCTTTACAGAAACTTTGAGATAATTCCTAAACCTTTTGATTTTGTTTTTGTTGATGATGTGGATTCTCTCTTAAAAAGTGCAAAGAATGTGGACAAAGTTATTCGCCTTTTAGGATTTACAGAAGAAGATATAAGTATTGCAGAAAAAGTTTTAGAACTTAAATCCTTAGTTGCAAAATTTGGAGAAAAGGTAGATAGAAAGCTTATCGAGAAATTAAAAAAACTTGAAAATTTTCTTGAAAAAAGAAAAAGCGAAATAAAAAACGTTCTTGTTGTTTCTTCTGCAACTTCTCAACCAAAGTCAAAGAGAGTTAAACTCTTTAGAGAGCTCCTTGGTTTTGAAGTTGGAAAATCTGCAACTGCACTTAGAAATGTTGAAGATGTCTTAATATATACGGATAAAGATTATCTTGAAGAAACAGTAAAAATCATAAAAAAGTACGGAAAAGGAGTTTTTGTCTTTATTTCGGAAGACTTAGGTAAGGATTACGTTGAGGAAGTTGTCAACTTTTTAAATAAGAAAGGTATTTCCACAGTTTCTTATGAAAACTTTTCATCTGAAAATCAGGGAAACTTTATTGACGGAAAAATTCAGGCAGTTGTTGGAATAGCAAGCTATAGAAATCCTCTTGCAAGAGGAATAGATCTTCCTCAAGCAGTTAGATATGCAGTTTTTTTAGGTGTTCCCAAATTAGAGTTTAATTTAAAACTTTCTTTAGCACCGGTTAAACTTTTTGGAATTCTTCTTGTTCTAAGGGAATTAATAGAAGACAAAACTAAGGTAATGTCTTATTTAAGCTACTTAAAAAAATATCTAAGTTTAAAGAAAGAACTTCTTGATAAATATCCGAAAGTAAAGGAGAAATTAGAAGAAATCAAAGGTTTTCTTGAAAGTTATCTTAGTAACAAAGAGTTTTTAGAAAAGGTTAGAGCGTCTGAAGATATATCCTTAAAGGAAAAAAATGGAGAGCTCTTTGTCGTTGTTGGTGATGCTACAGGTTATGTTCAAGCTTCTGGAAGAACGTCAAGAATGTTTGCAGGAGGGCTTACAAAAGGTGTTAGTCTTATGCTTGTTGATGACTTAAAGGCACTCAATTCTCTAAAAAAAAGACTTTCCATCTTTCTTGAAGATTTAAATTTCAAAGTCCTTGATTACGATAAAGGAAAAGAGCTTGCAGAAAAGTTTGGTTTTGAATTAATAGATGAAGAAAAACTTAACAAAATTTTTAAAACTGTTGATGAAGATAGAAAAAGAGTTAAAGAAATATTAGAAGGTAAGATAAAAGCAGAAACAAAAAATCTTGTAAATACTGCTCTTATAGTTGTCGAGTCTCCAAATAAAGCAAGAACGATAGCTAATTTCTTTGGAAAACCAGTTAGAAGAAAAGTCTTAGATATTGATGTTTATGAAATAAACATAGGAGATAGACTACTCCTTCTAACAGCTTCAAAGGGACACGTTTTTGATCTTACGGTTAGGGATGGCTTGTGGGGAGTTAAAGAAGAAGAAAGCAGTTATATTCCAGTCTACGATACTATAAAGTACTGTACAAAGTGTTTTGAACAAACAACAGAACCTTTTTGTTCAAAGTGTAGTGGAAAACCAGATGTTGATAAGATAACGGTAGTTAGAGCTCTAAGAGAAGTTGGGCTTGAAATAGACGAAGTTTACATAGCAAGTGATCCTGACACAGAAGGGGAAAAGATAGGGTGGGATATTGGAACAGTAATAAAACCTTTTCAAAAGAAAGTAAGAAGAATGGAGTTTCATGAAGTTACAAAGTGGGCATTTATGGAAGCTCTCAAAACTCCAAAAGAAATAGATGAAAATCTTGTAAAGGCACAGATAGTAAGAAGAATTGCTGATAGATGGGTAGGATTTGCACTTAGTCAGCACTTATGGAAAGTATTTAAAAAACACTGGCTTTCTGCAGGAAGAGTTCAAACGCCTGTTCTTGGTTGGGTTATAAAAAGATATGAGGAAAGCAAGGAAAAGAAAGGAATAATTGTAGTTGAAACTAAAGCAGGTAGTTTTAGGTTTGAATTTGACAATTTAGAAGAGTTTCAAAAGATAGCTATAGATAAGGTAGAAATTAAAGTTAAAGAAAAATCTATTTTCGAGAAAAATTCTCTTCCACCTTTTAATACTGGAGAACTTCTTAAAGAAGCATCTAACAATTTAGGCATTTCTGCAGAAGAAACGATGAACATTGCCCAAGCTCTCTTTGAAAGTGGTTTTATAACTTATCACAGAACAGATTCAACAAGGGTTTCAACTGCTGGAATGGGAGTTGCAAAAGAGTACATATCTCAAAAATTTGGAGCAGAATTTATAAAGCTGAGAAGTTGGGGAGATGGTGGAGCTCACGAGTGTATAAGACCTACAAGACCTTTAGATGCTGAAAGCCTAAAAGCTCTTGTCTTAGTTTCGGGTTCAAGTTCAAAGATGACAAAGAATCACTTTAGAATATATGATTTGATATTTAAAAGATTCATGGCCTCTCAGATGATACCTACTAAAGTTGAAAAGTGCAAACTTCTTGTTAAACTTCTTCCTGTAGAAAAAGAAGAAGAAGAAGAAAGAATAGCTAAAATAGTAAAAAACGGATGGAACTTGATACAACCTCTTAATTTAGAACCTCTTTCTGTAGAGTTAAAAAAGGAAAAAACTTACTATTTTGAAATTATATCCTATGTAAAGAAAAAAGTTCCAAAAGTCTTTCCATATACTCAAGGAGAGCTCATCGAAGAAATGAGAAAAAAGGAAATTGGAAGACCTTCCACTTATGCAAAAATTGTTCAAACTCTTCTTGACAGAAAGTACATCATAGAAAAGGGGAAATTTCTCTATCCTACAAAACTTGGAATAGAAGTTTACAACTATCTTTCAGAAAAGTTTCCCGACTATACTTCTGAAGAATTTACAAGAGAACTTGAAAATATAATGGATAAAGTTGAAAGAGGAGAGGAAGATTACCAAAAAGTAATAGAAAACCTTAAACCTATTTTGGAAATAAGATATTCTTAACTTTCTCCACAACCTTTGGAAAAGCTTTCTTTACTGGTTCAGTTAATTCATTTTTGAACGTTTCCAAGTCTGCCGCTTCTACTCCAATAAATTTTATTTCTCTTGGCATCTTATCAGCAAATAAACTGTAACCAACAGTTATAATTTCACTAAGAGAAACAGAATGACTATTTCCCCCATAAAGTTTCTGGTTTTGCCCGGATGTCAAGTCAAGTTCTACGATTTCTCCAGGTTTAAGACCGAGCTTTACAGCATCTACTATTACTACTTTCTCTTTTCCCAAAAGTGTTTTCACCATATATAAAGAAGGGGAGAGAAAGTGAACGGCTTGAATCTCCCCGCAAAGAGCTTCCACAGTCCAAAACCCTAAACCATCATCAGAGAAGTTGGGATTGCCTATACCTATTAACAATTTCAACTTAAAAGTTCCTCAACTTCTTAATGAGTTTTCCGTTCTTTGTATACACTTCAAGCTGAATTGGAATCTGACCTGGAAAAGCATGAGTAGCACAAGCTAAACATAAATCATAAGGCCTATGCGCCATTTCTATAAGATTGAGTTTGGCTTCATCAAATTTTCCATCATCAAAGAAAAACTTAGCAGCTTTTTTAACAGCGATCTGTATAGAGCCGTTGTTAAACGTAGTTGGAACAATCATGTTAGCGTCAGTTACCATTGCATTTTCGTCAGTCTTGTAGTGGTGTATTAACGTTCCCCTCGGTGCTTCTATAATTCCAACTCCTTCTCCAGAAACTTTTCCAACGGGATTGCAGGTGTTGGGATTAGTTATTTCTGGATCATTTACAAGCTCTTTAACTATTTCTGCATGATTGAGTATTTCTATGGCTCTTGCCCAGTGGTAGGCAAATATATTATGAACAGGTTTTCCTCCAAAGAATTCTACCATCTCCTCATAAGCCTTTTGAGCAAGGGGAGTACTGTAACCATCAGATACGTTAAATCTTGCAAGTGGTCCTACACTACAGAAAGGAGTTCCTTCTCCGTCAATAAATCCTTTCCAGCCTACAGATTTAAGGTAAGGGAATTTTGCGTAACTCCACTGTATTGTTCTTTCGGCAAAGTAATCAAGATATTCTTTATCGGTAAAGCTTCCTATTTCCTGTCCAAAAGGAGATATTATCTTTTGAATACCTTCGTAATAGGCAACTTTATTGTTCTTATCGACTGTTCCCATATAGTTAGTAGCAACGTTAAAGGTTTCTTCTTTCAATAGTTTAGAATATTCAGGATTTTTTACTACTATTTCTTTAAATAGTTCTACACTTTGTTTGCCTAGTTTTAAACAATCTTCGGCCAATTTTTGGAGCTCCTTTACCTCATCTTCACTTATGTCTTTAGACCATCCACCTGGTATCGCCGACGCAGGGTGAGTAGTTTTACCTCCCAATATCTCCACTATTCTAGCTGCAGAAAATCTCTTCTCAAGAATTTCTTTAACGAATTCTTTGCCAAGTTTTTTTGCAACTCCGATTATATTTCTCTCTTCAGGTGGTGCTGTTGGTCCACATATAAAGTCTGGAAGTCCCATAGCATATAAAATTTCAGTATGATCTTCTATGTAGTGAGCAGAAAGTAACAATTTTCTTAGCTTTTTAGCTACGGGAGGAGGTTCTACCGAAAATATTTGGTCTCCAGCTTTTAGTGAAGCCATAAAGTGAACAGCCCTACATACTCCACAAATAGTACTTGCTATTCTAGGAACCTCTTCTATTGGAACATTTTGGACTAGCTTCTCATATCCCATAAACTCAACCACTTGGAAAAAAACTTCGTCAATCTTTCCGTTGTCATTTAAAAAGACGGTAATTTTTCCGTGACCTTCGAGTCTAGTTAGTGGTTCTATCGTAACTTTTTTCATCATTTCCTCCTAATCTTTTGATTTGATCAGTTTAGATTTTGGAAGGCTGTATCTATAAAAAAGCTGAACAGGAGCAGGTATCTCTTTAAGCAGATTTTTATTATCTAAAGTTGTAGCTATGGTGCTTACCGCTTTAATGGCAAAGTCTGACACTCCTGGGATCGGACCTCCACATCCCCTACAAGGCATATTGGCTTTTAAGCAAGCTGCTCCGCAATCACCTTGAGTAATAGGGCCTAAACAAAGATATCCAGCTTCTAAAAGACATACGTCCTTTGGTGGCTTTTCTAGTGTTCTTTTTACCTGTGTAGGCTTTTTTTTAATACCACCGTAGCGTATAGGATTTCTTGGACATGCATCGCAAACAGCTGTTCCCATAGTTAACCAACTACCTTTTGCTGGAAGATCGTTTTTAAGGATGGATTCAAGTATCCACTTTATGTGGTTGTAATGGGGAGGACATCCACCTACATAGTAATCTACTTTAACAACCTGATCGAGAGCTCTGGCAGGTTTAAGAACAGGAAGATCTAAAGGGTATTTACCATCTGCTACATATTCTGGCTGAGGAACAATACCTTCAGTGTTGTCAGTTGTTATAGTTTCAATGTAAGCTTTTTTGACAATCTCTTCTTGCCTGTAAATGTTAACTAAACCTTTGATGCCTCCTAAACTTGCACATATACCAAAAGCAATTAGTGTTTTGCATTTTCTCCTCATAAATTTTGCTATATGTTCATGTTCGGAATTTCTTACATTTCCCGTAAAGAAACCTATATCAATTGAGCCGTCTGGGATAGACTCTAGATCTTTATACTTTTTATCTATTAAAGTGGGAGCAAAAAACATGAGTTCTACGTGGTCAAGAAAATCCATAAGCTTAGTAGCCGTATCTAAAAGAGAGGTCTCACAACCTGCACATCCACCTCCCAAATAATAAGCCATTTTAAGCTTTAACATAGTTATCCTCCTTCAATTTGGTTAGAACTTCGTTCATTTTCCTTATAGAGTTGGCCAATTTCTTCCAGTTGGGAACACCTATGTATTCCCATTTCACCAGTTTGTTGTTGACTCCAAGTAACCGCAAACTTTCATTAAGCATTTCTATCCTTCTTTCCTGCATATAGTTACCCCACACGTGATGACAGTTGTGTTCAGGACATCCTGCTACAATAATTCCGTCTGCCAAATTTCTGCTCAATATTTCGTTAATAACTTCAAGGCTTAAAGAGGCAGAACATCTTACTCTTATACTTCTAAAGTTTTCAGGAAGTTTTTCTCCATTTACTCCCATTAAATCTGCTGCACCGTAGGCACACCAGTAACAGAGAAAAGCGAGAATTCTAGGTTTATCTTTTGGAAGATGCTTAAAGGCTACTTCTACCATCTTCAGTATTTGTTCGTCTTCAAGATTAGAGAAATTGATGGCTTTAGATGGACATGCAGCGTAACAGAGGCCACAACCTCTACACAAATTAGGATCTATTTCTATCCAGTTGTCTTCAGGAGTTTTTCCTTTCTTTACAGAAATTGCTCCGTGTGGACAACACATAAGACAAGTTTCACACCTAGAACACTTGTCTTGGTCAATCTGGGCATAATATTTCTTTTCTCTTCCCTTTAAATCTTTGTAAATCTTAGGAGCAACTCCTAAAGCAGATTCTATACTTTCCTGAACGTCTTTGAATCCTTTTGCTGTTCCAATGACGTAGACTCTTTCTACAAAACTTTCAAGTGGATTAATAACTCTCGGCTGGAATTCAAGCGGAAATCCGTAAATATCTGTATACATATTTAACATTTGAGTTATTCTTGCCTGGGCAGGAACAAGTGGTTCAGCCAGAACTGCTAAATTAGCTGTAAATTCTCCTTTCTCAGTTTTTATTCTTAATTTTCCTTTTCCTTCTCTTTCTACCTTTTCAACTACTGTTTGAATGAACTCAACCCCTCCAGCTTCTGCTCTCTTTCTAAATTCTTCAAAGGCGCGTCCTGTTGTTCTTAAACTGCGGTAAAAGATTCTCACTTTAATATCTGGCATCTGTTTGGCAAGTAAGGCAGCAATCTTTGCAGTCTCAAGGCAACATAATCTTGAACAGTAGCCTTCTTCATCTTTTTTACACAGAATAAAAGCTATTTCCTTAGGCTTATTTCCGAAAAAGTTGTTTGCACTATATCTTTGATACTCTGTAAGTGTTATTACTTCTGGAAATTCATAACCTAATTCTCTATATTGGGATACATCTCCTCCTTTTAATCCTGTTGCGATAACAATTGCACCAACTTCCTCTTCTATCGTTTCACTTTCAGCCTGTAAATTTATTGCCTGAGTTGGACAGACCTTTTCACATTCTCCACAAAAGATACATGCAGCTTCATCTATGTGATAGACATCGGGAATGGCTAAAGGAAACGGTTTATAAATAGCTTTTCTCTTTGTTTTCCCAAGATTGAACTCATTAGGAACTTCAACAGGACATACTTTCTCACATTCTCCACAGGCTATGCACTTATCAGGATTTATCTTTATTGATTTTCTTCTTATTTTTACTTTAAAGGTTCCACTATCTTTTTCTATGTCTTCTATTTCTGAGTTTGTAAGTACTTTTATTCTGTCTCTCAACATGGTTTCTCTACCGACTACAGGTAAAACGCACTGACTGGTACAAACGGAAGGATAACTTTCAGATTGCCAGAGAGCGGGAATAGAGGCTGTCAAACCTCCTAGATAAGGTTTTTCCTCTACGATAACTGATTCCACGCCTATATCTGCTAAAGCTTGAGCGCATGATTGACCTGCAACCCCTCCCCCAACAATTAAAACTCTTTTCTTAAGTTTTTCTTTTAGAGCTCCTACATTGGTTTTAAGTTTTTCGTAAGCCATTAGGAGCATATCTTTTGCTTTTGCGTTTATTCCTTCTATGTTGTCGTGAATCATTACGCATTGTTCTCTCAAATTTAACGTTTCAAACATCGCAGGATCTATCTGGAGAAACTTGAGCAGCTTTTGAATTCTATCTTCGTTAAACTGTAAAGAAGATCTCTCAGAACAACCACCAAATATTAAGCTGCTAACTTTTCCTCGCAGAGATTCTAGCTGCTTCTCAGGGGATTTACATAAGTCTTTTGTAATAATTACTTCTTCAACTCCTGGTAGTTTAAGTGCAAGTTCTTTAAGTTCTTTGAAGTTAATCTTTTGGTTGATTTGCTCTCCGCAACTACAAAAAACCACTCCAACCTTTTTCATTTTTTACCTCTCTTTAATTGGTTAACTAATATTTAATTATATTATCTACATTGGATAATTACAATTGGCTTTAGAGATACTCTGCTAAGGTATTGCTTTTATAGTTAGTATCTCCTAATTAAAGTTTAATTTAAACCTAAAGAAACAAGACCTCAACGGAGACTATTTAAAAAATCCAGCTTATGGAAATTTCTATTTAGAAAAATTTAAGACAAAACTTTCTCAGGTTTTAAAAGATTAGACTTGACAATTCCTACTCCTAGGAACTTATCAGCAGAAAAAACTTTATAAAGACCATCTAATGCGTTTACCTTTATCTTTACTCCGTTTCTAAACTTTTTTCCATCATCTATTGAAATTTTCATTTCTGGCATGTCTAAAAGTTTATCAATTGGGATTAAGAATTCCTTTATATTTTCTCTATTTAGCTTTGAAAGTGAAATAGCTTTATCAATCGTAATTTTTCCTACTTTTGTTCTTCTTAATTCTGTAACAACGGCAGCACAGCCGAGAGCTCTTCCAATATCATAAACTAAAGATCTTATATAAGTTCCCGATGAACAACATACTTCAAGTTCAAAATCTGGATAATTAAAACTTATAAGCTTTAAAGAATAAATCTTTATCTTTCTTGGTTTTAATTCTACCTTTTCTCCTTTTCTTGCAAGCTCATAGGCTCTCTTTCCTTTTATTCTTATGGCAGAATAAGGAGGAGGCACTTGTTCTATTTCTCCTTTGAAGTTATTAAGAACTTTTAAAAGATCTTCCTTTTTTATTTCTTGACACGGAACTTCCTTTAAATTTCCATCTATGTCATACGTATCGCTTGAAAGTCCAAATCTTCCTTTAACGACATAACATTTATCTTGCTTTAAAAGATATTCAGAAAATCTTGTTGCCTTTCCAACAGCAAGAATCAAAAGTCCGGTTGCAAGTGGATCAAGAGTTCCTGTATGACCAATTTTCTTTATTCCTAAAAAACGTTTTATTACTCTTACAACTTCCGTAGATGTAATTCCACTAGGTTTATCAATCAACAAAAATCCTTTTACCATCTCATTCAACAACTTTAGGTGTAATAAAAATTAGAAGATTTTTTTCAGTGAATTTTACACTTTCTTGTTTAAAAAGCCAGCCTAATAAAGGAATATTGGAAATTACAGGTACTCCTGTTTTAGATTTTGATTTTTCTTTTTCATAAATACCACCAATTACTATTGTGTTACCGTTAGCAACCTTTATTCTCGATTTGACGTTACGAGTATCTATAGCTGGTTCATTACTTCCTGTAAGTGCAACGTGTTCGTAGTTAGGACTATCTTTACGAACCTCTAAATCTAAAATAATTTCATTATTGTTTGTTATGTGAGGCTTTACTTTTAAAATAAGAGAGGCTCTTTTAAAACTGACAGTATAAGTTGTCGCACCACCAGAAGCTACAGTACTTTCTCTATAGGGAATTTCTATACCTTGTTCTATTGTGGCTTCTTGATTGTTTAGAGTAAGTACTTCTGGACTAGAAACTATTTTTGCATTTCCATCAAGTTGTAAAGCTTTAAGAGCGATTTCAACTTTTAAATTCTGAGACTTATTTAAAATGCCTAAAGCTAGAGTACTTTCACCTACCGGTATATTATATAAACTTGAATAGGACGTTTCATTTATAAAAGGTAGCACTCCTGTATTACTTCCAAGGCCAAAGCCGTAACTACCAGTAATATAAGAGGAAGGAGGCGTTCCCATATGATTATATCCACCGATTAACCAACCAAAACCAAAATCCTTTGCTGCACTGGTGGAAATTTGAACTATTTTCGCTTTTACTATTACTTGTTTCATAGGTTTATCTAGTTTTTTTAAAAGATTCATAATTTCCTGGTAATGTTTTTTTGTAACTGTAAGTAAAAGAGAATTTGTTGATTTATTTACTGTTATTCTTTCTCTTTTGTCTAGTTTTTTAACTAATTCCTTTATTTCTTTTTCTATTTCTTCAGCATTTGCATAGTTAAGATTTACTATGTATGTTTTTGTAGGCTCTTGTAATTCTTGTTTAATAATCTTTGTTTTAGGTAAAATACGCATATAGTTTTCAGTTTCTTTATAAGTTAAACCAAGAGGAGTAAGTACTGCTTCTAAGGCATCTTTCCAAAAAACTGGTTTTTCAAAATCTATGCTAACAGTTCCCTTTACTTCTGGATCAAATACGATATTTATTCCCGCAATATTTGCAATTGCTTTTACTACAGACCTAACGTCAGCATTGTTAAATTTCAAAGATATGTATTTTTTATTAGTAGGATTTAAAGAATTAAAAGATGTTTTTGTAGGTACAGACATTTCAAAAATTTTTAGTTTTACTTTGTTATCTTTTACAACTATCTCCGCAGGACTAGACTTTACTAAGTGTACTTTTATTGTGCTGCCTTGAGAGTTACTAAATACTTCTATATTTTTTATTAGTTTTGAGTTTGGAGAAATAGTAAAATTTTTAAGTTTCAAACCTGAAATATCTATAATATAAGTATTAGCTGACTTTTTATAGAAAATATTTGCAGGATTCTTTATCAAATTTATATCTAAAATTTCTCCTTTTGAAAATTTTTTAAGAGAAATGTTTGGTCTAACAATATCAGAAGGAATGATCTTCAGCCTAATTAAATTTTTCTCAGATAGAGACTCTAATCTTGCTGTTTTCTTAAGCTTAAAATCTACAATCGTATCTCTTCCTATAGGTTTTATGGTTACCTTTTTTATAAGATCTCCTCTTTCTCCAATTGTAAATGACCTATTAAGAGTGCAGTTTTCTAATTTAACGCTTATTTCTTTGTTGTCTTTTATTAATGGAACAACTTCACAATTACCTTTCTTTTGAAAACTTATTTCAAAAATATTTTTATCATAAATAGCATTTAATTCTGTTATAGTACCTGCATTTGCAATAGTACTAACGGATAAAAGTAAGACTGGTATTAACCACTTACTCATTAATTTAACCCTCCTTATCTACTTTAAGCTCTATAATTTTTTTCTTTAACTTCTTTTTCTTTTTATAATACTTTACCAAAATAACCTTATTGATAGTAATTTCCTTAATTTTTGTATCTGAAGATATAGGATCTCCAGGTTTTAACATATAAACTTTTCCTGTTGCTGGATCCGAAACAACAAGAGAATAAGAATTAGCACTTCCGATAATACCTTCTATTTTAAGTTCTTTTAGATTTTTTCCAAGTACACTCTTAAAAAGCCTTAAGGAAGAAGATGTTTTTTTCGGCTTTATATGTGTATATTTATTATCAAGTATAAATAACTTCTTAAATGGATTAACAAAGGGATCTGAAATTTCAGTAGAATAAGAACTACAAGGCATAAATAAGAATAGCAAAATCAGTAATACTTTCATTGCTTTTACCTCTTCAAGCTAAAAGCTTTTATTTCAAGATTAACGTTTACTGTATATTTTGTCTTCTTTTTATCTTTTTCTAAATTATAAATGGAGTTTATTGAAAAATTGCCAAAATTAAGTATTCTATTGGCTTTTGATAAGTTTTCACACCAATGAATAAATTGAGGGTAAGTACTTTTTAATTCTATTTTGTATGGAATTTCTACGTAATACTTTTTATCCATAGGTAGCTTTCTTTGAATATTAACAATAGTTACACCGCTATCAGCATCTGATATAGAACGAATTATTTTGCTTACTTCTTCTTTTCCTGTTGGCAGTTTTGATTCAATTATTAAAAGTTCTTTTCTTAAAGTAGTAATTTCTCTTTCCAATTTATCTTTCCTTTTCTTGGCAATTTTTAGCCTGTTTACCGTTGACTCAAGAGATTCAAGCTTTCTCTTTTCTGTTAATAATTGTTCTTTTAATGGGGTTATGCGTAAAAAGTATAGACACCAAAAAAGAAAAGCGATTAAAATTATGATAATAAACCATCTTTGCCATCTTGGAATTTCCAGCCACTTTTCATAAAAATTAATGAGGAATTCCATTTCTTAACTCCAAATTAACTTGAAACTTATAGTAATTTATCTGTTTATGAAGATTTTTAAATTCTATAGTTTCTAAGTTTGCATTTTTGAATGTTACTGTTCCAAGATTTTTATCTAATTCTTTAAGAAAAGTATATAAATTCTTAAGATTTTTTGAGTTTCCTGTTAGATTTATGGAATTATCTTGATACGAAAGAGAGCTTAACCATATACCCGAAACATACTTTTTGTTTCCAAAAAAGTAAAGAAATGAGGGAACATGTCTTTTCCTTTCAAGTTCTTTAACAACTGTTAGCTTTTTCTGGAGCTCTTTCCTATACTCAGCTAATTCCTTTTCTTTTTTCTCGATGTTTTTAAGCTTACTTTTTTCTAGTTCCAGTTTTCTTATTTCATCCTTTGTTTTAACTAATTCTGTGTTAATAGAACGTTCCCAATACTGTTCAATAGAAAGAACACTTAGCAGTAAAAAAATAGTAAAGACTATATCAGGATGAAAATACTTAGCAAGTATTGACTTTTTTTCTTCAGCAAAGTTAAATCTTAACATTGCTATCACCCTTATATCTTAAGCTTAATCCTGCAGCAATTCCAAATTCTTCATAATTATCTAAATTGTCGAATTTAAAAGGAAATCCTTTATAGACTTCTTTTCCTGTTAATTCCTTAACAACATCTACTAAGCCTTCTATCTTTGAAGAACCACCAAAAAAATAGATTTCATTTACATCCTGATTAAAGCGATCTTTAAAATTTTCAATTGTCCAAAGTATCTCTGTTGTAATTTTTTTTATTGCTCTAACGATTACTTTATCAAAAACTTCCTTATAGGTAACATCCTTTGTGCTAGTTCCTTTCTTTAGTTTCTCTGCATCTTCAAAACTAAGCATAAACTCTTTCTGAATTTGTTCAGTAATAGAATAACCACCATATTCAACGTTTCGAGTTACATAAGGATATCCACCAAAGGAAATTATAATTCTCGTAAAAGAAGCTCCAAAGTCAACAAGACAAACAGGAGATGCTGTTTTTTCTGGATAGTTAAGGTAAAATTGATTATTGAAAGCAGCTGGTTCTATATCAACAATCACAGGATTTAAACCAGCTTTCTCAACAACACTTACTCTTTCTTTTAAGAATTCTTTTTTCACAGCAGCAATAGCAACATCTATACCTTTTTTTTCTATAGAGACAGGTAAAACTTTGTAATCTATCTTTACTTGCGTTAGTTCTTGAGGAGTCATCATGCTTTGAATATAGTTCATAACAGCTTCTTCTATTTTCTTTGAAGGAGGAATACTAATAACGCTGTAAAAGCAGGAAGATAAAGGTACGTGAATTGCTACGTTCTTTTCTTCTATTTTGTTAGTTTTGAAAATTTCTTTCAAGTAGGAAGCAAGTAAAAATAAATCAACAATTTCTGTACCAGCAAAAACTTGCTCCTCGTAAATGTATTCCGATTTTGTTTTAAGTTTAAAAGTATCTTTGTCTTTTTTTAACTGAACGAGTTTTATGCTGTATGAACCAATATCAAGACCTGGAAGGTAGTAATGTTCACCCTTTAAAAATCTTGTTAACCATCCCATCCCATTATATCCTTATACTTTCTTTATTGTACTTATCTCTACAATAGGTAGTAATAATGAAAATACGATAAAACCAACAATCAATCCGATTATTATCATAATAGCAGGTTCTAGCATAGAGGTCAAATTCTTTGTGTATATTTCCACTTCATTTCTTAAGAATTTTGAAACCTTTGAAAGGAGCTCTGCTAACCTTCCACTTTGCTCTCCTGCTTTGATAAGTTGCAAAGCAACAGTTGGAAGTTCTTTGATTTCCTTAGAAAAAAGGGTAGCAAGGCTTTTTCCTTTTTTTAGTTCATTGTTTATAAGAAGAAGTCTTTCCTTTAAGTACTCGTTTTTAACAGTATGAGTAGCTGAAATCATAGCGTCTACAATAGGAATTCCTGCTTTTAATAAACTACTGAGAGTTTCAAAAAAGCGATTGAGTTCGATATAAAGGAAAAGCTTTCCAAATACAGGAAGTCTTAACTTAAATTTATCAAATTCTCTTTTCTTTCTCTTTTCTAAAAAAATAAAAAATAAAGTAAGAAAAACAAAAAAGATCAAAATAAAATGGTAATAGTTAATAAATCCGTTACTTATAAAAAGTGTAATCTTTGTACTAAGCGGTAAAGAAATTTTCATAGAAGTATATATAGAAACTATTTTAGGTATTACGCTGAGCATCATAAAAACAACTACACCAATGGCAACAACCAACAAAACTACCGGATAAATAAGAGCATTAATAATAGTAGATTTTAACTCCTCCCTTTTTTCAAGAATTGATGCAATTATTTCTAAACTTTGAACTAATGTACCTCCTTTTTCTCCCGACGAGACAAAACTTACTATAACAGGATCTTTTATTCCTGCTATCTTAAGAGATTCTGAAAGGCTCTTTCCTTCACGTAAATTATTTACGATTTTTGTCATAAATATCTTTTTTCTATCTTCTTTAAAGTTTTCAGAAAGAGATTCAATAGCTTCAATTAAAGGTATTCCTGCATCTAAAAGAGTAGCTAAGGTTCTAAAGAAAACAGCTAACTCTTGAACTGATAGTGCCTTTTTAAAGATAGAAAAAGAAAAGTTTCTCTTTTTAATGGCTTCCTCTTTGATTTCATAAGGAAAAATTCCTTGACTTTTTAAAATGGAAATAGCTCCCGAACGAGAAGATGCCTCAATAACTCCTTTTCTCTCTTTTCCTTCTTTATCGTAACCTTTATAAGTAAAAACTCCCATTAGCCTCTCGTTACTCTAAGAACTTCCTCAATAGTTGTTATTCCAAGTTTAACTTTTTCAGCTCCATCCATTCTAAGCGTTTTCATACCTTTTTTTACTGCAAGGTTTTTTATAACGTCAGCATCCTTACTTTCAAGTACAGCACTTCTTATTTCTTTATCAACAATTAAAATTTCATATATTGCCGTTCTTCCAAGATATCCTGTTCCCATACACTGTTCGCAACCGGCTCCTTTAAAAAGTTTTCCTTCAAAGTTTGTTAATCCAATTTCTCTAAGTTCTTCATCTGTAGGTTCATAAGAAGTTTTACAGTGAGGACAAATTTTTCTCACAAGTCTTTGAGCAATTACTCCTATTACAGACGATGCAACTAAGAAAGGTTCTATACCCATATCAAGAAGCCTTGTAACTGAAGTTGCTGAGTCGTTTGTATGAAGAGTAGAGAAGACAAGATGTCCAGTTAAAGCTGATTGAATTGCAATTTCGGCAGTTTCTATATCTCTAATCTCTCCAATCATTATCACATCTGGATCCTGACGTAAGATACTTCTTAAGGCACTTGCAAATGTAAGACCAATATCTGGTTTTACCTGTACTTGCGATATACCGTCAAGCTGATACTCAACAGGATCTTCAACAGTAATTACGTTTATCTCCTCACTGTTTATTTCTGAAAGAGCTGCATAAAGAGTAGTAGTTTTACCTGAACCTGTAGGTCCAGTTACTAAGATTATGCCGTGAGGAGTATGAATTAGTTTTTTAAACTTTTTATATTCTTTATCAAGAAGTCCCAACTCTTTTGTAGAATAAAGGATACTTTCCTTTGATAAAAGTCTTAAAACAACTCTTTCTCCAAAGTAGGTTGGAAGAGTAGAAACACGAATGTCAACTTCTTTTCCACCTACTTTTATCATTATCCTTCCATCTTGAGGAAGTCTTTTTTCTGCAATATCAAGGTTTGCCATAATTTTTAGCCTTGAAACAACCGAAGGAATTTTAGAAGGTGGTATTTCTTTAAGAGTTTTTAAGACTCCATCAATACGAAGTCTTACTCTCATTCTATCTTTAAAAGGCTCAAAGTGAATATCACTTGCTTTTATTCTAACTGCTGTCATTAGGATATCATTAATAAGTTGAATAGTTGGTGCTTCTTCTTGAAGAGTTAAAATATCTTCTCCATACTGGTCGATGACTTCTTCTTTTTCTTCCGTTTCTTCCTTTGCCATTAAGAATTTGTTAACTTCATCAAACGGAATAACAACTATTTTAACCGGTTTAGCAAATATCCACTCAATTTTTTTTATTCCTTCAAGGTTAAAAGGATTATCAGTTGCAACTTCTACTTCATTTTCATCTTCTTCTAATGGAATTAACCGTTCTTTTCTTAAAAAAGAAGGACTAACTTTCTCAAGAACTTCTCTTTGCGGCTGAGGGAGTTTTTCAAGGAATGGAAAACCTAATTCTTCAAAAAGAGATTTAAGCTTAGGATTTTCCCATCTTAGTATCCCAACAACTTCTTTAAAAGAAGAAAAATCTTTATTAGGAATTAATTCCTCTTCTTTAAGCTTTTTCAAAAAGACTTTTTCACTTAACATTTATCTTTAACCCTTCTCCTAAATTAAATTTTCCAAAGCCTTTAATATCTGATGTAATTCCTTGCCTTGACTTGTTAATCTTTTGAATGTTTTCTTTGTATAGATTTACCTTGTCATTTGTTAGTTCATTTTCTTCTTCCCTACTTCTAACAACTCTTGGAGTTATGAAAACAAGTAAATTGGTTTTTTCAATTTGATGTCCCGTTTTCTTAAAGAGATTTCCAAGAACAGGAATATTTCCAAGAACAGGAACCTTTTCAATAGTAGTGAGTTTTTTGCTCTTTATAAGTCCTCCAATGACAAGGGTTTGTCCATCTTGAACATCAACAGTTGTCTTTGCTTCCCTTTTAGACGTTATCGGAGCAGTTTGGTCTGCATTAGCATATCCAACGACATCTTCCACTTTTTCGTAGATTTTAAGTCTTACTTCTCCTGAAGCTGTAATGTGAGGTGTAATTTTTAAGGTTATTCCTACATCTTTATAGTCATAGCTTATGACAGGATTATTATTGGCATCGTATTTAACTCCCGTTGAGTAAGGAATTACTTTTGAGATATTTATTTCTGCTTCCTCATTATCCAGAGTTAGTATCTGAGGCGTAGCAATAACATTTACTCCTCCTTCTTTTGCATAGGCATTAAGAAGAAGTCCTATGTCTGGTGTATCACCCCTCCACTTTGCAATACCTAATAAAAGTCCTGGAGAAGCAGAAGGATAACCGGCTTGAAGAGGAAGATTACCGTAAAGACTACCACCAAATGGGACAAGATTTCCTCTTGAAAGGAATTTCCATTCTACTCCTAGTTGTAAGAGCTTGTCCATTGACATTTCGACAATTTGAACTTCAACAAAAACCTGTGGTCTTTTTATATCAACGCTGTCTATTACTTCTTTAACCACTTTAAAATCTGAAGGAGAGGATAAAACTATGAGAGAATTACTTGATTTATCGGCAACAATCTTAACTTCTCCTGTTAGTCCCATAGATTTTCTCGATGTTCCTTTAAAGAGACTACTAAGAACTTTTGCCATGTCTTCTGCAAAAGCGTAGTTAAGTCTTATTATGTGTATATTCCCATCTTCAACATTTAAAGGTTTATCTAATTTAGGAAGTAAAGATTGAACTTCTCTTATAACTTTTTGTGTTCCAACAACAAAAAGAGTATTAGTTCTTTTATCAGAAGCAAAGTGGTAATAGTCTCTTCCCGGAAGTGGAACTGTCTTAGCAATGTCAAAGGCAAAGGTTTTATCTAAAAGCACTTTTAAAACTTTCTCTACGTCTTCAACCTTACCATTTTTTATTTCGAAAGAAGCAATTTCCATTTTCATAGGAGCTCTATCAAGTCTTCTAACAACAGTTTCTATTCTATGAACGTTTTTTTCTTTGTCTGTAACAACGATTGCATTGGAGTTGCGAACAATACTAACTCTACCTACAGGAGACAAAAGATTTCTAACAAGACTTCGAACACTGTTAGCTTCAAGATGTTTAGGAATTATGATGTACGTTAAGATTCTATCTCCACCATCTATTTGACCCGTTTTTACAATAGAACTTTCTTTTGTAGCTTCTCTGTTTCTAACGATTTTGACGTAATCCTTATACTCTACAACCTGATATCCAAGCTCATCAAGAGCTGCTACATAAAGGTTAAACAGTTCTTTCTTAGGAATAGGCTTTGGAGAAATGATTGTTATTTTTCCTTTTAAAGAAGGAGGAATTATAAAGTTCTTTCTTACTGCTTGGCTGACTACTTTTGTAAAGTCTTGTATGTCTACAGAATCAAAGTTTATCTGAACAGTTTTATTTGGTTCCTTAGTATAAGCTGGTAAAGAAAATGCTATGGAAATACCTGTAAAAAGAGTCAAAAACTTTCTCATTTTTTTTCCCCCTACTCAAGTTCATAGTGTAACTTTACCTCTCTTCCATTCCTTACTACCGTAATTGTAATTGAATCTGAATTTTTTAATTGTTCAAAAGCCGAAAAAGAATCTTCAGGTGTCTTTATGTGAATATCATTAATTGAAGTAATTACATCTCCAGGTTTGATACCCAACTTATATATGAAACTTTTCCTATTTACGTAGTTAACTTTAAGACCTTCTGGATTGATATTAGGTACGATATTTATATATCTCAAGAAATTTCCCGAAGCTATTTCGTTCATTATGTCTTTTCTTTTAACTTGAAAAAAGTTTTCAAAACCTGTATTTAAGCGTGATAGGGAGTTTTTATTCTCTTTTTCAAAGAGCTTTAAAATGTATTCCTTTCCATCTTTTTTTAAGACTACATAGTCAGAATAAATTTTTAAAACTTTAAAACCTTTTATTTCTTTTCCTTCTGATACCGCTAAGGTTTTTCCTGTTTTTTTATCCTTCAGAATAACTATACTATGGCTGCATTGACTACAGATGATAGTTCCTTTTAAAGTAAAATCTTCAAGACTAATAACTTCTCTTTTTTCAGGAGTGATTGTTTTTTCTTCTAACTTGATAGGTGATTTAAAAAAGCCTTCTCTCTCAAGAAGAGGAAAAGGAAGAGCTGAAGCCTTAAATTGAGGTTTAAAACTAAAGTCGACATTAAAGCAAGGTTGAAGTTTTAACAAAAAGATTGATGAGAGAAATAACGTAATTGAATAAGAAAGTAATAAGACAGAGAAAATATTCAATCCAAAATTCAATTTATCTTTTAGCATACTTTTCCTCTTCTTTAATTAGAAATTTTACAAAATCTAATTGTTTTTCTTTATCTTCAGGTATTTCTTTATCTATTAGCCTGTATTTTAGTTCATTTAAAATTTCTCTGAAAATTGGTCCTGGTTTAAGTCCTATTGCTTTTAGATTATCTCCTGTTACTGCTGGTTTAGTAAATCTCCAACTTTTTAAATATTCAAGAATCTTTTCTCTTTTCCATTCTTCCTCTGTTAGGCTGGCAGCAAAAAGAAGAACTTCTTCTTTAAATCTACTAACTAACTTATAAATTTCACTGTTCTTTCTTTCCTTGTTAACTTCTTTTAGAAGGTAAGATGCTTTCAATAAGATTTCTTTAAGAATTTCCCTATCTTTTTCAGGAACCGAAAGGTTATCAAGATAGGTATCTATTTTTTGAAACGATTGACCTATTAAAAGAGCTCCAAAATAAAGGAGGTCATATCTAATCTCTTTTTCTTGAAAATTCAGCTTATGCCAGATTATTACTTTTCTTATCCTCTCAAAAAGATCTTTTTTCTTTTTGTCCCACACGATAGTAGGAAAAATAGAAGAAAGAACTTTATAGTAAGCTAATTTGTTTACCACTCTTAAAGGATTATCTTCCAAAAAGATCTGCTTGAGTTCATGATAAATTCTCTGTCCTTCGACTGTTTTAAAGAGCTTCCTTTGAACAGCTATCTTAAGAAGTTTTTCTGTATGTTTTCCAAGCTCAAATCGGTAACGAGTTGCAAATCTTAGAGCTCTCAAAATTCTAGTAGGATCTTCAACAAAAGAAAGGGAATGAAGAATTCTAATCTTCCTATCTTTTATATCCCTAAGCCCTCCAAAGAAATCTATTAGTTTTCCAAACTCCTTTTTGTTAAGCTTTATTGCGAGAGTATTTATTGTAAAGTCTCTTCTCATTAAATCTTTTTTTAGTGGTGCCATGTCAACTTCAGGTAGAGCTCCCGGAGCTTTATAAACTTCTGTTCTTGCAGAGGCAAAATCAATTCGAAAACCATCAGGAAAAACTACTGTAGCCGTTTTAAATCTTTCAAATGTGTGAACTTTTGCATTTGCCTTCTTTGCAACTTTCTTTGCAAACTCTGTAGCATCCCCTTCAATAACTATATCTACGTCAAAGTTTTTACGTCCTAAGATTAAATCCCTTACAAAACCTCCAACAATGTAAGCATTAACTCCAAACTCATCTGCAAATTCTCCGATTTTTTTAATGAGATCTAAGAGGTCTTTAGGTAAACTTTCTTTTAGCTTTTGAACTATATTTTTGTACTTAGGTGACGATAGAGCTCTTTTCTCGTAAAACTTTGAAATATCAGAAATTTCATCTTTATAAAGATTCATAAGAATATCCGTTCTTGTAATAACTCCGATAGGTTTTCCATCTTGAACAACAGGAACAAAGCTCTGATGTCTATCTATTATTACCTTTTCTACATCACCGATAGGTGTTTCAGGAAGAACTTGTAAGAAATCTCTTTCCATAATCTCAAAAATAGGTTCTTCCTTAAGTCCCATATATATTGCTTTATCTATTAATGTTCTATTAACAATACCAACAATATTTCTCTTTTTATCTACAACCGGAGCAGCATTTATACTGTTTTTCATAAGAGTAGTTCTTGCTTCCTCAATGGAAGAGTCAAAAGAAACAACAATAGGAGGATAAGTCATTATATCCTTTGCTTTTTTGAGAGGTTCTACAACTTCTTCTAATACCTTTTTTAGCTCTTCAAGAACCTCAAAAACAGTTTTTCTTTTTATAGAAGCTGACGCTGCTTCTACGTGTCCCCCACCTCCAAAGTGTTCTGCAACTTTTGAAACATCTACCTTTGGTGTCTTTGATCTTCCTATTAAAGATACACTTCCTTCAAACTCAAGTACAGCGATGATAGCCGGCAAACCACTAATTTCTAAAAGTTTACTAACAAGCGAAGAGATGTCCTTAATGTAAGAATCAAATCTTCCATAAGTAATTCCGATTAAGTTTCCATGGACTTCCGTTATCTTCAAGTTATCCTTTAAGTTTTTAAGTATGTCTAACTCTTTATCTGAGAGGTCTGATGGTAGGTACTTTTTGACAAATTCGATATTAGCTCCTATAGATACAAGATAAGCTGCCGCTAAAAAATCTATAGGAGAAGTTGAAGAAAACCTGAAGTTTCCAGTATCAGAATAAATTCCTGCTAACATAACAGAAGCTTCAATTGGAGTGGGCGTAATTCCCTTACCTTTTAATAGAAGAACCATAAGTGAAGTTACAGAACCTGAAGCTTTGTAATGATGCTCAATGTCTTTAAAGCTAACTTCTGCAGAGTGATGATCATAAACAATTGTTTCAACATTTTTTTCTTTTATTAGTTTTCTTATGCTATCAGGAATTCTATTAATGTTATCAGTATCAACGATTACTATCTTTTTAACACTTTGTGGATTAAAGTTTTCTTCCTCTACGAAGTCAATAAGTTCAGGATTTTCTGAAAGCAGCTTTACAACATCGTTTCCTTTCGTACCAGGAAGAACAACGGTTGCATCTGGATATAGCTTTTTTGCTGCTATAACTGCCCCAAGAGCATCTAGATCCATGTTTTTGTGAGTAGTTATTACTATTCCCATAAAACTCCTTACAGAAAACTTTGCGAGAAAGCCCTGCTTTTTAAAGCAGGGATAAATCGCACGGCGTAAGCCGTTGAAATCCAAATCTCCTACAATTAATTATAAACTATGAAAACAGCAAAAGCAGAGAAAATAAAAAAGACTCTTAAGGAAACAAGAGAAAGAAGAGAAAATCAGGTATGCAGAGTCTATCAGCTAAAACTTCAGAACCTATCAAAAAAGGACATTGAAAAGCTTGATAGACTCTTTTTGGAAGCTAAATGGTTGCGTAACTTTGTCATAGCAGACATTGAAAATAGAACAAAGGACTACAAATATAAAGAAGTAGAAATCAAAATTCCTGATGGTTTTGAAAAAAGAGAAATTAAAACTCTCTCTTCTCAAATGAAACAGGAGTTAATAGACCAAATAAAAGATGACCTTAAGAATTTGAAAAAGTCTAAAGAAAATGGAAACAAAGTAGGTAAACTCAAATTTAAATCAGAAGTTAGAACAATCCCCCTCAAACAGTATGGAGTAACCTACAAGATTTCGGGAGACAGAAACAGAGTAAAGATACAGGGAATAAAGAAGAAATTCAGAGTCTTAGGACTTCATCAGATACCTGAAAATGCGGAGATAACAAAAGGGTATCTTATCAAGAGACCATCGGGGTTCTATCTGCATGTGGTCTGTTATCTACCTAAAGAAGAAGTATTGAAGGAAATTGAAGAAAAGAGGATACCTCAACCTGTGGGAATAGACTTAGGAGTAAAACATCAACTAACGCTATCAAATGGAGAAAAATTCAACTGGTATATACCTGAAACTAAAAGACTAAAAAGACTACAAAAGACACTTTCTAAAAAAGAGAAAGGAAGTAAGAATTATCAAAAGATAAACCATCTCATAAAAAGGGAATGGGAATATATCAGCAACAAGAGGAAAGACATACATAATAAAGTCATCAGTTATCTCAAAAGATTTTCTTTGATAGCGATACAAGATGATTCAATAAAAAGCTGGAAGGATGGGTTATTTGGAAAGCAGATACAGAACACAGGGATAGGAGGAATAACTGCAAGGTTAAGAAATCTTGCGACTCTTATTCCTGTGTTATTTGTAGATAGATATGAAGCTACCACTCAAACCTGTTCATTCTGTGGACACAGACAGGAGATTTTGCTGTCAGAGAGAACGTTTAAATGTGAAAGTTGCGGTAGAGAGATAGACAGGGATGTTAATTCAGCAAGGAACATTTTGAAGACAGCGATTGAGCAACTGTTATGGATGTTGAAGGTAGTTGAAAGAATAGGAGAAGGAAAACTCCTGAAAACCCTACCCGTGGGCAGCGGGGAAGTTAAGCCTGTGGAGAGGGTTATAGCCCTCGTTGAAGCAGGAAGCCTACCACTTTAGTGGTAGGAGGATGTCACAGAATATAATTAAGTTAAAATCAAATTATAACTTTCTAGTTTGGAGAATCTAATGTTTATAACAATAAGAGAATTTAAAGATAAAGAGGAATTAAAAAACTATCTTCTATCAATTGGAATTACTGAAGCAGGAGTAAAAATTCTTTCGTCAAAGGTTTCTAAGTTCAACATAGAGATATCTAATATTGATACGCGAGCTGCAAATATCCTTAAACAGGATGCTATATCTGTTGGTGGAGATTGTGCTGTTCCAAGAAAGGCTTCGATTTTTGAAAAAGGAACATGCACTGTTTTATTAATGGTAACAGAAAGAAGTCTTTTTAGATTGATTGAAAAACTAAAGCTCCAACCTTTTAAGCTTAAAGAACTAGCAGTTAAACTAAAAGAAGCAGTAGAAAACTATCAAAAAGACGAGTTTATAATCAGTTATAACGGTAAAGAACTAAAGTTAAGAAAACCAGCAATAATGGGAATTTTAAATGTTACTCCTGACTCTTTTTCCGATGGAGGAAAGTTTTCTACTGTTGATAGAGCTTTGAAACACTGCGAAGAAATGCTTGAAAGTGGTGCTGATATAATAGATGTAGGTGGGGAGTCAACAAGACCTGGTTCTGATCCTGTACCAATAGAAGAAGAACTAAGAAGAACTATTCCTGTTATTGAAGAAATAAGAAAAAAACTTGGAAATGAATTTTTTATATCCATAGATACCTATAAATCGGAAGTAGCAAAGAAAGCTCTTGAAGCCGGTGCAGATATAGTTAACGATATAAGCGGTTTTCACTTTGATAAAAACATGGCTGTTTTAGTAGCAGAAAAAGGCTGTCCTGCAATTGTTATGCATATAAAAGGAACTCCAAAGGACATGCAAAAAAACCCTTATTACGAAAATGTTATAAGAGAAATCCTTCTTTACTTCGAGAAAACACTAAAAGAAGCGGAGAAAAAAGGAGTAAAGAGAGAGCAATTGATAATAGATCCAGGCATAGGTTTTGGAAAAAGGTTGGAAGATAACCTATGTATCCTAAGAAGACTTTCAGAGTTTAAAACACTAGGACTTCCAATTCTTATCGGAACTTCAAGAAAGAGCTTTATCGGAACAATTACAGGTGAAAGTGATCCTAAAAAAAGGTTAGAAGGAACTCTTGCATCCGTTTATGCCTCGGTAATTAGAGGCGCAAAAATAGTAAGAGTTCACGATGTAAAGGAAACAAAGAAATTTCTTGATACTCTATGGGCACTAGAGGAGGTCTATTGTTAGAAGCTATACCGAAAATTACTCTATGGGACGTTATAGATATACTGATAGTAGCTTTTCTTATTTACAGGATCTTTGTTTATCTTTCAGAAACAAGAGCTATTCAAATCTTAATAGGTCTTTTAGTTCTTTTAATGTTTAGCGTTATAGCAAAGTTTTTTCACTTTTACACATTGTCCTTTATATTTAACAATTTAATAACAATAGGAATATTCGCACTAATCGTTATTTTTCAGCCTGAAATTAGGAGAATTCTTGCAAGGATAGGGGAAAAGCAGTTTGGTATTTTTACCACTGAAGAAGAAGCAGAAAAAGTTATAGAGGAAATAGTTAGAGCTTCTGCTTCTATGTCTGAAGATAGAATAGGTGCTTTAATTGTAGTAGAAAGAGATATAAAATTAGACAATTATATTGAAGCAGGAACATTAATAAACGGGGCGGTTTCTAAAGAGCTCCTCATAACTATTTTTTGGCCTGGAACACCCCTTCATGATGGCGCAACGATAATAAGGAAAGATAAGATATACAAAGCGGGTGCGTTTCTTCCCTTATCTTTAAACCCTCATCTTCCTCAAACTGTAGGAACAAGACATAGAGCGGCCATAGGAATTACAGAAGAAACCGATGCTATAGCAGTAGTTATTTCTGAGGAAACAGGAGCTGTGTCTATTTCGTATGCAGGAAAATTGATAAAAAATCTTGACCCTCCAAAATTAAAAAAGGTACTAAAAGGATTGCTTGTTAAAAAAGCTAAAGAAAAGAAAAACTTTGTTGACTATTTCAAGAGGAGAAATGAAGAAAGCTTTTGATCTTATCTTTTATAAGTTTCACTATAAGGTACTTGCTCTACTTTCTGCTATCTTACTTTGGCTTCTTGCTACAAACAAAGAAATTACAGAAACCGAATTGAGAGTTAAAGTAAGCCCTCTTTCTAGGGGAAATTATAAGATTATTGATTACTTTCCCAAAGAAATAAATCTTACTGTAGAAGGCTATAGAAAAGATTTACTTATTCTTAAGGAAAAAAATTTGGTTAGAATTCTTTTGCCAGAAAAGATTCAAACTAACGAAAGTGGGACTGCTTTAGTAAAAATAAAGAAAGATAAGCTCTTGCTTCCTGTATCTTCTGTTAAAGTGAAAAAGATTGATCCAAGCTATTTAAGAATTAAGGCTGAAAAGCTAATAAAAAAGGTAGTTCCTGTAAAGCTAGAAGCTATAGGAATAAGGAAAAATCTTAAACTTATTCTATCTCCTAACTATGTTATTGTTTATATTCCTGAAAAGCTAAAAAATAAAGTACATTTTGTTAGAACAGAAAAGATTGACTTATCAAGCATAAAGGGAAATGCAGAAATATACCTAAACATCGTTAGCAATTATAAAGTAGAGCCAAGCAGAGTAAAATTGATAATTAGAAAAAACAGGAGGTAGAATGCGGATTCCAAAGAGAAAACTTTTTGGAACAGATGGTATTAGAGGAATTGCAAACAGATATCCATTAACACCAGAAATGGTTCAAAAGATAGGAGTATCTTACGGTGTTTATCTTAATTCTAAGTATCCTGGAGAAAAACACACGGTAGTTGTTGGAAAAGATACAAGACTTTCTTCGGATATGATAAAGTCTGCACTTATAAGTGGACTAACGGCAACCGGAGTGGATGTAATTGACGTTGATGTAGTTCCTACTCCTGCTCTTTCATTTTTCATCAAGGAAGGAAATTTATCCGGTGGTGTTATGGTTTCAGCTTCTCACAATCCGTATGAATATAATGGATTAAAGTTCTTTAATAAGGAAGGTAGAAAGTTTACAGAAGTAGAAGAAGGAGCTCTTGAACTTGTTATTTTTAATAAGTTTGAATTACCTAAGGCTTCTTCAGATAACATTGGAAGAGTTTTTGATGGAGAAAACTTGGTTGAAGGTTACGAAAAATTCATAGAATCTGCAGGTAGATATCTTGCAGGTCTTAAAATAGGTATAGATTGTGCAAACGGAGCAACTTTTAAAATAGCACCTGAAATATTTAGAGCTTTAGGAGCAAAGGTTTTTGTGTTCAATGCTGAGCCAGACGGCTTAAATATTAACGAAAACTGTGGTGCAACAAATCCAGAGTTCATAGCTTCAAAAGTTAAGGAACTTAAACTCCATATTGGATTTGCTTATGATGGAGATGGCGATAGATGCATTGCCGTTGATGAAAACGGTCAAGTAGTAGATGGCGATCAAATAATGGCAATTTTTGCAGCTCACTATATGGATAAAAACAAAACTGTTGTTGCAACGGTTATGAGTAATATAGGTCTTGAGCTTTTTCTTGAGAAACTTGGTATAAACCTTATTAGAACAAATGTTGGAGATAGACTTGTTTCTGAAAAGATGGTAGAAACAGATTCCCTTGTTGGAGGTGAACAATCCGGTCACATAATTTTAAGGGACTATCTTGAAACAGGAGACGGCCTTTTAACTTCTGTTATCCTTGCTTCCATTGTAAAGTCAACAAGAAAACCTCTAAGTCAACTTAGCAGCATGATGAAAAAGTATCCACAAAAACTAAAGAACCTAAGAGTGAAAGAAAAGAAGCCTATAGAGAAGATGGAAGGAGTTAGTAAAGCAATAGAAGAAGCAAGAAAACAACTTAGTGGAAGAGGAAGAGTTCTTGTAAGATATTCAGGAACAGAACCTCTTATTAGAATTATGGTTGAAGCAGAGAGTGAAGAGCTAATTGAAGAAATGACAGAGCTCATAGAAAAAGCATTAAGAGAAGAAGGTATAGTTGAAGAATAAAAAGTGTTAATAGGAGGTGAAATGAGACAGCTTCTAACCGTCTTAGCTTTGTTTCTTTTTCCATTAAAAGTTCTTGCAGATACTTACGGAGCAGAGATTCTATACGACTATACTTTTGTTAAGTTTTTCCCCGATGGAAGAAAAATTTGGAAAGAAGAAAGAGCAATTAAAATTCTTGACAAGAGAGGAATTAAGGACTTTGGAGAAATAGTAATTCCATTTTCCACTGAACACCAAAAGCTAAAAATTCTTTATGCCTACACGGTTTTACCTAACGGTAAAATAGTAAAACCAGATAAAAAAGCTTTCAATATCGTATATCCTCCTTTTGTATCGGAAGCGCCAATTTATTCAGACCTAAAATATCAAACTATCTCAATGCCTGCAGTAACTAAGGGAGCAATAATAAAGTATGCATTCGAAGTAGAAACCGTAAAACCTTATATGAAAAATGAATTTTGGAGCACAAACTTTTTCCAGGATGAATATCCAATAAAAGAAGCTTCTTTTACAGCCTATATTCCCAAAGGTAAGTACTTTAAGTATAAAGAATATAACATGACAGAAAAACCTCAGGTTAAAGAGGAGAGTAACTATAAAGTCCTTAGTTGGAAACTTAGAGACATTCCTCCTATAGAGAAAGAACCTAATATGCCTCCAATGGGAGAACTTGTTAAAAAAGTTGTAATTACTTCCCTTAAAAACTGGAACCAAGTTGCTAGGTGGTATTCGGATCTTGCAAAGGAAGCTATTGAACCTGATGAAACAATTATAAAAACTGTACAAGAAATAACTGCTGGAAAGAGAACACAAGAGGAAAAAATAAGAGCTATCTATAATTTTGTAGCTCAAAACATAAGATACGTCGGAATGGAGTTTGGAATAAATGGTTATAAGCCACATAAAGCTTTAGAAATCTTGAAAAATAGGTATGGAGACTGTAAAGATCATGCAACACTCTTAATTTCAATGTTAAAAGTCATTGGAGTAAAGGGTTATCCTGTTTTAATCCCTACACTTAGTACTCCTAACATGGATCCTGAAGTTCCAATTCCTACAGCGTTTAATCATGAAATAGCAGCTATAAAAACTGAAAATGGTTATCTTTTCATGGATACAACCAGTGATGTTACACCTATTGGTTATCTTCCTTCTGGAGATCAAGGAAGAAGAGTTCTGATTGTAGATGTTGAAAAAGAAGAAGGAAAAGTTTCAGAAACACCTATAGCTCCTTCAGAGAAAAATGTTGAAGGCTTTAAAGGAGAGTTTAAACTTCATCCGTTTGGAAAATTAAGCGGTGAGTTCACATTTACTTATAGTGGTATTTACAGCGAATTTGAAAGAAGCAGACTTTTATCACTTTCTCCTGATTCAACAAAAAGACACGTTGAAGAATTAGCCTCAAAAGTTTCTCCAGGATTTGATGTAGACAGTTTTAAGCTATCAAACTTTAAAAACCTTAACATTCCAGACATTGAAGTAAAAATAAAAGGGGAAGATACAACTTATGGAACTTTAACTTCTCACCTTTTAGTGGCAAAAGTCCCAGTTCCTGATTACAGCAGGATTGTTTCGTTAGTGGCTTCAAAGAAGAGAAAGTATCCTTACGTTATTGGGTATAAGATGACAAAAGAATCAGTAGTGGAAGTAGAGTTACCAAAAGGTTTTGAGCTATATTTAAAACCAGAAAACTTTTATTTTGAAAATAGAGTTGGTTCTTTTGAAATAAAGTGGAAAATGGAAGGAAAAACTTTGAAGTTTCACTCAAAAATGATTTTAAAGAAGAATGTAGTACCTCCTGAAGAATACAAAGACTTAAGAGAACTTTTTAACACTACTGTAAAAACGTTAAGAAATCAAACAATTGTTCTTAAGAGGAAAAGTTAATGATAGTTTTAGGAATAGATACTTCTTGTGATGACACTTCCATAGCAGTTTATAATGGTAAAGAAAACAGAATGCTTTCTAATATTGTTTCTTCTCAGTATCAGTTTCATCAAGAGTTTGGAGGAGTAGTACCTGAAATTGCAGCAAGAAAACATGCAGAGAATATAGATATAGTTTTTAATGAAGCTTTAAAGGTTGCAGGTATTGAAGTTAGTGATATAGAACTTGTTGCTGTTACAAGAACTCCCGGTCTTCTTCCTGCTCTTTTAGTTGGAGTAACATTTGGAAAGGGTATTGCTTACTGGAGGGAAATTCCTTTAAAAGGAGTTCACCACATTGAGGCTCATATTTTCTCTCCTTTTATTGGTAAAGTTCCTGAGTTTCCTTTTTTATCCTTAGTTGTAAGTGGTGGACACACACTTATTGTCTTAGTTGAGGGACTTGGTAAGTATAAGCTCATTGGAAAGACTCTTGATGATGCCGTGGGGGAAGCTTACGACAAGGTAGCAAAAATGCTTGGTTTGGGATATCCGGGAGGTCCCGTAATAGATAAGATTTATAAAAACTATGATGGAGACTTTATAGATCTTCCAAAACCAAGAGCTCCACAATTTAACTTTAGCTTTAGTGGACTCAAAACAGCAGTTAGAAGACTTATAGAGAAGGGATATCCGGTTGAGCAAGTAGCTGCTTCTTTTCAGAAAACGGCAATTGAGTATCTTACAGGAAAACTGAAAAAAGCTATTAAGGAATTAAAAGTGAAAAAAGTAGCAATTGCTGGTGGTGTTTCTGCTAATTCTCTCTTAAGAGAAAGTTTAAAAATAATGCAGGTAGAGAAAAACTTAAACCTCTTCCTTCCTGAAATGGAATTTACATCTGACAATGGAGCAATGGTAGCGTATGTAGGATACAGGAAGTTTTTAATAGAAGGAGAAGATAGTTTAAGTATGAATGCCATTGCAAGAAGCTCTTTGTAAGGAGGCTTTTAAATGAGTAAGTCCATATTTTTATTATTTATTTTGTTTTTCTTCTCTCTTAAAAATTCATACGCTGTGACTATTTCTCAACTAAAATCTCTTATTGATAGATATTCTCTAGAAATTGGAATAGAGAAAACTGCTATAGAAAAATCAAAATTCCTAAGAGAAGCAACTTTCCGTTCTTATTTTCCAAGAATTAGTCTAACTGGAGAAGTAGATGAGTTCTATCCTTACACAGGTTTTTTATCAAAATCTTGGAACCAGCAATATACTTTGGGAATTTCAGTAAGTGCTAATCCCTTAAATCTTCAAAGAAATGTTCAGCTAAAGGTAGATAAGTATTCTATTGAAGTTAACAAAGATGCATTAGAAAAAACAAGATTGGAGCTTTACTCTCAAGCTATTAATTATCTCCTGAAATTAAAGACCTTGGAAAAATTGATTGAAATAAGAAAAGAGCTCCTTAGAAGCAGCAAAGAGATATTAAAAATTTCCGAAAAAAAGTACAAAAATGGATTAGTTCTCATTACAGACGTTTTAAAATCAAAGGCAAATGTTGAAAAGGCAAAAACTTCTCTAAGAAATACAGAAAAAGAATATAATCAAACTTTTAACCTGTTAAATGAGCTAGTAAACTTTTCGCTAAAAACAGGAGAAAAAGCTGAAGTTGAGCTTTTAGAGGAAGTTAAGCTACCAAAAATAAAAAAACTCATTTCAATTGCTCTTTTAAAGAGACCTGAAATTTATAAGCTTAAAAAAGAGATAGAAATTGCTAAATTGAACGTCGAAATTCAAAAGAAAACACTTTCTCCACAGCTAAATTTTTCTGCGTCTTATACAAAAAGTGGAACAGCTTTTTTCCCTGATAAAGACAACTATCAACTTTCAGCAGTTTTAAGTTTTCCTATTTTTGATAGTGGAGTAACAAAACTAAAATCTCTTGCAGTTACGAAAGACTTAATTTCAAAAGAACTTAGTTTAAAAAAGCAGGAAAATGCTATTAAGAGGGAAGTTTTAAACGCTGTAGAAGCAGTAAATTCGGCTATGGAAGAGGTTAAATCTGCTAAGTCTTTCTTAAATTATTCTAAGGAAGCTTATAAAAGAGTTTTAAACGAGTACAAGTTAGGTGTTTCAGATATAGTTGCTCTTTTACAAGCTTTTGATAATTTAAAGACTGCGGAAGAAAGCTATATAAATTCTCTTTTTAACCTAAATAGTGCTTACTATGAGTTAAAAAAGGCAACTGGTGAGCTTCTTTACGGAGGTAAAAAGTGAAAAAAATATTAGCGCTAGTCCTTATTGCTATCTTTATAGGAGGTTTTTTCTTTATTAAATCCCGCAAAAAAGTAACGCTTGTTCCAGTTCAAACAGTTAAAGTCAAAAAAGGAGATGTTAGAAATGTTATAGATGCTACTGGAATAGTAAAACCACAAGTTGGAGGAGAAATCAAAGTTGGTGCAAGAATATCTGGAACAGTTGTGAAAGAAAATGTTAGAGTTGGTGATTACGTAAATAAAGGAGATTTGATCGCAATAATTGATAACAGAGAACTAAAAGAAGAATTAAAAAAAGCTAAAGCTCACTTAGAAGAGGTAAAAAAGACCTATTCAGAAAAGATAAAGATACAAGAAATGAGATTAAAGTCAGCTCTTGCATCGCTAACAGCAGCAGAAGCTAAGCTAAAAGCTGAGAAAGAAAACTATGAACTAAAAAAGTGGGAGTACGATAGACAGAAAAAACTTTTTAAGATCGGATATACAACTGAGCAGAAGTTAAAACAGGCAAAGGCAGAGTTTGAACGGGCGCAGAGCTCTCTAAAAGCCGCAGAAGAGAGTCTAAAAAAGGCTAATCTTGATGTAAAAATTGAAAAGAGGAACCTTGAAGAACTAAAAGCAAAGTATAAATCTGATCTTGAAACTGCAAAGGCAGCTTTAAAACAGGCAGAAATCAGATATTCTTATTCATACATCTATGCTCCAAAAAGTGGAATTATCTCCTTTGTTTCTACTCAAGAAGGTGAAACTGTTGTTGCAGGACTTAACGCTCCTGAATTTGTAACAATCCTTGATCCTGAAAAACTTGAAAACTGGATATACGTTGATGAAACAGAAATTGGAAAAATTAAGAAAGGAATGGATGTTGAGTTTACAGTTGATGCTTATAGAGGCAAGATTTTTAAAGGAAAAGTAAAAGAGATATATCCAAAACCAAAGATTCTCAATAATGTTGTGTACTATATAGTTGTTGCAAGAGGTTTTAAGGATGTAAAACTTTTGAAACCTGAAATGACAACGCACAATTCAATAATAGCTAGTATTAAAAAGAATGTTCTCGTAGTTCCTAATGCTGCTGTTAAGTGGAAAAATGGAAAATACACAGTTTATAAGGTCGTAAATGGAAAGGTTGTAGAAACACCAGTAAAAGTTGGATGGAGCGATGACAAGTTTACAGAAATCGTCGAAGGTTTAAAAGAAGGAGATACTGTAGCACTAAAAGTAACAAGGAAGTAAAAATGGCATTAATAGAACTTAAGAACATAAGAAAAGTCTATAAACAGGGTGAGCTACAAACAGAAGTTTTAAAAGGAATAGACCTTCAAATAGAAAAGGGTGAATTTGTTGCTATAATGGGGCCTTCTGGTTCTGGAAAGTCAACACTTATGTACATATTAGGTTGTCTTGATAAGCCTACTTCAGGAGAATACTACCTTAACGGTAAGAACGTTTTAGAGCTCTCAGATGACGAACTTTCAAAAATAAGAGGTAAATATATTGGTTTTATTTTCCAAGCATTTTATTTAGTCCCTTATCTTACAGTTCTTGATAATGTAATTTTGCCTGTAGAGTATCTTGATCCGGCTTACAAGAAAAAGCTTTTCAAAAATAAATCTCCTGAAGAAAAGGGAAAAGAAATTCTTTCAAAACTTGGAATGAAAGAAAGAATCTACTTTAAGCCTGATCAGCTTTCAGGTGGCCAAAAACAAAGAACGGCCATTGCCAGAGCTTTAATAAATTCTCCGGAAGTAATTCTTGCAGACGAACCAACAGGACAGTTGGATTCAGCATCTGGAAAAGCTGTAATGGAAATATTTTCTAATCTTAACAAGGAAGGAAAAACCATAATTGTTGTTACTCATGATCCTGTTACGGCATCTTATGCAAAAAGAATTATTAAATTAGAAGATGGGAAGGTAGTTCAGTAAAATGATGAGTTTTTTTGTTAAGGATTTAATCCTTTCTTTGTTTTACAGTAAAACGAGAACTTTCTTTGCACTACTTGGAATAGTTTTTGGAGTATCCTCTGTTGTTTTAATTGTCTCAGCTATTGAAGGAAGTAATCTTCAAGCTAACAGAGTAATTAAAAAACTTGGTCCTGATTCTGTTCTTATTGTTTCTGGTAGTATAGGGAGTGGTCCTCGAGGAAGAACTAACAACCTTGAGTTAAAAGATGTAAAGAAAATTTCACATTTAGAAGGAATATTTGCTCTAACTTATGGAATTGTTAAACCAATGATGATTTCAAATATCCAAACTTCTAAGTTTTCTGCTGTTTTTGGTGTTGGAAAAAACTGGCTTCTTTCCTGGGATTACAAAATTGAAATGGGTAGAGGTTTTACATTAAATGATTTAAAAAACCTTAGAAAAGTTGCAGTTGTAGGACACGATGTTAGCGATTTCTTCTATCCTGGACAAAATCCAATAGGAAAAATTATTCTAATTGGAAAAACACCTTTTAAGATAATTGGAGTCTATAAGAGAAAAGGAAAAACTCCTAACGGACACAACCTTGATAATAGGGTTTTCATTCCCTATAGAGTTTTTGATAAAGTAGTAGAAAAGACGTTTAACAGAGTGTCTATTATAAGATTTAGAGTTCTTGATATTTCACAGTACGAAAAAATAGTCAAAGAAACAAGACAAATCTTATTGAAAAACCACAAGCCAGATGATTTTACAATAATAACTCCTGTTGTTGTTAAGAAGTTTCTTTCAATGCTTTCTGCAAGCTTTGCTCTATTTTTGGGAATAGCTTCAACTACAGCTCTTGTAGTAGGCGGTTTTGTTCTCTCTTCTATTTTTTACATAAATGTTTATGTGAGACAGTGGGAGATTGGTCTGAGAAGAGCCTTAGGAGCAACTAAAAAAGCTGTTTTATTAAGAATTCTCTTTGAAAGTGTCGTTATATCAGTTGTTGCTGCTTTCATTGGAAGTTTCGTTGGTTATTTAGCAGTTCACTACATTTTGCCGCTTCTTAACGTTCCGGTAGTTTATCCAGTAAAAGCCTTTTTCTTAGCTACGATATTCTCAATTATCGTCGGTCTTCTTGCTGCTTATTTCCCTGCTAAAAAAGCTTCTCTCTTTGAACCTGTAAAAGCCTTAAAAACGAAGGTGTAGAATGGCTGTTAGATCTCTTGTTGCTTACTTTAAAGAAAATAAAAAGAGAATGATTTTATCTGTGATAGGAGTAGCAATAGGAGTTTTTTCTCTTACTTTCATGATGGGAATTACAGGAGCTTTGAAACAACAGGTTTTAAAAGCTCTTGGAAATCTTGGTTCAGATGTCATTGCTGTAATTCCAGGAGAAGTTAAAAACCTTGGTGGTAGAACTATTCAGCTCTCATTTTATCCAACTTTAACTTTAAAAGATGCAGAAGCAATTAAGGAAAAATGTCCTTCTGTTAAAGCAGTTTCTCCGTATAAACAGGTAAGTCCCAACGTACACTACGGTGGAAAATCGGTAAAGGCAGATGTGTTTGGAGTAAATTCTGAATATATAGAAATTGCAGGTTACACACCCTTATGTGGCAGATTCTTAACAAAAGAAGACATAGAGGAAATTTCTCAAGTAGCTGTTATAGGAATAGATGTTGCAAAAGAGCTCTACAACAAAACTTGTCCTGTTGGAAAAGTAATCTACCTTTTTAATGCTCCTTACAAAATTGTTGGAGTTATGGAAAAAAGGGGTACAGACCTAAGTGGAGAAAATCTTGACGAAAGAGTTTACATTCCAATAACTTCTGCTGTTAAGAGAATCTCAAACGTTGATTACATTGATGGAATCTATGTTCTGCCGTTTTCTCCAGATCTTATTCCTGAAACAATAAAAGAAGTAGAAGGACTTTTACTCAAGAGACATGGAAAAAAAGATTTCACAATAAGTAGATATGAAGATGTAGTAAACACAAAAAAACAGGCAATAGAAATCTTTTCAAAGCTCTCAATAATTGTTGCGGTTATAGCTTTTAGTGTGGGAGCTCTTGGAATACTGGCTGTCATGACACTCTCTGTTTATGAAAGATTAATAGAAATTGGAATCAGAAGAACCTTTGGCGCCACAAGATTTGATATTTTTAAACAATTTCTCATCGAATCAACTGTCTTGTCTTTATTAGGAGCTTTTTTTGGAATAGTTACTGCTCTTTTAGTAGTTACTCTAATATCAAAAATAGCCGGTTGGGTAGTTTACATACCTCTTAAAGGAGCAATAATATCTTCCATACTTTCCATACTTATAGGTCTTCTATCAGGAATCTATCCTGCAATCAGAGCAACCTCCTTTGAGCCGAAAGAAGTTTTGAGAGAAGTGTAAAAACGTATCAGAGACTATGTTATTGTTTTTGTTAGCGTTGAGGGTATGGATTGGCTTATATTTTAAATCTAAACTCTTAGCTTAGGGAGGGTATATACGTTGGCTGTGAAAACGATTATTGACTTTATAGTGAATTTATCTTCTTACATTAAAGCCTTTGGTTATGGTCTTCCCTCTATTGATGTTTCGGTTTATAGAAGTAGAGTGAATAGCTCTGGAGAAGCTTTAGAGCACTTTGTAAGAGATATGTTTGCTGGAACCTATAATTTAGAGTCAGAGAGTGAAAAAATAAAGATCTTTAGTGAGGTTTTTTCTTATTTAGGGAATCAAAATAATCCTCCTGACCTGATGATTAAAGGTGGCGATGCTGTTGAAGTTAAGAAAATAGAATCGGACGGTTTGAGGAAGAAAATACCTCTTAATAGCTCTTATCCCAAGAATAAATTGTATAGGACAGATCCGAGAATAACAAATAGTTGTAGGAAGGCTGAGGATTGGGAGGAAAAAGATCTTATTTACTCCATAGGAGTAGTAAAAAGAATGCTCATTCATAGACTTTATATGATTTATGGAGATTTATATGCTGCAGATAAAGAAGTTTACGAGAGATGTTTTAACGTTATAAAGAAAGCTGTTAAGCACTCATTGACAGATATTGGGTTAGAAATGAAGAAAACGAAAGAACTGGCAAAAATAGATAGGGTAGACCCTTTAGGTATTACCGATTTAAGAATTCGCGGAATGTGGAATATCCTTTCTCCTAAGGGAACTTTTGGTGATATAAATGGGATAGAGGAATTTAAAGATGAGAATAACAAAGTTTTGATTCTTTTGAGGAAAGAAAAACTGCAAAGGATTTTACAGGAAACAGAAGAGGAGATCTTGGAAAAATATTTTGAACTGAGGGAGGAAGGGTTTATTAGGGAAAGGTCGCTAAAGGTGAAGAACCCAGCTAATCCTGCAAGTATAATAGATTCTACTCTTATTGTGTTGAAGATGTAGTGGAGGATAAATGGAGATAGTGTCTCTGTTTTCAGGTTGTGGAGGATTAGACTTAGGTTTTGAATTAGCTGGTTTTTCCATTGTTTGGGCGAATGATAATGATAAAGATGTTTGGGAAACTTATACGAGAAACTTTCCGGGGACTTATTTGGACAAGAGGGACTTGAGAGTTATTCCTGTTTCTGATATTCCAGATTGCGTGGGAATAATAGGGGGACCTCCTTGTCAAAGCTGGAGCGAGGCTGGTAATAGGAAGGGAATTGAAGATGAAAGAGGAAGATTAGTTCTAAACTATATAGACATAATCTCAAGAAAAAGACCTTATTTCTTTTTATTTGAGAATGTTGCTGGAATCTTGCATAGGAGACATAAAAAAGCTTTTAATCTTATACTAACTTCCTTAGAGAAAGCTGGTTATGATATTTATTATAAGTTAATAGATACCTATGACTACTTAGTTCCTCAAAATAGAAAAAGGGTTTTCATAATTGGTTTTAGAAAGGATCTTCAAATTAGTTACTCTTTCCCTAAACCTTTTGACCGGAAAAAGACACTACGGGATGCGATATACGATTTAAAAGATAACGTTGTTGAACCTCTTGAGAAAAACAGGCATAATCCGAAGGTTATTGTTCCAAATCATGAATACTATATTGGTTCATTTTCCTCTATTTATATGTCAAGAAATAGGGTAAGGTCATGGAATGAGCCTTCTTTCACTATTCAAGCAAGTGGAAGGCATGCACCTATTCATCCTCAGGCGAATAAAATGATAAAGGTTTCAAAAGATAAATATATTTTTGACCCAGAATCGCCTTATCCTTATCGCAGGTTATCGGTAAGAGAGTGTGCAAGAATTCAAACTTTTCCTGACGATTTTATTTTTGTGTATGAGAAATTGGACGCTGGCTATAAAATGATAGGTAATGCAGTTCCAGTAAAATTAGCAGAAATTTTAGCTGTTTCTATCAAGGAAACACTGCGAAGAAAAATTGGAAAAGAGAGAACAAAAATCTTGTTGCCTCTTTTTCTTGCGTAATTCTAAGTTACTCTTTTTCAACTTCAAACAATCCCTCAACGAACTCCTTAGGGTCAAACTTCCTTAGGTCCTCTATTTTTTCTCCTATGCCTACAAGTTTTATAGGTATTTTCAGATCGTTACAGATGGCGATGACGATTCCTCCCTTAGCGGTTCCGTCAAGCTTTGTGAGAGCTATGCCTGTTACATCTGTAATTTCCTTAAAAGCTCTTGCCTGGGAGATTGCATTCTGGCCTGTGTTTGCATCAAGTACCAATAAAATCTCAGCAGGCTGTCCTGGAAACTCTCTTCCAATAACTTTTTTGATCTTATGGATTTCCTTCATCAACCTGTCTTTATTGTGAAGCCTTCCTGCAGTATCGACTATGAGAATATCATCTCCCTTTGCTTTTACACTCTGTATTGCATCAAAGACAACGGCTGCTGGATCTGTTCCCTCTTGTCCTTTTATGATTCTTACTCCTGCTCTTTCAGCCCAGACTTCAAGCTGTTCAATGGCTGCTGCTCTGAAAGTATCCCCTGCTGCAAGGACTACACAGTAACCTTTCTCTTTTAGCTGTTTTGCAAGTTTTCCAATTGTTGTTGTCTTTCCAACACCGTTAACGCCAAGAACAAGGATGACAGAGGGTTTTTCTGAAATATTGAAAGAACCTCTGCACTTTGAAAGCATCTCTTTAAGTTTTCCTTTGAGGAGCTCAAGAAGCTGGTCGGAGCTTTTGATTTTTCTCTTCTTTGCCTCATTTCTCAAGTAGTCTATTAACTCTAAAGTTGTATTTACACCAACATCAGCAAGGATAAGCTTTTCTTCCAGCTCTTCAAAAAGAGATTCATCTACTTCTCTACCTTTAAAAGCTGAAAGACCTAAAGCGTCTCTAGTTTTCTTTAAACCTTCTTTAAAGCTCTTTAGTAGTTTTGAACCGGAAAGTCCCAGTTTTTCCTCAAGTTCTCTCTTTTTAACCATAAATTCCAGCTTGTAGTTTTCAGGAACTTTTTCCTCAATCTCTTTGAGTGCTTTGTAAGCCAAGTCGTAGACTTCCTCTTTTGTGTAGATGGAAGCAATGTAGTAGTTTGAAAGAAAAGAAAGAGTAGAATCTTGGCTATTTCTGGCTACATCGTAAAGGTTTCTTGCTTTTTGAAGATTTCCTTTATATTCCTCAACAATTCCTAGTAAAAATGAAGCGTACTCTTTACCAAGCTTTTCTTCGACTTTTGGTATGAATGGTTCAATTTCTCTAAAGATTGCAAAGCTTTTTATCTTTTTAACAACAGTATCTAATAATTCTCCATTACTGTAAATAAGCGTATTAATAATAGCTTCTGGAGCTTTTCTTTCATCCTTTTCTGCAAGCTTTAACCACTTCTCTGGTTGATAAGGATTTTTCTTTAGCTCATCTTCAAGCTTTGGTTTTCTTCTAAAAAATCCAAACATTTCTTTACTCCACTCCTTTAAAGAAGTTTTCATAAATGAGTTGAACTATTTTAATAGAAACTTCTTCTTTAGAACCTGAAATTAAAAATTCTCCTTTTCTCGTTATAAAGAAGATTTCCGTCTTGTCACTACCAAATATTCCCTTTTTAACGTCATTTGCAACTATTGCGTCAAGGTTTTTCTTTTCGATTTTCTTCCTTGCATTTTCAAACAAACTCTCTGTCTCTGCTGCAAATCCAATCACGATCTGTCCATTTCTTTTTCTTTCACCTATAAGTTTTAAGATGTCCGGTGTTCTTTCAAGTTCGAGTATTAACTTCTTTTCCGACTTTTTGATTTTTTTCTCTTCTCTCTTTATCGGTCTATAGTCACCAATTGCTGCAGCCGAAATGTAGATATCGGCATCCTTTGTAGCTTCAAGAACGACTCCTTTCATCTCTTCAACTGTTTCGACATCTATTCTCTTTATACCGTAAGGCGTTCTAAGGTGGGTTTTTCCCGTTATCAGTGTTACTTCAGCTCCTGCACCTCTTGCGGCTTTTGCAAGCGCAAAGCCCATCTTACCGGAAGAGGGATTTGAGATAAACCTAACGGGGTCTATGTACTCCCTTGTGGCTCCAGCAGTTACAACCACTTTTTTACCTTTTAGCAGTTTGGGAATAAACCAGTATGAGGCAGCATCCAGAATATCTTCGACCTCGGCAAGTCTTCCTTTTCCTTCTTCTTTACATGCAAGAAAGCCACGACCTGGTTCAACAATTTCATATCCCAGTTGTTTTAGTTTTTTCAGATTTTCCTGAGTTACTGGGTTTTCATACATCCTGACATTCATTGCAGGACAGATAATTCCCTTTCCGAAACAGAGTGCAAGATCTGTAACAGGATTATCAGCGATACCACAGGCAATTTTTGCAATTGTGTTTGCTGTTGACGGAGCGACGATGAACAGTTCTCCCCAGGCAGATAGAGATGTGTGTCTTATCTCTACGGTGTCTTCAGGAATGGTTTCATAGTACACTGGATATTCAGAAAGTGTCTGAAGTGTAAGCTTAGATACAAACTTTAATGCAGAAGGAGTCATTGCAACTTTAACTTCTGCTCCAGCTTTTTGAAGTTTTCTTAAAATTTCTACAGCTTTATAAGCAGCTATACTTCCGGTTATTCCTAAAACAATTTTTCTATTCCTTAGAATTTCCACTCTTTTCTCCTGCCATAGGTTTAAGTTTCATTTCTTGTCCTAAGTAAAGACAGAAACCAAAACTTGTAGTATAGCTCGTAATTATTGCAGCTGTCATAGGAATTACAACATCGGCATGAGTCATTTCTGTAATCATGACAATTGCAGCTAATGGTGTTTTTGCTCCAGCTGCTAATGCTGCTCCCATTCCAGCAAGAGTGAAAACAACTATTTGGTCAGGAAATATATGTCCAAACATATTTCCGACCGCTGCTCCAATGAGTAAGTTTGGCAAAATGATTCCTCCGGGAATTCCAAAGGAGAGAGTAAAACTTGTAACAATAATAACGCATAAGATAACTACTATATCTACTAAAATAGGAAAAGGGATTTGTGCCAGTTTTGAAATTATTCCCATGTGGGCTGGAGTGGAAAGAAAATCTACATCGTGAGTAGTTAAGTAAAGAATGAGTAAAAAGGGAAGCGCAAGAGAAGTTCCTATTAAAGGTCTATCTTTTGAGGAAAAGTACTTTGAAGTACAGGAAGCTGTATGGAAAACAAAAGTATAAAGGTAAATAAGCAGACTTATTACTAGTCCCATTACAACGATATAGGGAATAATTTGCAAACTCCACTCTGGATTTTTTGTAAGATAGATAAACGCGCTTTCTCCTCTGAAAAAGGAAAATGTAAGATAGCTGACAATGGAAGCAATAATCATAGGAACAAAAGGTCTATAGTCAAGGTTGTACATCTCTTCAAGTTCCATAGCAAAAATAGCACTTCCAAGAGGTGCTTTTAGGAGAGCTCCGGTAAAAGCTCCACCGCCGATAAGCCCTAAGAGAGGTTTGTATTTCTTACCCAGTCCGTAGGCTTTACCGAGCCACTCACCAATGGCCACTCCGATGTAAAAGGAAGGACCTTCCCTTCCGGCAATAAAACCACCTGAGAGAACGAGTGTTGAGGTTATCAGTTTGAGTATCACTGAGCGGACAGGAATGTATATTTTTGTCTTCAGATGAAGAATTGAATAACCAATTCCGGGACCTCCAATCGATGAATCTACTGTTAGAGCATACCCAACCAATACCGATACAACAAGTGGGTACAGAAAAAGAAAAGGAAGATTTGAGGAGAGGAAGTTGTTGAGATTAACTATTACTATATCCATCAATGAAGCAATAGAACCAGTAACGATGCCAACTGCAAAAGCAAAGGGAATCCATCTCCCAAAGAAATGGGAGATGGTGGAGATATCAAACCTGTGAATAAGATTTGTCTGTGCACACCCTTTTAAGTAATCCTTTATGTCCGGAAGTTTATCCCTCAATCAATTACCACCTCCACAAGGTCTCTCTAATTCTGCCAAAGAGTCTCTTAGCAAGCTCTAAAAGTCTCCTTACTCTTTCTTCTGTTGGTGGGTGGGTAGAGAATAAAGCTGCTATTGTATCTCCTTTTAATGGATTAACAATAAAGAGATGACTTGTTGCTGGATTTACTTCTGCTTTAGCTATTTCTGGTGGGATTCTCATAGAGTACTCTTCAAGTTTTTTAAGTGCACTTGCAAGAGCTTCCGGTTTACCTGAAATCATGCCTCCTGTTTCGTCTGCCTTGTATTCTCTTGATCTTGAGATTGCCATCTGGATGAGAGTTGCAGCAATAGGTGCAAGAATTACCATTAGAATTGTACCTATTACTTCAGCCCAGCTACCATCTTCCTCTTCTCTCCTTGCTCCTCCAAAAAGGAGAAACCACTGAGCCATATTTGCTAAGGTTGTAATTGCACCACCAATTGTTGCTGCGACTGCTTGAATGAGAGTGTCTCTATTCTTGATATGAGCAATTTCATGAGCAAGTACTCCTTCAAGCTCATCTTGATCAAGGAGCTCTACAATTTTTGGAGTTACAACAACTACTCCATTTTCTGGATTTCTACCTGTTGCAAATGCATTTGGAACATCCATAGGAGCAATACCAACCTTAGGTTTTGGAATACCTGCATTCTTTGCAAGTTTTTCAACTATCTCATGAAGAACAGGAGCATCTTCTTTTTCAAGGAGTCTTACTCCATACATTGATAAAACTATTTTGTCTGAAAAATACCAACTTCCAAAGTTCATTATAGCTGCCATAAATAGAGCAATAACCATTCCAACATTTCCACCAAGAAGCTTTCCAAAAACAAGCAACATTCCCGTTAAAAGACCAAGTAATATAGTAGTTTTCAGTGTATTCCAATTCATTGTCTTCCTCCTTACTCGTAAAAATTTTGTAAAAAGCTATAATTAAAATAGGAAAAGGAAATTAATCTTTCAATCTCTTCTGTTACTTTCACTTCATAGCTTTTCAGTTTCTAAAATTTATGAGTTCAAAAATTTTTAGAAGAACTTCTTCTAAATTTTTTTCTGTAGTATCGATAATCACAGCACCGTCAGGAATTACTAAGGGGGCAAACTTTCTGTTTTTATCTCTTTTGTCTCTTTCTATTACTTCTTTTAATATATCATTAAAAGAGACATTAAATCCTCTTTTTAATAGTTCTTTATATCTTCTCCTTGCTCTTTCTTCAGGAGAAGCAGTTAAGTAAATTTTTAAATCTGCTTCAGGAAATATATAAGTACCGGCATCTCTGCCATCTATAACTATCTTTTTCCCTTTAGCTAATTCTCTTAATATTTTTACAACAATTTCTCTGACTTCTTTAAATTGAGCTACTTTTGAAGCTAACATTCCTCCTTCAGGAGTTCTAATTTCTTCTGTTACATTATTTCCATTAAGAAAAACCTTACCTTCCTTCAGTTCTATCCTTATTTTTTTTGCAACTTCAAGAACTTCTTTCTCATTTTCAAGATTTACACCTGCTTTTTTACAGGCAATTCCTATTGTCCTATAAATGGCACCAGAGTCAAGATGAGTAAAGCCAAATCTTTTTGCAATTTCTTTTGCAATAGAGCTCTTTCCCGCTCCTGCCGGACCATCAATCGTAATTATTTTTATGTCTTTCAACAGAATTTAACCTCCAGATAAAAGCTTTTTCATTAAAGTTTCGTATAGATTCTCTAATTTTTGACTTATGGTTACAGGATACTCTTCTTTTCTATGTATGTTTTTGATTCTTTCCGGAAATTTATTAAATTGATAAATGAAATAATCTCTTATTTCATTTAGAGAAGGAAGTTCTTTTACAAGATTTCCATTTTCAATTATTTTCTCTAATAGAGGCTCTCCAGGAAGTTTTTCATCAAAGCTACCTACTACATCACCATTTTTTTGTCTAAAAACCTGTTTCCTTCCTGGATACATCTTTTTTCCTTTACTTGTCTTCATTACAGGTTTTTTATCAAATTCAACGAGCTTATAAACAAAATCTATATAAGGAACGTCAGCAGATGTCCCTACTCTCGTACCAACTCCAAAACCGTCAACAATAGCTCCTTCTTTCAAAATTTCATCTATTTTGTACTCGTCAAGACCACCACTTACAATAATTTTAACGTGATTTAATCCAGCTTCATCAAGAAGTCTTCTTGAAATTCTTGAGAGCTCAACTATATCACCGCTATCAAGTCTTATTCCTTTTAGTTTGTAGCCTTTAGATTCCAGTTCTTTTGCAACTTTTATTGCTTTTTTTACTCCTTCAATGGTATCGTAAGTATCAACAAGAAGAACTGTATTATGAGGAAATGTTTTAGCATAGGCTCTAAAGGCCTCCTCTTCTGAATCAAAACAAGTTATAAAGGAGTGAGCTACAGTTCCTACAACAGGTATTTTGTAGATTTTCCCAGCTAATACATTAGAAGTAGAATTGAATCCAGCAATATAACTGTTTCTTGCAACTTTTAAACCTGCATCTATACCGTGTGTTCTTCTTAAAGAGAAATCTGCAAGGAGTTTTCCTTTAGAAACAGAAAAAACACGAGCTGCCTTTGTAGCTATCAACGAAGAAGCATGAATTTGGTTCATTATAGCTGTTTCAAGAAGCTGAGCTTCATAAATAGGAGCTTCTACTCGAAGAACGGGTTCGTGTTGAAAAAAAAGAGTTCCTTCTTTCATGGAATAAAGAAGTCCAGAAAATCGATACTCTTTCAAAAAGTCTAAAAACCAGTCAGGAAATAGCTTTAAAGAATAAAGATAGTCAATATCTTCTTTTGAAAAACGCAAACTTTCTATTAGATCAACGATTTCTTGAAGTCCTGCATATACTAAGTAATTCCTTTTTTCTGGGAGCTCTCTAACAAATAGTTCAAAAGCTGCCCATTCTCTCTTGTTGTTATCTAAGTAAGCGCACATCATTGTAAGCTGATAAAGATCAGTAAAAAGAGGAGAAAGCTTCATTATCTGCTCCTTTTTACATCCCGTTTGTCGCAGTATTTTTCAATTGGACACTGAGAACATTTTGGGGATGTTGGATGACATATGTGCTGTCCTAATGAAACAAGAAGGTCATTTATTTCAATCCAATAATCTTTTGGCAGTTTTTCTCTAAGAGCAAATTCTGTTTCTTCAGGTGTTTTTGTGTTTACATAGCCAAGTCTATTTGAAATTCTATGAACATGTGTGTCAACACATATACCCGGTTTCCCATATCCTAAGGTAACGACTAAGTTTGCCGTTTTTCTTCCAACACCTGGTAGTTTTAAAAGCTCGTCTATTTCATCTGGTACTTTACCATTGTACTTTTCTATAAGTACTTTACATATTTCTTTTATATTCTTAGCTTTTCTTCTGTAAAAACCTACAGGATAAATTAAGGAAGCTATTTCTTCTTCTTTAAGCTTTAACATATCGTAAGGGTTATCTGCAACCTGGAAGAGCTTATTAGCTGCTTTAGCTGTAATTTCATCTTTTGTCCTTAAGCTAAGAACAGTGGCAATAAGTATTTTAAAGGGATCTCTTTCAGTTTGTGACATAAGAGAAACTATAGGAGTATTCCACTTTTTAGTTTCTTTTCTGAGAATCTTGACTATATCGTGTATAGAGTCATCCTTCATTTTAGAAGTTCTCCTTCATAAAGGAGTAAAGCTTTATAAGTTTTCCTATTAAAACTTCAAAGTCTTCCAAATTCAGCATGTTAGCTCCATCAGAAAGAGCTCTTTCAGGTTCAGGATGAATTTCAAAAAAGAGCCCATCAACTCCAATAGCGATAGCCGCACGAGAAAGATACGGGACAAATTCCCTGTCACCTCCACTAACTTTCCCAAGCCCACCGGGTCTTTGAACTGAATGAGTAGCATCAAAAAGAACTTTTACCCCAAACTTTTTCATTATTGGAATAGAACGAAAGTCAACAACTAAGTTATTGTAGCCAAACGTTGTTCCTCTTTCAGTTAGTAAAATCTCTGAAGCACCACTTTTTCTTAATTTCTCAACAACATTTGCCATATCCCAAGGTGCCATAAACTGTCCTTTTTTTACATTTACTATTTTCTCTGTTTTTGCAGCAGCAACAATAAGATCAGTCTGGCGGCACAAAAAGGCAGGAATTTGGACTATATCTACAACTTTTCCCACAATTTCTGCCTGCCAAGGTTCATGGATATCAGTAGTTATAGGAAGTTCAAATTTTTCTTTCACTTCGGATAAAAGTTCAAGTCCTTTTTCTATTCCTGGTCCCCGATAAGAATCGATTGAACTTCTATTGGCTTTATCGAATGAAGCTTTAAAAATCCACATGTGCTTAGGGTATTTATCCTTTAATTCCCTTATTTTTTTTGCTACTTCAAAGACTGTATCTCTATCTTCAATTACACAGGGACCAGCAATTATGAGCATCATTCCTCCAGCTTTTCAATTTCTGAAATCTTATTTATTCTTCTTTCATGTCTTCCACCATCAAATGGAGTCTCAAGCCACACCTTTACAATTGCTTTTGCTAATTCTTCCCCTAAAATTCTTCCACCAAGACATAAAACATTTGCGTTGTTGTGTCTTTTGCTCATCTCTGCTGAAAACACATTGTAACAAAGGGCTGCTCTAATTCCCTTTACTTTATTAGCTGCAATGGAAATCCCAATTCCCGTTCCACAGATAAAGATTCCTCTATCTGCTTCTCCATTTACTATTCCTTTGGCAGCCTTATAGGCAAAGTCAGGATAATCTACAGATTCTTCTGAATAAGTTCCATAGTCGATATACTCTATTCCAAGTTCCTCAAGGTAAGCCTTAATAGTTTCCTTTAAACGAAAGCCACCATGATCACAAGCAAGAGCTATCTTCATTCTCAGCCTCCAGGTTTTGTTTGGAGTTCAAATTATAGATTCCCGAAATCTAATTACTTTAGTTTCTCTCTTAATGTTCCCTCAGTAACAGGCCCCATGAGAACTTCTTCTATATGTCCATCCTTAGTAATAATAATTGAAGGTGTTGCAAGTATTCCAAATTTTCTTGCAAGTTCTGGCTTTTCAGCAATATTAACCTTGATAAACGCAACTTTCTTAAGTTCTTTAGAAAGTTTCTTTATTACAGGATCAATAAATTTACAGGGACGGCAATTTGGAGCATGAAAGTAAATTACTCCTTTTCCTCTCTTAAGTCTTAAAAACTCACCTTCTAAAATGGGAAGTTCCTGTCCTCTCATTCTCTTTGATTTGAATTTCCAATAAAGCCTCAAGCCAAAGACAAAAGTAAAATATGAGACTAGGAGAACAAAAATAATATCAAAAAATATTGCAGCTATTTTGTAAAGGGTTTCCACTTCTTCCTCCTTCTATCAAGTCGTTGTCAAAATTGTACTAAACAGAGGAAGAAGTGGCTTTACTTACTCATTATTTTTCTTTAGCTCTTCTTTAAGTTTTATTAAAGTTTTGACATATTCATCTTCTAGCTCTAAGACTGGTGCTACAAAAGGTTCATTATCTAAAACTTGTTCACTGTGCTTTGCAAAGAAAACTTTTTTAAAGATATCTCCACTATCTGAAAGGTACTTCTCTGCTTTTTCTATATCGCTTTCTTTTCTAATTTTATTAACAAGAAGATAAACATTAGGAATACCTATCTGCTTAGCCAATGTAGCAGTATGTTTAGCAACTTGGATGGAGTTAAAAGTATAGTCTGTTACGACAACACAGTGTCTAAAGCCTTTTGAGAGAGCTCTGCCAAAATGTTCTACTCCAGCTTGAGTATCCATTATGATAACTTCATTTTTCCGTAGGGAAATATATCTTACAACAGCATCAAGTAGTGTATTTTCAGGACAAAGACAGCCAGTTGCTGCTTGAACAACAGTTCCCATTACCAACACACTAATATTATCTGTAACCTTTATTCCAAATTTATCTACTACATCGTCAACATCAGGAGTAAGACTTAAAAAGAGTCCCCATGATGAGCCTGGTCTTGCCCCAGTTTTTTCCTCTATATAGTCAAAATTGTGGGACAGTGGAACTATTTCCTTTGCCTTTTCTTCATCTAACCCTAAGGAATAAGGTAAGTTCATCTGAGGATCTTCATCTATAGCAAGAACTTTATATCCATCTTTTGCAAAAAGATGAGATAAGATAGCCGAAGTAGTTGTTTTTCCAACGCCTCCTTTTCCAGTTACGACAACTCTAAATTCTAAGTCTTTATTTTCCATTGAAGACTTCTCTTTTAACTCCTTTGCCACTTCAACAAGTTTTTTCTTGCTTTTACCTGCCATTTTCTAAACCTCTCCTTAATTCAGTAATATTGTGTGATAACATATATTTCCTTTTACATTCTGGACACAATTTCTTAAAAGTATCATCAAAGTGTAAAGCATTAGGATAAACTTTAGTAAGAACTCTACTTACAAGTTTTTCTGATGCAAAGTACTTACCACATTCTTCACATTTTTCTAGTTCTACAGTAGTATTACTCCAAGAAACAAAAATTCTTTTATTGCCTTCCTCTTTTACTGTTATGGCATCAGTTGGACAAATCTCAACACATGCCTTACATCCAGAACAAACATTACTAGGCTCAAAGTATGGAGTATTTACTTTGGTTTTATGTCCTCTATTAATAAAGTTTATGGCACCATATCCCATAACTTCGTTGCAAACCCTTACACAAAGACCACAGAGAATACATTTATTGTTGAGAGGATCATCTTTTTTGTACTTTTTCTTAAATCTTGTAGACTTTACACCGTATTCTTTTGCAAGTTCCTTTATTTTTTCTGCTTCTAGAGCTTGTGCCAAATAGAGCTCAATTAACATTTTTCTATGTCTAATGATTTCTGGTGTATCAGTTTCAACTTTTAACCCTTCTACACATGCCAGAGAACAAGATGTAGTAATACCAGGTCTTGCACCTTCCTTTACCTCTACTATACATATACGACACGAACCATAAGGTTCAAGAAATTCTTCATAACAAAGAGAAGGTATTTTTATACCGTTTCTTCTAGCAACGTTTATAAGCATTTCTCCCTTTTCTGCTTCATATTTTTTTCCATTTATATAAACGCTTACAAGCTCCTTCATTTTCCACCACCTATTCCTTCTGAAACTTTTCTAACGGCATCAAATTTACACACTTCCAGACAAGCTCCACATTTAATACATGCCGACTGATCAATTACGTGTGGTTTCTTCCTTTCTCCATAAATAGCGTTAACAGGACATTTTAATGCACATACGGTGCAACCTTTACAAGCTTCCTGAATAATTACGTACTGAATTAAGTCCTTACAAACCTTTCCAGGACAACGTTTATTAACAACGTGTTCTATATACTCTTCGTAAAAGTACTCAAGTGTAGTAAGCACAGGATTAGGCGCTGTTTGTCCAAGACCACATAATGATGTTGTTTTAACGGTTTCTGAAAGTTCTTTTAGAGTTTCTACATCTTCTATGGAGGCTTTACCTTTTGTTATGTTATCAAGAATTTCGTACATGTGAGTTAGTCCTTCCCGACATGGAACACATTTTCCACACGATTCATCTACAGAAAAATCGAGGAAAAACTTTGCCGTATCTACCATACACGTATCTTCATCCATTACTACAACACCACCAGAACCCATTATAGAACCAACTTCTGCAAGGTGTTCATAATCTACAGGTGTATCAAATAGCTTAGAAGGAATGCATCCTCCTGAAGGACCTCCTGTTTGTACAGCTTTTATCTTTCCTTTTTTGGTACCGCCTCCTATATCGTAGATAATTTTTCTGACAGGTGTTCCAAGTTCTACTTCTACAAGTCCAACGTTTTCAACTTTTCCAACAAGTGAAAAGACTTTTGTACCTGTACTTTTTTCTGTTCCAAACTTTGAAAACCAATCTCCTCCCTTCTCTACTATGATAGGGATATTACTCCATGTTTCAACGTTGTTTATATTGGTGGGTTTTCCCCACAAACCTTTTTGAGCAGGAAATGGTGGTCTTGGTTTAGGTCTTCCAGCCTTACCTTCTATAGAAGCTATAAGTGCAGTTTCTTCTCCACAGACAAAAGCACCTGCACCTTTGACTATTGTTATATCAAAATCAAATCCTGTTCCAAGAATATCTTTCCCAAGAAAACCAAGACTTCTTGCATCGTCTATTGCCTTCTGTAATCTTTCGATAGCTAACGGATATTCAGCTCTTACGTAAATAATGCCTTCGTTTGCTCCTATTGTGTAACCACAGATTATCATTCCTTCTATTATCATATGAGGGTCAGATTCCATTTCGTTTCTGTTCATGTAAGCACCGGGATCGCCTTCGTCAGCGTTGCATATTACGTATTTCACGTCACTTTTTTCTTTCTTTGCAAATTCCCATTTAAGACCAGTAGGAAATCCAGCTCCTCCTCTTCCTCTTAAGCCTGATTTTTTTATTTCCTCTATAATTTCATCAGGATTCATTTCTTTAAATGCTTTAAAAAGAGATTTGTATCCACCTACTGCAATGTATTCTTCTATATCTTCTGGATTTATAATACCTGAGTTTCTTAAGACTAATCTTTTTTGATATCTGAAGAAATCAATTTCATTCCAAGTTGGAATTTCTGGAAACTTTTCTCCATAATCTATAAAAGAAGTAATGTGATCCCATTTATCTATCTGGAAAAATACCTTGGGAAATTTGTATTCGTCATCGGCAATTGTTTTTAATATTTCATCTACATCTTCGGGAGTAACTCTATGAAGAACTACTATGGCTTTACCAGGAATTTTTATATTTACAATAGGTTCTTCTTTACAAAAACCAATACAACCAGTTTTAGAGAGCTCTACTTTATTTTCTAGTCCAAATTCCTTTATTTTTTTCTCTAATAGATCGTATAAAAGAGCTCCACCTACAGAAATGCCACAAGTAGCAAGTCCTACACTAATACGTATCTTGTTTTTTGGTTTAAGCTTCTTTAATCCTTTTTCTGCTACCTTTTGTAAATCTTTGATAGAAACTATTTTCATTTTTCTCTCCATCCATATTCCTTAAGTATCTTAGGAAGATCATTAACCGTAACGTAACCATAGATTTTGTCATCTATTCTGATTACAGGTGCCATAGAACAGCATCCAAAACATCTTGCAGCAGTAAGAGAAAAACTTCTATCGTGAGTGGTAAGGAAAAACTTAGAATCTTCAGAAACTTCATCTTGTTTTATTCCAAGAAGACGTTCTAAAGTTTTTATAAGTTGAGGAGCTCCCTTTACATGACAAGGAGTTCCTGTACAAACACTGATGATGTGTTTTCCTACAGGCTTTAAGTTAAAAAATGAATAAAATGTAGCAATACTATAAAGTTGAGAAAGAGGTATATTGAGCTTTTCTGAAACGTACTCTAGTGCCTCTTTTGAAAGATATTTATTTTTTTCTTGGATATCTTCTAAGATACTTATAACTTTTCCTGATGGATTTTTATATTTTTCGATTATTTCATCTATTATCTTTTTATCTATTGTTTTTTCCATTTTTATTTTACTCCTTGCCTAAATGTGTGAAAAGATAGAAAGGGGAGAAAGAACCTCCTCCTTTAAGCCCTTAATTAAATACCTAAAGCTTTTCTCTTAGATTCTATATGGTCAATTAAAGTTTTTGCTGCCTTGATAGGATCTGGCTCTATGTAGAAAGCACCACCTACTATATTCATTGCATCCTTTGTTAGAAGTTTTGTTACCTCTACGCTTCCTACAGTTGGAGGCACTATTCCAAGGTGGGTAAGAATTCCTGATGCAACAAAGTAAGTTCCTATACATACAGCTTTTTCTGTCATTGCCTCTGGTGCAGAACCTGCAAGAGGAAGGTCTGAAATATCAACTCCAAGGTCTCTTGCCATAAGATCTGCAAGAACTAACATCCTTGAACAATCGACACAGGAACCCATGTTAAGAGCAGGAGGAATACCTAATGCCTTGCATACACTCTTTAATCCTTCTCCTGCCTTTTCTGCATATTCTGGCAAGAATATTCCGTGCTCTGCACATGCAGTTGCCCAACAACCAGTTCCTATGATAAGAATATCATTCTTGATTAGTTCATCTGTAAGAACTATGTGATTGTGGTTATGTCTTATCTTTGCGTTGTTACATCCAACAATTCCAACAACACCACGAATTTTTCCAGAAACTATTGCCTCTTCAAGAGGTTTGAGAGTTCCTCCAAGCGCTTCTAAAATGGCTTCTACTGAGAAACCTCCAATAGCTTCTGATTTACCTTTAGGAATTTGAACCTTGTCTTTATTTCTGTTAGGGAAGTTTTCTACCGCTATTCTTACAATTTCTCTTGCTATTTCATCAGCTCTCATTTCATCAAACTTAACATGAACTGCTCCTGGGAAAGTAGCTAAGCTACTTGTATCTATAATCTTTGTATGGAAACATCTAGCTACATCAACTAACGAAGGCATGATACACTGAACGTCAACTACCATTGCCTCAACAGCACCTGTAACGATTGCTAATTCCTGCTGAAGGTAATTTCCTGCTATTGGAGTTCCATGTCTCATAAGGAGCTCTAGTCCAGTACAACACATACCAACAGCATTTATACCTTTTGCTCCATATTTTTTCGCTAATTCAATCAGTTCAGGATCTTGAGCTGCTTCAATGATTTTCTCTGAAAGAACAGGCTCGTGACCGTGTATAACAATATTTACATAGTCTTCTTTTAAGACACCTAAATTTGCCTCTCCTTTACCTATTTTTGGAGTTCCAAATAGAATGTCTTGGAATTCTGTAGCAATAAGAGAACCTCCCCATCCATCTGCAATGGAAGTCTTTATACCATGGGCTACAAGGGAAAGAGGGTCATGATCAACTCCCATGGTAGTTCTATGCATTGATTCGACGATTTCTCTATCTATATTTCTTGGTGCAACACCTGTTTTCTTCCATACTTCTTTTCTTTTTTTGTTTGCATATGCATCTGCAAATTTAATTATTTCTTCATCTTGCTTACTGAAATCTCCTAAAGCTATTTCTACTAAATCTTTTGCTATTTCTTCTGCTTTTCTTCCTTCTACCGGTACCCCAAGTTTTTTAGCAACATCTTTAAGTTTCTTTTCATCCTTAATAGGATAAGGAGTTCCATGCTCTAACGTTTCCTTTAGGGCTAAAACTACATGTCTTCCATGATCTGAGTGACCAGCAGCACCGGCAGCTATAGCTCTTACCAAGTTTCTTGCTACTATTGTTTCAGCTGTTGCTCCACAAACTCCTTTCTGAGGACCATTTCCAAATGGATCAATTCTACAAGGTCCCTGCATACAAATCCTACAACAAACTCCAAGCTGACCGTATCCACACTGTGGAAGCTGAGCTTTTAATCTGTCCCAAGCTGTTTCTATTCCTTCTTTTTCTGCCTTTCTTATCATTTCCTGTGTTGCTTTATCTATGGACTTGTCCTCAGGTTTCCAATCTTTAAGCATTTTACTTACCCTCCACTTTTTGATTTCTATTAGGATGCTTTTATAGATATTTAGGATTCATTTGATCTTTTAAGGTTTTTGTAACTATTTTCGTTACCTCTTTTCTTCTTTCTCTTATTAAGTCATTTACGTCTCCAAAGGTGAGAGTTCCAGTTTTACAAGCCTCAACACATGCAGGTTTTTTGCCTTCTTTTTGTCTATCTATACAGTTATCACACTTTACATTTACACTTCTTCGGACAGTATAGGTTTTCTCAAAAGTTATAACACCGAAGGGACATGCAATAGCACACATACTACATGCTATACACTTTGCTGGATCTACCAACACAGATTCTGTTTTTTCGTCTCTTGAAATTGCATAGGTAGGACAGACTTCCATACATGGGGCAGGATTGCAGTGTCTACACTTGTTAGGGAATGTTAGCAAGTCCTTACCAACTTCTACATGAATACGCGGTTTAGAAATAACTTCTTCTGAAAGCATAGAAAACAAGTCCTTTGACAAAGAGTGCTCAATGGCACATGCTATTTCACAGTGTTTACAGCCGATACACCTTTCAGAGTTTACAAGCACTGTGTTCATTTTTGTCCTCCTTCTTACCTCTTCTCAATTTTAAAAGTTTATAAAAAAAAAGATTGTGTCAAGAAATATCTCTAAAAAAAGAAAAGTGTAAATAATTTTTATAAATCATCTTATTGAATTGTTAATAAACAAACTACGGTAATTAAAAAAAATATCACTTTCCTTTCATTTTTAGAATTAGTTGAGAATATTAGATTTAAAAAGAGTAATACGGTGATTCAAAGTTCTCTTTTCTTCTTAACTTTGGTTTATCAGAGAAGAAAGAAGAAAAAAACATTTTTTATCTTTTGCAAAATTTATTATATTTAGCATTATAATAAAAGAAATAAAAACATTTTAACCAAATATATTTTGGTCTACATAATTATAGTTAACTAATTCCAAATAAGAACTACAAGTAAAGAAATAACAACAGCAAAAACCACATTTAAAATAAACCCTATCCTTATCATATCTCTTTGTTCAATTTCTCCAGTTCCGTAAACTATTGCATTTGGAGGAGTTGCAACCGGAAGCATAAATGCACAGGAAGCCGCGATTCCGGCAGGAAGAGCCAGTTCATAGGGAGATAAATTCATTTGTGAAGCAGTAGTTATAAGAATCGGAATAAAGATTGCAGCTGTTGCAGTATTACTCATGAGTTCAGTTAGAAAGATCATAAAAAGAACAATTGAAAGAACAACTAAAATATGAGGCAAATATCCGATGTTTTCCGTTAAAATCCTTGCTATAAACTTACTCGTTCCTGTAACTTTTAAAACGTGAGATAGTGCAAGACCTCCACCAAATAGATATAAAGTTCCCCAATCAGTCCCTTTGTTAATTTCTTCCCAGTTTACAAGTTTGAAGATAAAAAGAAGAATAACAGCAAGAACAGCTACAACTGCATCAAAGTACTTATGAATTTCCATAAAAGCAGCAATTTTTTTGCTAAAGAGCCATAAAGTAGCAGTAACAAGAAAAACCAATAAAACACCTATTCTTTCTTTTGTCATGGGAAGGACAAACTTTTTAATCGTTACTTTTTTTCTTAAATCAGGCTTAAAGTAAAGGTAAAGAATGAGAAATAGAAAAGGAAAAAGAATAAGGACTGCTGGTAGTCCAATCTTTAACCAGTCAGTAAATCCCATTCCGAGATTTGCAGCGGTTATCCCGTTAGGAGGACTTCCAACAAGAGTTGCTATTCCCCCAACACTTGCAGAATAGGCAACTCCTAAAAGAAGAAAAGTCTTAAGTCTTTTGTCATCAGAAACCGTTTTGGCTATTCCAAGAGCCAGTGGAAGCATCATTGCCGTTGTAGATGTATTGCTAATCCACATAGAAACAAAAGCAGTTGCAGTAAAAAGAAGAATAGTTGTTTTAAAAAGAGAACCTTGCGAAATTGACACTATCTTAAAAGCAAGGAGTTTATCCAATTCGTACTTTTTAAGAGCAGTTGCAAGTGCGAATCCACCGAAGAAAAGAAAAATAATTGGATGAGCAAAGGAAGAAAATGCGCCTTTAACATCTAATATTCCCAAAAAAACTGCTAAAACAGGAATAGAGAGCGAGGTAATTGCTAAGGGGATTGCTTCGGTTATCCATAAAATAGCTGCAAATGCTAAAACTGCAAGTCCTTTTTTTATTTCAATTGGAAGAGGAATTGATGGAACAAAGAAAATAAAAATTACTATAAGAAAGGCAAAAGTCAAACTTATTAAACGCTTCATGATTATTCCCCTATACTTTATTTAAATATTATTTTAATTCAATTTATGGTACGTTTACTGTATGGTTACAACTCTTAACATATTGGTTGTTCCTGGAACGCCTGTTGGAGCTCCAGCAAGCACTATTATTTTATCTCCTCTTTTTACTAAGTTTTTTTCTTTGGCAACTTTTATAGATTCTTTAATAATTTCATCTGTAGACTTAGCTAATGTGGTAAGAAATGGCTCTACACCCCACACAAGATTTAATCTCCTATAGGTTTCAATATCATGTGTTACTGCATAGATGAGAGTGTTTGAAAAATCATCCAGACAAAGAACAAAACTCCCATGTTAAAGAGGATAAACTTAGCTAAAACAAACAGTTGAGCTATATGAAAGCTCTTTGTTCTCTCGTAACTTCCAACATCCTGCTTAACTTCTCCAAAAATACTCTCTATCAGTCCTCTAAACCTGTAAATTTCATCAGATTCTAAAAGCTCTTTGCATTTAAGCCTAATCTCAGATTTAATTCCCTTCCTTAATGTTTCTCTCACCTTTATGTAAGGCTTTAAGCCTACTAACAGAACAAGCTCAATAAACTTAATGCTGTCATAAGCTTTGTCTCCTAAAAATGGCTTTCCTTTCAAAGCTCTCCATATAAATCCCCTTTCGTTTAACCACCTAACTATTTTCTCTCCAAGTTTCACTTCCGAAGCGTAACTCTCTCCAGGTAATGCAGTAAGAATGAACCTTTTTCCATCTTTTAGATGAACGCTTAATACAACAACTTTAACGTGGCTTTTTACCTCCTTTATCTCTTTGCCTCTTAGAATTTTCAATGGATAAATCTCATTGTATTTGAAGCCAGTTCCATCTATTATCAGAAATCTTAGTTCTTTATGATACTTCCCTAAGAGTCTTCGAGAGACAAAGTTCAGAAAATCTACAAGGAGAATGGAAGGTAGTTGCTTGAGTCGGTAATAATAGGTTGAAAAATCAGGAATATTCTCTCTTCCAAATATCTGAACTGCCAAATATTCAAGGTCTCTGAATGATAGGTTCCAGGCTACTTGGAGAAAAAGAAGGGTAAGAATTATCTCGTCAGGGTATTTCTTGGGTCTTCCTCTTTTGGTTTTAAAAGGATATAAATATACCAGTACAGCCTGTCCTCTCCGGTTCATGTATGTTTTTGATAGGTTGAGTACTTTGTGGAAATTTAGTCTTTTCGCTTTCATACCGGAGAGGATAGGCTTTTTTCTTAATTTTGGCAATTTTCAAACACCCTCCTGCATAGATAGGAACAGGAGGTCTATATTTTGCAACTGCTAAGGCAGAAACACCACTTCGTGTAAATGGAATAATTGCTTTTACTTTCACTTCTCTTGAAAGATTACAAGCAGACTTTGCAAGGGAATCCTGCAAGGTTTTAGCGGGCATATCCATATAACGCTTGTATAAGTAAATTTTCTCAGCTTCAAAAGCAACTTTTGCCATTGTTCTTATAACTTTTACTGGATACTTTCCAACTGCTGTCTCTTCTGAAAGCATTAGAGCATCTGTTCCATCCAAAACAGCATTTGCTATGTCTGTAACTTCAGCTCTTGTTGGAGATGGAAGATCAACCATAGATTTAAGCATTTGAGTTGCAGTTATGACAGGTTTTCCTACTTCATTTGCTTTTCTTATAAGTTGCTTTTGAATAACGGGAACTTTTTCAATAGGGAGCTCTACTCCTAAGTCTCCCCTTGCAACCATTATTCCATCTGCAACTTCTAAAATAGAATCAATGTTCTTAACGGCTTCAGGTTTTTCTATCTTTGCAATGACAGGAATGCTTTTTCCTAAGCTACTAATTAATTCTTTTAGCTCAATAACATCTTCAGCTTTTCTAACAAAAGATAAAGCAATGATGTCAACACCATTTTCTATTCCAAACTTTACATCTTCTTTATCTTTTTCAGTTAAAGCCGGAACTGAAAGTTTAGAATGGGGAAGATTTACACCTTTGTGAGAAGTTAAAGGTCCTCCAACCAATACTTCACAAATGATATCTTTATCCTTGACTTCCTTAACTTTTAATCTAAAAGCACCGTCTGCAAGAAGAATTACCTCTCCCTTCTTAACTTCTTTATGAAGGTTTGGATAGTTAACAACGATTTTTTCTTTAGCAGACTTTCCAGTTGTTAAAACAATTTTTTCTCCTCTATGAAGATAGAAAGGCTCTTTTTTTATTTTTCCTATTCTTATTTTTGGACCACATAAATCCATTAAAACGGGAATTGGCTTACCAACTTCTTTTTCTACTTCTCTAACAAGTTCTATTTTTTTTCTATGTTCTTCGTGTGTTCCGTGAGACATATTCAGTCTTACAACGTTTAGTCCATATTCCAGCATTTTCTGTAAAATTTTTTTATCCGAAGAGCCAGGTCCTAAGGTAGCCACAATTTTTGTCTTTTTTCTCATTGCTTTGTGAGGGTGTTTGAAAATTGCCAAAATTAAGAAAAAAGCCTATCCTCTCCGGTATGAAAGCGAAAAGACTAAATTTCCACAAAGTACTCAACCTATCAAAAACATACATGAACCGGAGAGGACAGGCTGTACTGGTATATTTATATCCTTTTAAAACCAAAAGAGGAAGACCCAAGAAATACCCTGACGAGATAATTCTTACCCTTCTTTTCCTCCAAGTAGCCTGGAACCTATCATTCAGAGACCTTGAATATTTGGCAGTTCAGATATTTGGAAGAGAGAATATTCCTGATTTTTCAACCTATTATTACCGACTCAAGCAACTACCTTCCATTCTCCTTGTAGATTTTCTGAACTTTGTCTCTCGAAGACTCTTAGGGAAGTATCATAAAGAACTAAGATTTCTGATAATAGATGGAACTGGCTTCAAATACAATGAGATTTATCCATTGAAAATTCTAAGAGGCAAAGAGATAAAGGAGGTAAAAAGCCACGTTAAAGTTGTTGTATTAAGCGTTCATCTAAAAGATGGAAAAAGGTTCATTCTTACTGCATTACCTGGAGAGAGTTACGCTTCGGAAGTGAAACTTGGAGAGAAAATAGTTAGGTGGTTAAACGAAAGGGGATTTATATGGAGAGCTTTGAAAGGAAAGCCATTTTTAGGAGACAAAGCTTATGACAGCATTAAGTTTATTGAGCTTGTTCTGTTAGTAGGCTTAAAGCCTTACATAAAGGTGAGAGAAACATTAAGGAAGGGAATTAAATCTGAGATTAGGCTTAAATGCAAAGAGCTTTTAGAATCTGATGAAATTTACAGGTTTAGAGGACTGATAGAGAGTATTTTTGGAGAAGTTAAGCAGGATGTTGGAAGTTACGAGAGAACAAAGAGCTTTCATATAGCTCAACTGTTTGTTTTAGCTAAGTTTATCCTCTTTAACATGGGAGTTTTGTTCTTTGTCTGGATGATTTTTCAAACACTCTCAGTTCATTAAAATGAAACAAAAAGAATTATTCATGAAGGAAAAGAAAATGAATAAAGAAAAAGTAGTCATAGTTGGTGTGAAAACTCCAAGAAAAGAAATTGACACAGAAGAGCTAAAAGGTCTAATAGAAGCTTTAGGAGGAGAAGTCATTCAAATAGTTATCCAAAAAAGGAAAGCACCTTCTCCTTCCACTTACATCGGTAAAGGAAAAGTTAGGGAAATAGATACTCAAAACGCTACTTTGATTGTTGCCTACCATACGCTTTCCTACTCTCAAAAGAGAAACCTTGAAAACCTTACAGGATTACCTGTTATAGACAGGACAGAAGTCATTTTGGAAATCTTTGCACGAAGAGCAAGAACAAAGGAAGCAAAACTTCAAGTTGAGCTTGCTAAAGCCTCCTATCAACTTTCTCACCTTCGAGGAAAGGGTAAAGAACTTTCTCGTCTTGGTGGTGGTATTGGGACAAGAGGTCCCGGTGAAACAAAAACTGAAGTTGAAGCAAGAGTTCTTAGAAAGAAAATCCATAAGCTCAAAAAGGAAATTGAAGAAATAGAGAAAAGATACAGCTTGGTAAGAGAAAGCAGAAAAAGAAAGAACTTTATAACCATTGCAGTTGTTGGCTATACAAACGTTGGAAAATCAACTCTTGTTAAAGCTTTAACCAAAAAGGATGTTTTTATAAAGAATATTCCTTTTGCAACTTTAGATGTAAAAACAGGTTCTCTGTATTTAGAAGATAAAAAAGTTCTAATATCTGATACGGTAGGTTTCATAAGGAACCTACCACATGAGCTTATTGCCTCCTTTAAGGCAACTTTAGGAGAAGTTAAAGAGTCCGATATTCTTCTTATAGTTTTTGATGTCTCTTCAAAAAAGCTTGAAGAAGAACTTAAATCTGTCAAGGAAGTTTTAAAAAAACTTGGTGCTTGGAATAAACCCAAGATTTTTGTAGCAAATAAAACCGATTGTATTGTTGATTCTTACGAAAAATCCCAAATCTTATATACTGAATTATTAGGGAAATTGCCTGAAGAAGATGCACCTACAGTATTTATCTCTGCTAAGTTTGGATGGGGATTTGAAAATCTCAAGTTAGAGATAACAAAATTTCTTTAAGTTGAACAAAGCACGGTGCCCAGGCACCGTGCTTATTATTATCTTCTTTTATTAAGAAGAATGCTTTAAGGCTTTAAGTCCTATGTCTTTTCTATAATGCATTCCTTCAAAGTAAATTTTTTCTACAGCATTATAAACGTTTTCTCTTGCTTCAACAATGTCTTTACCAAGCGCTGTAACGTTAAGAACTCTTCCACCATTTGTTATAAACTTTCCATCTTTTATTGCTGTTCCGGCATGAAAAACAACTACATTATCGATATTTTCGGCTTCTTCTATACCACTAATAAATTTTCCTTTTTCATACTTTCCAGGATAACCTTTTGAGGCAAGAACAACACATATTGCAGTTTCATCTATCCACTCAAGACCGTCAACTAAGTTTCCTTCAATAACGCTTAAGCATACATCTACAAGATCTGTCTTTAGTCTTCTAAGAATAACTTGAGCTTCAGGATCTCCAAATCTTACATTAAACTCAAGAACTTTTGGTCCATCACTAGTTATCATGAGACCTGCATAAAGAATTCCTTTAAATGGATGTCCTTCCTGCTTCATTCCTTTAAGTATCGGTTTTATGACCTTTTCTTGGACTTCTTTTTCCATTTCTTTTGAGAGAACAGGTGCTGGAGAGTAAGCTCCCATTCCTCCTGTGTTTGGTCCTTTATCTTCGTCAAAAACTGCTTTGTGATCTTGAGCAGTTGCAAGAGGAATAAAGTTTTCTCCATCTGTTACAACTAGATAAGAAGCTTCTTCTCCAAATAGACAGTCTTCTACAACCACTTTATTTCCTGCATCTCCAAAAACTCTTTCTATCATTATTTTATCGATTGCTTCAAGTGCTTCTTCAACACTTTTTGCAACAACAACTCCTTTTCCAGCTGCAAGACCATCAGCTTTTACAACAATCGGAGCTCCTTTTTTCCTTATATATTCTTTTGCCTTTTCAGGATCGTCAAAAACTTCAAAATCTGCAGTGGGAACACCATACTTTTTCATCATTTCTTTTGAAAAAGCTTTACTACCTTCTAATCTTGCTGCTTCCTTCGAAGGACCAAAGACCTTAAGTCCTCTTTTTTCAAATTCATCAACTATACCTGCAACAAGCGGAGCTTCAGGTCCTACAACTGTAAGGTCAATTCCCTCTTTTTCTGCAAAATTGGCAAGCCTTTCTATATCAGTAGGAGATATATCTATACATTCACCAACCTGTGCTATACCTGGATTACCTGGTGCACCATAAACCTTTTCAACCTTTGGACTTTGAGCAAGTTTCCATACAAGAGCGTGTTCTCTTCCACCTGAACCTACAACAAGAACTTTCATTTTCCTTCTCCTACTTGATGTATTCCTGCGAAATTATAACAGTATCGCCAACTTTTTTCATGACAATTCTGTATTTTTTTCTAACTCCAGAAAATTTTTCACTTTTTTGAAGAATTCTCCTGACATAGTTTCGAGTTTCTCTATATGGAGGAACAGAACCGTATTTATCAACAGCTCTTGAGCCTGCATTATAAGCTGCAAGTGCTAACTTCCAATTTTTATACTTTTTATAGAGTATTTTAAGGTACCTTGCTCCTCCATCAAGATTTTCATCGATGTCAAATAGATTTTTCACTCCAAGCATTTTAGCAGTAGCTGGCATGAGTTGGCAAAGTCCTTTCGCTCCTTTAGAAGAAACAGCTTTTGGATTAAAGTTCGATTCAGCCTTAACAAGATTTAGAAAGAGGTTTTCAGGAATTCCATACTTTTTAGCATAATAACTAATTCTTGCTTTTATATATGTAAGATTTTCCTTTGCAGGTTTCTTAAACTTCTTCTCTCCTTCACCAATAATATAAATAACTCCTTCTTTCTCGTAAACCTTTATCCATCCAAAAGCTGGTAGAGAAAAAAAGTTAATCAAGAAGATACATAAGGTAAAAGTCTTTAATCTCACCATTTAAAACTCTCGATAAGTTGTTTAGCATACCTTCGGTCTTTTCTCCAAGTAATTTTTGAAGAAACGTTCTTTCAGGTTTTGCCTCAAAAACTTTCGCACTTGGAGACTTTGAAAGCTTTCTTGCAATTTCAACTGCCTTTTCAAAGCCTCCTAATTCATCAACAAGACCTAGTTTTTTTGCCTGTCTTCCTGTAAAAACTCTTCCATCTGCAAATTTTTTAACTTTCTCTATAGGGAGTTTTCTGCCTTTTGCAACTGCTTCAACAAACTGTTCGTACGAGTCGTTTATAAGGGCCTGAAGAATCTGAAGAGATCCTTTATCTGGTTCTCTAAAAGGATTTAGCAGATCTTTAAACTTTCCACTTTTTACAGTTATTACTTTTATTCCTACTTTATCAGCTAACTCTTTAACATTGTAGGCCTGGAGTATAACTCCTATGCTGCCAGTTATTGTTCCAGGATTAGCAACTATCTTTGTTGCTGGTACTGATATATATAACCCTCCAGATGCTGCAATGGATCCCATTGAAACAACAATAGGCTTTTTCTTAGTAATTTCTTTGACTTTGTCATAGATTTCTTGACAGGCTCCCACAACACCACCTGGCGAATCTACTCTTAATACAATTGCCTTAATTTCTTTATTCCTTTCAAGTTTATCTAGAAGCTTTACATAAGTATCAGACCTCTTTATTACTCCTTCAACTTTCACAACTCCTATCTTTTCTCCAGGAACAGCAACCTTAGACGAGAAAAAACCTTTAAAGATGGAGAAAAGAATTAAAATGAAAAAAACAATTCCTAAAAATGTGAAAAATTTTTTTAATCTCCTCATTACTTACTCTCCTTTATTTTAAAGTGTAATTTCACAAATTTATCAATAAGCTTTTCAGGTACGATCTTTAAAACTTTTTCATTTTGGATATTACCCTCTGGAAGTTCTATTCCCAATTCTTTGCTTAGCTTTTCCATTGCTTTTAATCTTTCAGCTTTTGCAACAATTGATGCAGCAGCTACTACAAGATCTTTTTCAGCTTTAGGAACTACTTTAAAAGAAGTATTCTTAAATTTTTCCTTTAATAAGGGTTCAATCCTTGAGCTGAACTTATCAACGATTACTTCCTGAGGAGAATACTTTGCTAATAGGCTTCCTATTAGCTCAACGTAGATATCTTCCAATAGTCTATTGAGATTTTTATATTTCTCATACAGTTTATTGTATTGAAAAGGCATTATAACTTTTACTCGTCCACGACAGTATTTTTTTATTTCTTCTGCCATTTTAAGAATCTTTTCTCTTGAAAGAGCCTTAGAATCCTTTACTCCTAAATCCAAAAGTTTTCTTAAACAGTTTTTGTCCGCACACACACAGGCAACTACAAGAGGTCCTACAAATTCCCCTTTTCCTGCTTCATCACAACCAACTTTTGTTGTAACAGTAACGTTTTGAAGGTAGACCTTTGCCACTTCTTCCTTTAAAAAAGAAGGATCTTTTCCTCCAAAAACTACATTACCTGTTTTGTAAATTGTCAAAATGCCCTTATCTTTTCTCAACCTATACAATGCATGTGGAGGAGGTTTTTCTTCTTTTGCACCTTTCTCTTTTAGCTTCTTTACAAGGAGTTCTATATTTTCTCTATCTAACATTTATCTCAAACCCCACACCAAGCTCTGGTCCATAGTAACTATTGAACTTTCCTTCAATATAATACTTATCCGTTAAGAAAACCTGAATGCTTCCGCCATATTCTGGTCGTTGTCCCGTAGTTTCACATCCTATTATTCTAACTCTTTTCGTGAGTCTCTTTATAAGAGTTATCTTTGCAACTGTTTCTCCGTATCTAGTGATGTAAGGCTCAATTGAAAAGTTTTCAAGTTTTAGTACTTCTTTAAATTGTTTCTCTATAGGTTTAAATAAATAAGAAGTTGCGTAGTAAGCTACTTGAACGGCTGGAAAGAGCTCCGAACTTGCTTCTACCTGTTCAGGAGAAGCTCCAGTCATTATTAGATTAAGTATTTGTTCTTTTGTTAATGGAGGATCTGAGGAAAGGTAAAGCTTAAACGAGTCAAAAATTCCTTTTATGTGCATATAAATATAGTAACCTGAAATATAGGAAGTGGCCAAAATATCGATGTTACCCTTTTGCTCAAGGAGATTATCTATAACTCCCGTACCATAAATGACTTTAAATTCTTTTCCCATGTAGTCTATACGTCCATCTATAACATAAAAGCTACCTGAAATAAGTGGCTTTTTATTGATAGTTTTTAAACTTAGCTTAGGTAAAATTTTTAGATAGAAAAGATCTCCTTTGATTGCAACAGCATCAGAAAAGTAAAGATCAACAGAAACATCTATAGGAATTGTAGGAAGCTTTCTTTGGTGTTTTTCTTTTTTTTCTTTAGGAAGAAGAAACTTAATTTTTGTAAGGTTTAGTTTTCCATTTATGCTTTTTCCCTTGAAAATCACGTTTCCTGAAATAAGACTTTTCCACAATCCAAGCTGACCAGCAGAAACATCTGCTATTGATATAACTATTCCTTTTTCCTGTCCACCATTAACAACAATGTTTCCGTCTCCAGCATTGATCTCAGCGAAAATAGAAGACAATTTTCCATTTTGCAGTTTTCCTTTCAAATTGATAAGAGAAAGTTTTTCTAAGATAAAATCAATTCTGGTGTCTATTCTATTTGAAGAAAAATCTACAGAATATTTGAGTTCCTTTTCATATTCAAAGGAACCAGAAAAGTCTATAGTACCCTTTATGTACTTTATTTCATTTTTTAAATCTGTAAGATACAGAAGACCTTTTACACCAGATTGAGCAAGGAATTTGCCTCCTATTTTCTTATTTTCAAGTTTTAAGTTTGAGAGCTCTATCCAACCATCTATATAAGAAAGTCTACAACCAGAAATCTCAGGTTCTCCATTTTTGAGCTTAATGTAAAGGCCAGAAACTGAATAAAGCCGATAGAAACTAACGGGCTTTACATCAAAAGCTGGAAGTGCTATGTCTCCATCAAGTTTTTTTAAATCAAGATTAACAAAAGCCATTTTTATTAAGACTTCTCCAGCCGGCAGTTTCAACCCAATATTTCTTAAAACTCCGACAAGATTTGTTTTATCTCCTGACAAAAGGAATTTTACTTCTTCATTATTTCTTTTTATAGAAATACTACCTAAGTTTTCTGGTTCTTCTACTTTTCCTGATAGCTTAAACTTTAGTACTTTCTTAAGGTAAGGATGTTTAACAGAAAGATTTCCATCTACTTTAGTGGTAAAGTTATCTAACTTTCCACGTAAACTTAAATTCAACGCTACTCCAAAGAAAAGATCTTCTTTAGTATAGTCTCCACTTACTTTTATACTTCCTTTAAGTTCTCTTTTGTCTAATGTAACTGCAATATTTCCTGAAACGCTACTTTTCTTTAAAGGTTCAAAAGAAAAGTCTTTAAGTAGAACATGAAGTTTTTCGTCTTTTAAGGTCAAATTAATCTTTCCATTTTCAAGCTGGACATCCCCAGCTTTCAAAGTTTTTCCATCTCCAACAAAATCTAAACTTAACTTTTTCGAGTTGTAGAGTATAGAGCCGGAAACCTTTTTAACAACTCCCCTTATTTTATCTATAGAAAAATTTCCATTAAATTCTTTAACAATTGCTGAAAAACTTATAGTCTCAGGAATTTTTATATTGGGAGAATAAATAGAAAACTTTCCTGTAATATCTCCTCTAAGAATAATTGGTAGATTTATTAACCTTCTGAGGGAAGATACATCCATATGTTGAACATTTCCTTTTAGAGTAATCTCCAGAGGTTTTTTCAGATGAATACGAAGAATTTCAAGAGAGAATTTTTCTTCCTCACTTTTTCCGAATACGTTGAGATAAAAATTCTGTAAAGTTACTTTTCCTTTTACATTTCCTAAACTTATACCATGATAGCTAAAATTTTCGGAAATATAAGAAAATTCACCTTCAGGATTTTTCAAACTTCCCCATAGTTTCCCTTCACAATCTACACTTCCATTAAGTTTTAGTTTTTTGAGAAAATCAAGGGATGAAAACTTTAGATTTTCTCCCCAAAAGGAAGCATCTATAGTTAATTGTTTCAAATTAATGTTTCCTCTGGAAGTAAGTTGCTCTTTAGACGAAAAAAGACTTAAAGAATAGGAAAGAGCTCTTTTATCTCCTCTTAGTTCCAGATTACCAGAAGCAGAAAATCCTCTAAAGAAAAATTCATTAACCGTAAAATTACCAGAGTAAGAAATAAGATTGTAACCATTAACTTTAAATTTCCCTTCTCCTGAGAGAACGACAGAAGGAATCCATTTTCCATATTTTTCTTTTTCTGCAAGAATAGGTTTTAAAGCATTAATATCAAGGTTTTTGAGTTTAAAGTTTCCTTTACCGTTTCCTTTATTCATATATAAAGCTACATCAATAAGTTTAGAGCTTACCTTTAAGATTAATTTATCGTCATGATAACTTCCAAAGGTGGATACGTTTTTTAAAGAAATTAGAAAAGAATCTAACCACTTTCCTTTAATATTCCATTTCAAGATAGGTTTTTTGTAATTTCCTCTTATAGAAAATGTTCCAAGTATTCCTCGAGCTGTAATAAAATCTGTTCTAATTTCTTTTCCGCTTATTTTTCCTTTTAAGGAAAATTCCTGAAGATTAAGTTTTCCAGATAAATCGGTTTCTATTTTCTTGTAGACTAACTTTCCTTTTGAAAGAGTAAACTCTTTACCAAGTTTTCCTTCAAAGAAAAAAGAAATTTCCTTGAAATTCTTAAAATTAGCAACGCCTCTTATCTCTAAATTTTTTCCTGTTTTTTCTAAATTAAATGAAACTTTTAACTCTTTTCTTTCAAGAAAACCATTGAAAGTAAGTTCTGTCAGATCCTTTTTTACTTTTCCTTTACCCGATAGTTTAACTTGATCATAACGAACTTCTAAATTGGAAAAGTCTAACGCATTATCAATTACCTTTCCTTCCAATGGTTTAAGTATAAACTTTTTATTTTGAATATCCCCTTCTATCCTACCTATGTGAAAGTTTTCTTTGCCGATAAAAATGGAGTTCCCTTCTATGTTCATGGTAGGATCTAAATATCTAAATCTTTTTACTGAAAAAGTATCGACTCTAAGAGGCAAACTTAATGCAAATTTCGGTAAAAATTTATTTTCCCTTTTAACAAGTCGATTAACCAAAAGTTTATCCATTTTTATGTAGGTAAAGTCAGGCTTTAGTTCTTTCAAGGATTCCCACACTTTTAATGAAAGTTCTAGCTTTGAAGTTTTAACTCTTAAATCAGGCTTTTGAAATTGGATTTCATTTGCTTTTAGAATTAAGTTTCCCTTCTTATAGGAAAAAGAAATTCCGCTATACTGAAATTTTATTATTTCTTTCTGTTTTAGATAAAACAAAAAAAGGTCTTTTCCTATCAAAAATGAAAAATAAATAAAGAAAATAGTAAAAATTAACTTCAGAAATTTGTTAATTTTACCGCGTTTTATGGATTTTAAAAAAGCCTTTAGAAACTCTTGGTTAACCTTCACAGCTTATCCCCAGAGTTTCCCAATGTCTACATCTTGGACATATCCAGTCAAATGTATCGGTTTCATAGCCACAGTTTTCACATTTAAAAATCTTCTTCTCTTTTTTTAAAGTAAGTAAAAACTTTTCAATTTCTTCAACAACCTGCTTTCTTTTTCCAATTTCCCAAAGAGTCTTTAAAAAGAGCTCTTTTATTTCCGGATCTAATGGAAATTTGGCATTCAATTCCTGAAGCAAGGTTAGTAACTGTTTTTTATCTCCAGAGACTTTAAGTTTTTCAACAAGCATTTTTCCTGTTACAGGAGAAAGTCCTATTTCCTTAATTATTTCTCTTAATTTATCCTCTGATAAACTTTCAAATTCTTCTATCACCTTTAAAAATGGAGCTTGATGTTTTGGAGAAAGCTTCATACCTTGAAGAGCTTTTCTGTATCCTTTTTCCGTTTCTCCAACAAAATAGTACAGCTTTGAAAGAACATAATAAAAGAGAGGAATAGGTACTTTGAGGTTTAGTTTTCTAACTATTTTAAAAGCCTTATCCGTTCTTCCTCTTTCAATATAACTATCAGCAAGGTAAAGTTTAGTATGAATAAGTTCATCTTCAAATTCTTTTTTTAAACTTACAGCTCTTTCTAAGAATTCAACAGCTTCTTCTAACTTTCCTGAGCTTTTTTTTATCTGAGCTAATTCATAGTAGAAAAAACTCTCAGAAGGAAAGAGAGAAATTCCTTCCTTTAAAGCCTCTTCAGCTCTATCTAAGAAGCCAGCCGATTTATAAACAAGAGCAAGATTAAGATAAACAAGCTTTTTCTCGCTTTCTGATAAATTTTCTTTTTTTAACTTTTCCAATATCTTAAGACTCTTATAGAACTCTCCTTTTTCCTTTAACAACATTGCAAGCGTTACATAAGCATTAACTGGACTATCTACATCAATATCTGGAACCTGTTCTATTAAATCGTGTCTATTTATAGAAAGCTTTTTAAGATAACCTACAATGGTTGTTTTTTCTTTTTTGTGAAGAAATTTCCGTAAGTAGTCTATCATTACTATTCCCAGAACTTTTTAAGTATGTCGTAAGTTTCATCAAGAGATTGTGGAATTACTTTCGCTCCTCCAATGACTGGCATGAAGTTTGTATCACCAAGCCATCTTGGAACTACATGATAGTGGATATGAGTATCCATACTTCCCCCTGAGACCTTTCCAAGATTTAAACCAATGTTAAATCCATCTGGATTGTATGCTCTTTTTATGGCTCTTACAGAGCGTTTTAAAAGCTCGTCTATTTCTGCTAGTTCTTCCGGAAGAAGAGAAAGAAAATTTCCAGTGTGTCTTATTGGACAAACCATTAAATGAGCTGTGTTATAAGGAAATCTATTAAGAATTACTATTGCCTTTTGACCTCTATAAAGAAGGAGATTCTCCTTGTCTTTTGATGGACTATCTTCTATGGCATTGCAAATAAAACAACCTTTCTTTTCCTCTTTTGTAACTTTACTTACATACGAAAGTCTCCACGGTGCCCAAATTATTTCCATTGAACCCCCTAAAACAAAAATTTAGTAAAATTTTATCAGACTATGAATTTATTATCTCCTAATCAACAAAATTTCTTTAGCATTTGGTCTTAAAAGGCTTTTAGAAAGCAAGTTAGAGAAACTGCAGTCATTCCAGGAGAGTTAACAGTGAAAAGATATCTACCTGAAGGTTTTCTTCTCTCAACGATATTCCTTTTAATCTTTTTTCTATTTTCAATGAAAACTGCTATCATGCCGTTTTTCATAGGTTCAGCAATTGCTTACCTTTCTTATCCGTTATTTAACCTTTTTCGAAAACTCACAAAAAATAGGACAAATATTTCTGCTATTTTAACCCTTTTTTCTATTTTTCTCGTATTGATAATAGTCCTGTTCATCGTTTTGCCAACTGTTATTTCTCAAGTTCAAAGCTTTATTAAGTTCCTTCCTGAATTAACGAAGAAGTTAGATGCTTTCACTTATAAATTCGTGGGCGAACACCTTCTAAAAAAACTACACTTTGATACATCAACTCTTCAAACATTAGTAAGAAGTGCCTATATCCAGCTTGGCTCCTTACCTGTAAGAGACATTGTTCAAAGATTCTTTAGCGGTGTTTTCTCTGTATTTACTCTCTTTATTAACGTTGTTATTGTTCCTTTAATAACCTATTACTTTCTTGTAAATGCTGGAAAGATTAGGGATATCTACTTAAAAATTACACCTGTAAGCATTAGAGATGAACTTAAATCTCTTTTGGAAAAAGTTCATGAATCTTTATCAAGTTACCTTATTGGTCAAATAGCAGTTGCAACGTTTGTCGGATTCTATATAGCCTTAGGATTGTATTTTGTCGGTATAAAGTACAGTTTTCTCATTGGTTTTGTTGCAGGAGTTCTTAATATGATTCCTTACGTTGGTTTCTTTTCAGGTTTAATTCCCTCCATTCTTTTAGCAATTTTTGACAATGGTCAGCTTACCTACGTCATTGGTGTCTTAATTGTCTTCCTAACTGAAGTTGGAATTGAAAATCTCATATATCCAGTAGTAATGAGTAAGACTACAGGGATTAATCCACTTCTAATTCTCTTATCTATATTTATAGGAGGCTACTATGGTGGATTCTTAGGAATTATTATATCCGTGCCAATTGCTGTTATGATTGTTCCAATATTCGAAAGTTTCCTAGAAAAAAGGGAGTCGTTATAGTGTTGGTTGGAATAACTGGAAATATTGGTTCTGGCAAATCAACTGTTTCAAATATTCTCAAAAGTCTTGGATATCCTGTTTTTAATGCTGACATAATCGGAAAAAAGGTACTTTTAAAGGGACGTAGAGGATATAAAGCAGTAGTGAAAGAATTTGGCACAGAAATCCTCAAAGAAGATGGAGAGATAGACACAAAAAAACTTGCCTCTATGGTTTTTTCTGATAAAAAGAGCTTAGATAAGTTGACATCAATAACTCATCCTTTAATTCTTGAAGAAATATCTTTTATAAAGAGAATATACACAGATAGTATTGTTTTTGTGGAAGCAGCCGTTCTTTTTGAATACGGATGGCAAGAACTTTTTGATTTTGTGGTTTTAGTTTTCGCATATAAAGGACAAAGGTTTTTGAGAGCTTCAAGAAGATTTGATTTAAAAGAAGTAATAAGAAGAGAATCATTTCAGCTTCCTTACGGAAAGAAGTTAGAATATTCTGACTTTCTGATATGCAATACAGAAAATGTGTTACATTTAAAGGAACAAGTTTTAAATCTTGTTCACTACTTAGAGGAGCTTGAAACGTGAAGGTTGCTTTCCTTGGAGATGTTGTAGGAAGACCTGGTAGAAGAGCGGTACACCTTTGGCTTGAAGAAAATAGGAAGGAAATAGATTTATGTATTGTTAATGGTGAAAATAGCGCTGCTGGCTTTGGGTTAACAGAAAAAGTTGCCAAGAACCTCTTTTCGTACGGAGTTGACGTTCTTACAGGTGGAAATCATACGTTTGATAAGAAAGAAATATTTCAGTTCATAGATAATTATCCAATTTTAAGACCTGCAAATTATCCAGAGGGTACTCCTGGAAAGGGTTATTTCCTTATCGAAGTCAAAGGAAAAAAGATTTTAGTTATAAGTTTAATGGGACGGGTATTTATGGAATGTCTTGATAATCCGTTTTTTGTCTTTGACAAAATAGTTGAAGAAAACGAAGCCGACATTGTAATAGTAGACTTTCATGCCGAAGCTACATCTGAAAAACAAGCCTTTGGATTTTACGTTGATGGTAGAGCTACAGCGGTTTTGGGAACTCACACTCACATACAGACTGCAGATCTTAGAATTCTTCCACAAGGAACTCTTTATATAACTGATGCTGGTATGTGCGGGGCTGTTGATGCAATTATTGGAATGGGAAAGGAAGAGGGAATCTATAGATTTATAAAACAGCTTCCTGTAAAGCTTAAAGTTCCTGAAAAACCTGAAAGGATCCAAGTTTCTGGAGTCATTTTTGAAGTTGACAAAAATGGAAAAATAGTAAACTTTGAAAGAATTTTTCAAATTTACAAGAGGAGTGAAGATGGCAGTTATACTCGATGGGAAGGCACTCTCTAAAAAAATTAGGAATCAGCTAAAAGAGGAAGTTGAGGAATTAAAGGAAAAAGCAGGAAGAGAACCTGCATTGGCTGTAGTCTTAGTTGGAAATGATCCTGCGAGTGAGATTTATGTCAGGAACAAGATAAAAGCTTGTGAAAACGTTGGTATTAGGTCTATTGATAGAAAGCTTCCTGCAAATATTACACAAGAAGAACTAAACAATGTTGTTAGAGAGCTTAATGAAGACAAAACAGTTGACGGAATAATCGTTCAGCTTCCACTTCCAGAGCACCTTTCATGTAGGGAAGTCATCAACTACATATCTCCAGAAAAGGACGTTGACGGTTTCCATCCAGTTAACGTCGGAAAAGCAGTTATCGGACTTTACGATGAGGGTTTAATGCCATGTACTCCTGCAGGAGTTATGAAGTTCTTTGAAGAATACAACATCTTGCTTGAAGGTAAAAACGCAGTAATGGTTGGACATAGCAACATTGTTGGTAAGCCTTTAGCTAACATGCTTTTAAATGCAAATGCAACTGTTTCGGTTTGTCATGTTTATACCAACGATCTTGCTTACTATACCCGTAACGCGGATATTTTGTGTGTTGCAACAGGAGTTCCGCATCTTATAAAAGAAGATATGGTAAAAGAAGGAGCTGTTGTCATAGATATTGGTATCAGCAGAGTAAACGGGAAGATAGTTGGTGATGTTGACTTTGAAAGAGTAAAAGAAAAGGCAGCAGCAATCACTCCTGTACCAGGTGGCGTAGGACCAATGACAATTACAATGCTTCTTTACAATACAGTAAAAGCTTTCAAGATGAGGATGGGTTATTGAAAGTAGTTTCTTATATAGATCAAGGGCTCTGCATAGGCTGTAAGATTTGTATTGAAGTTTGTCCAATGGGTGTTTTTGTAATGAGTGGTGAAAAAGCAGTTGTGATGAATCCAGAAAAATGCAATGGTTGTGAAATATGTGTTGAGAATTGTCCAGTTGATGCAATAACTTTAAAATGGACAGATTTATAGGAGAAAAGAAATGTTCTTCTTTTTAAAGTCTCTTTATCTCTATTGTGTAGCATTATGGGTGGGTAGTATGTTTTTCTTTACAGTTATTGGAGCTCCTGCTGCGTTTAAAATCTTTAAGAAAGAAGAAGCAGGAAAATACACAGGTTTTATTTTTCCTAAGTATTTTGTCTTAGGAAATTTATTTGGTTTATTGGCTCTTGTATCTTTCTACATTTTAGTAAAAGAATCAATGACTATTGTTGCCTGGTTAAATCTTCTTTTCTTGCTTGTTATGAATATGTCTAATTTCATTAATGGATTTTTTATCACTCCAAGAGCAAACTCTCTAAAAATGGAATACTACAGGACAAGAGATGAAAGTTACTATAATTCCTTTCTAAAGCTTCATGGTGTATCAATGGCTTTGAACGGTTTAAATTTACTCTTAGGGTTCATGATCATAGGAATTACTTCCCTTTACTTAACCTTTTAGAGGATATTAAGATGACTTTCAAACAATACTTTTATGTTTTAATGGTAGCTCTTATTGTCATTGGTGTTACGCTTTTTGCACTCTATAATTTTCAGGATGTCAGCGTAACAATACCCTTTGTTGGAATATTTCATACAAAAGTTTTTGTTGTTATCGTATTTTCCTTTGTTGCCGGTTTTTTGGCAGCAGGTTTTCTTTCTTTAATTTTGAAGATAGTTTCTATTCCGTCAAATATAAGGAGTAAGAGGAAAGAAAGTGAGGTTAGATCAGTTTCTCAAACTATCAAGAATAGTAAAGAGGAGAAGTCAGGCAAAGGAACTATGTGACTTAAAGGTTGTTAAAGTAAACGGTCAAGTAGCAAAACCTTCAAGAGAAGTAAAAGTAGGCGATACTATTGAAATAGATACGGTTTCAAGATATGTAAAGTTTACAGTTCGTGAAATTCCTTCTGGAAAGAATGTTTCCAAGAAAAAAGCCAGAGAGCTCATTGAGATTATAGAGGATAAGAAAAAAGATATAAGAGAAATAATAGATCTTCTCTGAGGTATAATCATGAAGACTTTCCTTGAAAGAGTTTTAGAAAATATTGAAGAGTTTCCAGAGAAAGAGCTTTTTGTAAAAAAAGAAAAAGGAAAGTATACTACTTTAAGTTATAAAGATTTTGAAAAACAGATTTCTACAATTCAAAAAGGATTAGAAAGTATTGGATTAGAAGATAGAGTCGCAATTTTTATGGAAAATAGGCCTGAATGGATAAGTGGCCTTTTTGCAGTTCTTTTTAAAGGTGGTATAGCTGTTCCTGTAGACTATCTTCTCTCAAGTGAAGAGCTCTTTAACATTTTTAAAGACTGCCAACCAAAAGTTGTCATTACTTCAAGTCAAAATATTGAAAAAGTAAAAGAAGCTATTAAAAACATAGGCTATCACATCAATATTCTAAATGTAGATGAACTAGAATTCCAAGAAAAAGAAGAAAAAATTCAATTCATAAAAAGAGACATTGAGAATGTCATATTTATTCTTTACACTTCAGGAACTACTGGTAATCCCAAGGGAGTAATGCTAACTGTTAAAAATCTAAATCACAATATTAAAGCAGTTGAAAAGTTGAATATCCTTAATGAAAAAGATAGATTTGTGGCGATTCTTCCATTTCACCATACTTATCCTCTTATGACAACTGCTCTTCTTCCAGCTACTCTTGGGCTAGTACTTGTCTTCATAGAAAAACTTACTCCCACAGATATTCTTTCAACTATAAACGAGCAGAATGTAACTATTTTGATAGGAGTGCCAAAACTTTATCAAGTAATTCATCACAATATAATGGTTGAAATTAAAAAACTTCCGAAGATAAAAAGACATGTTGTTTTAACAGCTTTAAAGCTTTTTAGAAAGTTGGATGCTAAACCTATAGAAAGAAAGGTTTTTAAGGAAATTCACAATAGAATTGGTAAAAATCTTAGGTTTATGATTAGTGGTGGTGCAAAGCTGAGCGAAGATGTATGGAGAGATTTTGAAGCCTTTGGGTTCAATATCTTGGAAGGATATGGATTAACAGAAACTTCTCCTTTAATTTCCGTTAACAGACCAGGCAAAAAAAAGATAGGAACTGCTGGAGCTCCAATAGATGAAGTTGAAGTAAAAACGACAGAAAGGGGAGAGATAATTGTTAGAGGTCCCAATGTTATGAAAGGCTACTACAATAAGCCAAAGGAAACAGAAATAGTTATTAAGGACGGTTGGTTTTATACAGGAGATCTGGGTTTTATAGATGAAGAAGGTTTTATTCACATAACAGGAAGAGCAAAAGAGGTTATTGTTCTTGACAATGGTAAAAATGTATATCCAGAAGATATAGAAATTGAAATCGTGAAAAGTCCTTACATTTTGGAAGTTGGAGTTTTTTATCAGGATGGAGGTTTAAAAGCTCTCATAAGACCCGATTTTGAGCTTCTTATGGAAGAAGGTATAAATAACTTTAAAGACATAAAGGAGTTTATCAAGGAAGAAATTCACAAGAGAACAAAACATTTTCAATCTTACAAAAAGGTAAAAGAGTTTAAGCTTATAGATAGGGAGCTTCCAAGAACAAGAATCGGAAAACTTAGAAGATTTCTTCTTCCACAAGTTTGGAAAGAGGTAGAGTAATGGAGTTAAGGTTTTCAAAACTTCAGGGAACTGGGAATGATTTTGTAATCATCGATAATAGAAACAAAGGGTTCGAAAAGTTTATAGACAACTTACCTATAAAAAAAGCTGTTCAGAAAATCTGTCAAAGAAAAACTGGAGTTGGTGCAGATGGATTAATCCTTATAGAGAACTCTGAGATTGCAGACTTTAAATGGCAATTTTTTAATTCAGATGGTTCAACTGCTGAAATGTGTGGAAATGGTGCTCGGTGTGTGGCAAGGTTTGCTTTTCAAAAAGGTATAGCACCACAAAAAATGAAATTTGAAACTCTTGCAGGTATAATTGAAGCCGAAGTTAATGTAAGTACTGTAAAGGTTAAACTGACTAAGCCTCATGACCTTAAACTTAACCTAAATGTTGAAGGAGTAAGTGGTCATTTCATAAATACCGGAGTTCCCCACTTTGTAGTTTTTGTTGATAGGATAGAAGATGTAAATGTCAGGGAAGTAGGAAGAAAGATAAGGTTTTCTGAACTCTTTCAACCTTCTGGAACAAACGTTAACTTTGTAGAAGCGCAACTTGATAAGATTTTTGTTAGAACTTATGAAAGAGGAGTCGAGGACGAAACTCTTGCCTGTGGAACAGGCTCAGTGGCTTCTGCTTTAATTTCAGGCAAAGTTTTTAAAATGAATTCACCCATCGAGGTTGTAACTAAAAACAGAGAAAGACTGAAAGTTTACTTTGACAAAAATATGAATGATGTTTTCCTTGAAGGAGCTACAACTTGGGTTTACGATGGCTTCTTAAATAGGGAAGTTCTTAATGAGTGATATTAAGCGTTTCTTAAAGTTTTTAGAACTTATAGGTTACGATGAAGTTAGATTACCTAAGGGAGAGCTCTTGATGGTTAAGAAAGAAGAATCTTCTTTGCAAAAAGAGTTAGAAAAACTAAAAGAAGAAGTATTAAACTGCTGCAAGTGTAGACTCTGTAAAACAAGAACAAATGTTGTTTTTGGAGAAGGAGATACAACGACTAATCTTATGTTTATTGGTGAAGCTCCAGGAGAGCAGGAAGACCTTCAAGGAAGACCTTTTGTTGGAAGAGCTGGACAACTCTTAACAAGATTTTTAAATCTTTATGGAATTTCAAGAGATAAAATTTTTATAACTAATGTTGTTAAATGTAGACCTCCAGGAAACAGAAATCCTGCTCAAGATGAAATCAAAAGTTGTTATCCATTTCTTGAAAAACAGATTGAAATTATAAAACCAAAAGTTATTCTTTGTCTTGGAGCTTTTGCTGCAAGAACAATTTTAAATCTTCCTGAAAAAACACCAATTTCAAGGATAAGAGGGAAAGAACAAAAGCTTGGAGAAATTGTTGTTATTCCTACGTTCCATCCAGCATATCTATTAAGAAATAGAAAAGGAGAACCTGAATTTCAAAAAGATCTTGAGTTGGCACTGAGGCTTGCAGGATTTATTAAGTAATGATGAGGATCCGTAGGTGCATAAATTAGTATTGAAGAGGCCGGAGTGAATTATTTAAAGGAATTTTTCGTGAATATTTTTCTTTTTACGAACTCTATAGCAGTATAAGCAGTATACATAATCATCGGATTTTTTATAGCTGGAATTTTACACGAATTGTTGCCTGAGGATTTCATAAAAAAGCATCTCGGAAAAGGAAATTTTGGATCATTAATTAAAGCAACAATTTTTGGTATACCGTTACCACTTTGTTCCTGTAGCGTAGTTCCATTTATTGGAGCTTTAAGAAAGCAAGATGCAAACAAGGGAGCAGTGTTAACATTTACTATGGCTACACCCATTACTGGAATTGATTCTATTTTAGCAACCTATGGGATATTCGGTCTTTTCTTTACAGTGTATAGAGTTATTACTTCTCTTATCCTAGCCTTAGTTGCTGGATTGTTAAGCATTATTTTCAATGGTAAAGACTCTAAGGAAGAAATAGTTTTAAAAACTAACTGTAGTAGTAGTAGTAAATTGTGTGATTTTCACTATAAGGAAGAAACGCTTTTAAAAACTAACTGTTGTTGTAGTAGTAAATCTCAGGAAAGAAAAACGTTCTCTTTAAAGAGAGCTCTTAAATATGGATTTGAAACATTGTTTAAAGACATTGCAAAACCTCTTTTCTTGGGTATAGTCATAGGTAGTTTAATTACAACTTTTATACCTCAGAATTTAGAAACTTTCCTGAGGGAGAATGCTCTTTTCAGTTATATCTTAGTCTTAGCAGTGGCTATTCCAATGTATGTATGTGCTACTTCCTCTCTTCCCATAGCTGCATCCTTAATTATTGCTGGAGTACCGGTAGGAGCAGCCTTTGTATTTTTGACAGCAGGACCAGCTACTAATGCCGTTACAATAGGAGTAGTAGATAAAATTCTTGGTAGAAGAACCCTTTTTATTTATTTGGCAACAGTAGTTATTGGAAGTATCCTATTTGGAGTTTTTCTTGACTCAATTTTTGAGGTTCAAGGAATTAACGCAAAAGAAATAGTCCATCTCGAAGAAGTTTCTAATCCACTAAAGGTTTTATTCACTGGATTTTTTCTAATCTTGCTTTCTATAAATCTATGGAAGATAAGAAGAGAGAAATCCCCAAAAATGGGGAGCTGAGATTATTCTTTTTCTACCTTTACAAGATGGTGACCAAGTCCAGACTTTTCCTTATCAAATCCAAAGGCGTAAGCCATAAGCTCAGGCAAAAAAGTAGCTGGAATCATTGGAGGTTTATTCATTTGTAACTGGTATATATCAAAGGACTTAAAGCAAAGAGGACAAGGAGTAGCAATAATATCTGCTCCTGTTTCCTTTATATTTCCTAGTAGTCTATTAAGTTTCCTTAAAGTCATGGATTTATCTGTAAAGAAAGCGTGATAGCCACAGCAGGCGTTCCTCTCTTCATAGTCATCTATGACTTCAGCACCGAGAGCTCTTAATATTTCCTGAAGAGATGAAGGATTATCACTATTATCTACAGCAATTTCTTTCGGATAGAGAACATGACAACCATAGTAGGCAGCAACTTTCCATCCTTTTAAAGGTCTTTTAACAGCTCTTCTTATTCTTTCATAGCCAACAACATCTCTAAAAAAATCTAAAAGGTGCCAGATTTTTGATTTTCCTTTGTACTCTAGTCCTTCTTCTTTAAGGAAATCATTTATTTCTTCTCTTAACTTTTTGTTTGTATCAAGAGCCTTCTTAGCTTTTGCTATCACCATGTAGCATGTATTACAAGGAATAAGCATATCAAGTCCTTTCTCTTCTGCAAGAGCGATGTTTCTTGCATTTATAGCATAGGAAAGTTTTCTATTTTCTTCATCTATGGTATTTCCTCCACAGCAGGTAGTTTCTTCAAGAAGCTTAAGTTCAACGTCAATAGTTTCAAAAACTTTTTTCATAGTCTCAAACATATGGGCATCTTGTCCCTGAAAACAGCAGCCTTGATAAAATCCAATTTTTATCATTAGTAGCCTCCCAAGTTTTTTAAGACTCACTACTTTTTTTATCTTTTTGAACCTTATCAGTAACCGTACAAATGTCAGCTTTAAAGAAGTCACTTACTTTCTTATCAATTCTTCTAATGTGAGAAAAATCAAGTTCCATAGCTTTGTCTTCTTTTGAAAGAATCTCAAGGTAAAAGTCTCTAAACCTTAAAAGACCCTTTACAGGCTTTGGAACTTCCCAGACTTCGATTCCCATTGATTCATAAAGCTTTGTAAGTTTCTTTCTTGTCTCTTGGTTTTCGTAAACTTCTTCTGGAAGGTAGAGTCTGTTTATCTGTCCTGTTGCATAAATCCAGTCAACGTAATGCTTTAGTTTTTTAGCTCCAGGTTTATCTACAAATCCTTTTCTAACAGCTTGACCTCTTAAGTGCTGAATATCTTCCGCCGGTTTCACACCCTTTGGACAAACATGTAAACACTTTTGGCATTGAACACAGCTCCAAAGTCCTCCTGAAATTGAATACCTGATTCTCTTTTCTTTTGCAGTCTCAATGTCTCCTCTATCTACTTGGAATCTATAGGCTCGTGAGAAAGCAAAAGGTCCCCTATACCTTTCATTATCTTTTATAGCTTCACAAGTTGAATAACAGGAAAAACAAAGCATACAGTGAATTTGGTCTTTATAAGCTTCCATCTCTTCAGGATAGATAATGCTTTCACGTCTTGGATCTGAAGGAACGACTCGTGGATCAGGAACAAGCCAAGGAATGAGCGTTCTCATTTTTTCTATAGGTTCATCTATATCAACTACTAAATCTCTAATAATCTTTAAATGATTTAAAGGATCTATCCTTAAAGGTTTTCCATTCCAAGTCTTAACCAATTCTTTCATAGGAGTTTTACAGGCAAGCTTTGTCTTTCCATTTACTCTTACAGAACAAGAACCACAAACTTCGCTTCTACAGAAAGCTCTAAACGACAAGGTTGAATCAAGATTTTCTTTTATGTAAAGAAAAGCATTAAGAAGCGTTCCTTCAACAGGAACTTCATAATCCTGATAGTATGGAGTTTCATCTTTTTCAGGATTAAACCTAAAAATTTTAAGAATAACTGTTTTCATTTTTTCCTCCATACGCTTTTCATTAATTACCTTTTGTTTTCACATCTAATATTTCCTTTCTTCTGGAGGAAACTTTTTAATGACTACAGGTTTCCAGCTTAGCTTGTAATCTCCATCTTCTTTTAAAGTTATTATTGAGTGTTTTAGAAAGTTTTTGTCATCTCTTTTTGGATAATCTTTTCTTGCGTGAGCACCACGGCTTTCTCTTCTTTCAATAGCAGGAATTGCAATTGGAATTGAAAGCTCAACAAGATTTAAAAACTCAAGAACTGAAATTAAATCAGTGTTAAACCTTTTACTTGTGTCATAAACTTTTACATATTTTGCTCTTTCTTTAATTTCTTTAAGCTTTTCAAGACCTTCCTTCATTAAAGATTCTTCTCGGAATACTCCAAAGTGCTTCATCATGACATTTCCGAGTTCTTTCCTTAAATCTGCCATATTTTCTTTCCCACTAGCTTCCATAAGTCCGAGAATTCTTCTTTCATCATCTTTTTGCTTTGCAAGAGAAGGATTTGTATCAGAAGCGTCGTCAGCATACTCAACTGCTTTTAAAGCAGTAAGCCTTCCAAAAACTAAAATATCTAAAAGAGAGTTTCCACCAAGTCTATTAGCACCATGAACAGAAACACAAGCACACTCTCCAGCAGCATAAAGTCCTTTTATTGGTGTTTCTCCGTATTTATTTGTGTCTATCCCTCCCATTGAATAGTGTGCGGTAGGAGCAACAGGAATAAGCTCTTCTACCGGATCAACACCTTCATAAAGAATTGCGTGTTCTCTTGTTTGAGGTAATCTTTCGTTTATCTTTTCTTCTCCAAGATGTGTAAGATCAAGACAAACGTAATCTCCGTTAGGACCACAACCTCTTCCTTCGTCAATTTCTGTTTGAATGGCCCGTGCAACAATATCTCTTGGCGCAAGTTCCATCTTTTCCGGTGCATACCTTTTCATAAATCTTTCGCCATTACAATTTCTTAAAAATCCACCTTCTCCTCTTGCACCTTCTGTTACAAGAATTCCAGTCTTTGCAAGACCTGTAGGATGAAACTGAATAAATTCCATATCTTTAAGAGGTAAACCCGCCCTTAATACAGCAGCTGATCCATCTCCTGTATTTCCAAGAGCATTTGAAGTTCTTTTCCAGTAGATTCTTGCATGACCGCCTGTAGCAAGAATTACCGCTTTAGCTTTTATAAGGTGTACTCCTCCATTTCTTATATCCCAAGCTGTAAGACCTTCTACTCTTTCACCATTGTGGATGATAGAAAGGAGAAACCATTCATTGAGAAAGGTAACGTTATTTTTTAGACACTGTTCATAAAGTGTTTGTAGTATGTAAAAGCCTGTTTTATCTGCAGCATAGCATGTTCTTGGGAAAGACGCTCCTCCAAAAGGCCTTTGTGCTATTCTTCCATCCGGTCTTCGCGAAAAGGGTACTCCTCTATGAGCAAGATCATAAATAACAGCTGCTCCCATCTTGCACATTATGTCAATGGCATCTTGGTCAGCTAAGAAATCACTTCCCTTTGCAGTATCATAAGCATGAGCTTCTTTACTATCTCCTACAGAGTGAGTAAGGACTGCGTTTATTCCTCCTTCAGCCGCTCCTGTGTGAGAACGAGTTGGATAGACCTTTGTCATTACTGCTACTTTCAATATTGTATTTTCAGCAGCCCACAGTGCAGCATAAAGACCCGCACCACCGCCGCCAACAATGATTATGTCAAACTCAAGCATAAATAACCTCCTTGAATACCTAGACTTAACTACTTTTATTGAGAACCTTTTACATTTTAGAAAATTTTAACAACTTTGTTACAATTCTTTTACACAATTAACATTAATTAACTATTATTTAATGTTTATTGTTTTCTTAATGGCTTTAGTTTCGTGTTTTTATAAAATAAAGTAAAATCACTTTAAATAATCAGTTAATGTAGGAGGAGTAATGCTTCAGTACGACATAATCATTGTTGGAGCAGGAGGAGCAGGTCTATATGCCGCTCTTGAAACAAGTAAAAGGAAAGGTTTAAAAGTAGCTGTTGTTTCAAAGGTTTTTCCAACTCGTTCACATACAGGTGCAGCCCAGGGAGGAGTTAATGCCGCATTAGGTAATGTTGCTCCAGATAGCCCTGAAAAACACGCTTACGATACTGTGAAAGGAAGTGACTTTTTAGCAGATCAAGATGCTGTAGAAGTAATGTGTGGAATTGCTCCCAAAATAATCAGAGAGATGGAACATATGGGTTTACCTTTTTCAAGACTTCAAAACGGTAAGATTGCTCAAAGACCTTTTGGAGGAGCATCCTTCCCAAGAACTTGTTATGCTGCAGATAAGACAGGACACGTAATGCTACAAACACTTTATGAACAATGCATAAAGAATAATGTAACTTTTCTTAACGAATGGTTTGCTCTTTCCTTAGTTCATAATGGTGAAAGGATTGCTGGTATTGTTGCCATTGACTTAAAAACTGGAGAAATTCATGGAATTAGAGCAAAAGCTGTAATTCTTGCTACAGGCGGTCATGCAAGAATCTATTGGAAAAGAACTTCAAATGCTATTGGAAATACAGGTGACGGTCCTGCAATGGCTCTAAGAGCTGGAGTTCCTCTTAAGGACATGGAATTTGTTCAATTCCATCCTACAGGCCTTAGAAGAACAGGGATTCTTGTAACAGAAGGTGCAAGAGGAGAAGGAGGATACCTTATAAACAATAAAGGTGAGCGTTTTATGGAAAGGTATGCTCCAGAAAAGATGGAGTTAGCTCCAAGAGATCTAGTATCTCGAGCAATAGAAACAGAGATAATGGAAGGAAGAGGATTTAAAGACAGTGAAGGGAACGAGTTTGTTTATCTTGATCTTAGACATCTTGGCAGAAAGAAGATTTTAGAAAGACTACCTCAAATTCGAGAGTTGGCTATTGATTTTGAAGGTATTGATCCAATAGAAGAACCTATTCCAATAAGGCCAACTGCTCATTATTCTATGGGTGGAATAGACACAGATATTTACGGAAGAACAAAGATTAAAGGGCTTTACGCTGCTGGTGAATGTGGTTGTGTTTCTGTTCACGGTGCTAATAGACTTGGTGGAAATTCTCTTTTAGACATAGTTGTTTTCGGTAAACTTGCTGGAGAAGACGCTATTAATTATGTTTCTGAAAATAGCTTTGTTCCTTTTGATGAATCTGCAGTTAAGAAAGAAGAAGAAAACATAAAAGCATTATTTGAAGCAGATGGTAAAGAAAAACTTGTAGAGCTCAGAAATGAACTAAGCGATATTATGAGCTATGGAGTTGGAATATTTAGAGAAGAAAAGAAAATGAAAGAAGCTCTTGAAAAGGTTAGAGAAATTAAAGAAAGAGCAAAGCATATAAAAGTTTACGATAGAGAAATGCTATTTAATACAAATCTTCAACAGACTATTGAGTTTCTTAACATGGTTGAAGTAGCTGAAACTATAGTTTTAGGAGCTCTAGAAAGAAAAGAAAGTAGAGGTGCTCACTCAAGAATAGATTATCCACAAAGAGATGACGAAAACTTTTTAAAACACTCAATAATTGAGAAAGGAGATGATGGAGAACTGAAGATAAGCTGGAAACCTGTGAAGATTACTAAGTTCCAACCTGAAGAGAGAAAGTATTAAAGTGAGAAGTAATGAGTGAAAAGCAGACGGAGGAGAGAAATGGAAACTAAAAAGGTGACTTTTAAAATAAGACGTTTCAATCCAAAGAAAGATGAAAAACCTTACTACGAAGATTACACAATAGATGTTCCAAAAGGAATGACAATACTTGAGGCTCTTCAGTATATAAAGGATAACATTGATCCGACTTTGTCATTTAGAGCATTTTGCAGGAGTGCAATTTGTGGCTCCTGTTCTGTAAAAATAAATGGATATCCAAAGCTTGCCTGTAAAACACAGGTTTTTAATGAATTAGAAATCTACAATACCGATACTCTTATCATTGAACCTTTGGATAATATGGAAGTCATAAGAGATTTAATAGTTAATTGGGACAGCGCTTTTGAAAGAATGGAGAAGATGAATCCTTATCTCATTCCTGATCCTGAAGTTGTTCCAGAAACACTTGATGAGGAAAGTAAAGTATATCCGCGGGAGCTTAAAAAGTTTGATAAGTTCACAGACTGTATACTATGTACAAGTTGCTATTCTATGTGTGGAATAGTAAGAATAAACAGTAATTACGGAGGACCTTTCCCCTTTGCGAGAGTTTATAGATTTGCAGTTGACCCAAGAGATTCTCTTAAGAAAGAAAGAGCAAAGGTTGGTTATGCTTTTGACATGTGGAATTGTGTAAGATGTAATAAATGTGCAGATGTTTGTCCAAAACACATAGCTCCGGTTGATGGAATTTTAAAGTTGAGAGGGCTTTCTATTGAAGTAGGCCTCAAAGACAATCCTGGAGCAAGACACGTGATGGCATTTTATAAGTCACTTCTTGATTCTGGAATGCTTAACGAGGTATTGCTACCTTTAAGAGCTAAAGGATTAAAAGGAGTAATTGAGAATTTGTCTCTTGGTATCAAGTTAATTCTCAAGGGAAGAGCTCATTCACCGTTTATGAAACCTATCAAGGAGCACGAAACACTCCTTAAAGTGATGAAAGTAGCCATGGAGGTTGAGTGATGGGAAAGTATGCTTTTTATCCTGGATGTGCAGCAAAGGGTGCTTCAAAAGAGCTTTATGAGTCAACTGTAGCTGTTTCAGATAGATTGGGTCTTGACATGGTCGAACTTCCTGAATTTAGTTGCTGTGGTGCAGGAGTTCTTGAAGAAGTAAAGGACGTTCTTGAAATAGCTGTAAATGCAAGAAACCTTGCTTATGCAGAAAAAGCAGGAAGAGATATTGTTACCGTTTGTAGTACATGTCTTTTAGTTTTAAGAAAAGTAAAACATCTTCTTGATAACGATGATGATTTAAAGAAAGAGATAAATGAAATTTTAGGAGAAGCAGGACTCGAGTATAAAGGAAATGTAGATGTTAAGCACTTTCATTGGGTTCTTTTAGAAGAGTTTGGAGAAGAAGGTTTAAGAGAGAAAGTTACTAATCCTCTCTCTAATATAAAAGTTTATCCATACTATGGCTGTCATACTATAAGACCCAAAGATATAATTGGCTATGAAAACTCAGAAAATCCTCAATCTCTTGAAAAGATAATAAGAGCTCTTGGAGCAACTCCTGTAAGCGGTAAGAGAAGACTTGAATGTTGTGGTTTCCACGCTTTTTGGCCAGTTCCTGAACTCTCAATGAAATTAACAGGCTTAAATCTTAAAGATGCTAAGAGTATGGATGCAGACTGTATAGTAACTCCATGTCCTCTTTGTCACATGAATCTTGACGCAAACCAAGGTAGAGCTCTCAAAACACTAGGAGAAAATTTCCAAATGCCCGTTCTTCATCTACCTCAGCTTGTAGGACTTGCTCTTGGAATAGAACCAAAGAAATTGGGTATTCATAGAAACATTGTTCCTGTTAACTGTATTTAGGACTTTTCCTCCCGTTTGGGAGGATATATTTTTAAAAAATGGAAAAAATTGCAAATCTAAAAATTCGTATTACTGGTGTTGTTCAAGGCGTTGGCTTTCGTCCCTTCGTTTATAGACTTGCAACAGAACTTGGTCTAAAAGGTTACGTCTTAAACTCAGAATCTGGTGTTGTAATTGAAGTAGAAGGAGAAAAAGAAAAATTAGAAGAATTTCTTCTAAGACTTCAAGAAGAAAAACCTCCTATATCAAAGATATATAGTCTTGAATACAAGTTCCTTCCTAAAAAGCACTATTTATCCTTTGAAATTAGGAAAAGTGAAAAAAGTGGAAAAATTCAAGTTTCCGTCCTTCCAGACCTTGCTACTTGTGAAGATTGTTTAAGAGAGCTCTTTAATTTAAATGACCGTAGGTATAGATATCCATTCATAAACTGTACAAATTGTGGTCCTCGATTCACAATCATCGAAAGGCTCCCTTATGATCGACCAAATACTACAATGAAAGAATTTAAAATGTGTAATCTTTGCAAAAGAGAATACGAAGATCCTTCAAACAGGCGCTTTCATGCTCAGCCTAATGCCTGTCCGATTTGTGGTCCTTATGTTACTTTTGTTAATGAAAAAAAAGAAAAAATTGCTGAAAAAGAAGATGCCATAAGGTTAACTATTGAGTATTTAGAAAAAGGAAAAATAATAGCTTTAAAAGGTCTTGGAGGATTTCATCTTATCTGTGATGCTACAAACGAAAAAGCAGTAAAGGAACTTAGAAAAAGAAAACAAAGAGAGGAAAAACCTTTTGCTGTCATGTTTCCAGATTTTGAAACGACAAAAAAGTATGCTTATATATCTTCCTTAGAGAAAAGAGCCTTAAAGTCTGTAGAATCGCCAATTGTAATTTTAGAAAAGAAAGAAAATACAGATTTAGCCTATTCTATATCTCCTGAAAACAAAACTATTGGCGCGTTTCTTCCATATACTCCGCTTCACCATATAATTCTTAAAGACTTTGGAAAGCCTATAGTTGCTACAAGTGCTAATCTAACTGATGAACCAATAATAAAAGAAAACGAAGAAGCTATTAGTATCATAGGTAAAATAGCAGATGCTGCTTTAATTCATAACAGGCGTATTGCAAGACGATGCGATGATTCAGTTGTCCGAATAATGGCAGGAAGACAAATTCCAATAAGACGTTCAAGAGGTTTTGCGCCTCTTCCTGTTATTTTGCCATTTGAATTAAAAAGACCAGTTCTTGCTCTCGGTGTTCATATGAAAAATACAATAGCAGTTGCAAAAGGAAACAAAGTCTATATCTCTCAGCATATAGGAGACATAGATAACCCAAAAGCTGAACGTTTTTTTGAAGAAGTCATAAAAGATATGTTAAGTTTATTCGAGGTTGAACCTCAAGTTGTTGTTTGTGATCGCCATCCATTTTATTACTCTACAAAGTTTGGAGAGAAAAGATTTAAAGAAAAATTAGTAAAAGTTTATCATCACCATGCTCACATAATTTCTGTAATGGCTGAAAATGAAGTTCCTTTAAAAGAAAAAGTTATTGGTCTTGCCTTTGATGGAACAGGATACGGGAAAGACGGCACTATATGGGGGGGAGAATTCTTAATTGCAGAGTATACTAAGTTTGAAAGAGCTTTTCACTTAAAGACCTTTAAACTTCCAGGAGGAGACAAAGCAGTTAAGGAACCTTACAGAGTAGCAGTTTCTTTACTATTAGAAGCAGGAATAGATCCCGAAACCATTCTTAAAAAGGTAGAAAAAAGGAAAATAAGATTTATAAGACAAATGATAGAAAAGGAAATAAACACAGCTACTACATCAAGTATGGGAAGACTTTTTGATGGAGTGGCTGCTATTCTCGGAATAAGAAATGTTGTCTCTTACCATGCACAAGCAGCAATTCTTTTAGAACAGATTGCTTTAAATTCTCAAGAAAAAGAGTACTATCAATTTGATATTTTAAACAAGGAAATAGATTGGAAACCTGTAATTACACAAACCATTAAAGATTTAAAAAAAGGAGTATCTATTTCCTGTATTGCAAAAAAATTTCACAACACCATCGTTGAAATAGGATTACAAGTATCCTTATCTTTAAGAGAAAAATTTGGAATTAATATAGTAGCTTTCTCTGGTGGTGTTTTCCAAAATAAAATTTTAACAGAAAGTCTCACAAAGAGATTAGAAAAGGAAAACTTTAGAGTTCTTCTTCACCAGTTGGTCCCACCAAATGATGGAGGAATTTCCTTAGGACAAGCTGTTTACGGAGGTTTGTTTGAGAAAAATTATTAAGTTGGAAGGTATTCCTCTTACTGAAGGACATTCAGGTCTTTATCTTGATGTTGTAAATGGAATAGTTAAAAAGGGATATTACTATGCTCTTGTCCCAATTAGAGGTTTTGAAACCTTACTTTTAGATAAAGAAGCTGTTATTGCTCCTGTAATTACTTCAAGAGTTTGTGGGCTTTGTCAGATAACACATTCCATAGCTTCTGCAAGAGCTGTTGAATCTGCTGCTGGAATTGATGTTCCTTTGGAAGCAGAACTTCTTCGAGAAGTGTTAGGTCTTGCGGTAAGAATTTACAATAATCTTCTTCATCAAATAGTTATTTCTGAAGATATTTTTCCTAAGAGAGAAGAGAGATTTGCTTTTATACGGAAAGTTCAAAGAATTAGAAAATTTACAGGAGAAGTGCTTGAATCTATAGGAGGAGAAATCATTCATGCACCTAATATAAAAGTTGGAGGAATTTCTGAACCTTTAGAAGATTTTGTAAGGGAGAAAATTCTTGCATCTTGTCAGGAAGTTAAGCCACTTTTAAAGCAGGTTTTTGAGGAATTTAAGGAAAATATTGATAAATTTTGGCAAAAGGAAAATTTAGAAGAAGATTTTGGAAAACACGATTTACCGTTTTTTGCTACAGATAAGTTCTATGGAAAGTCAATAGATAAAAGTAAGATAGAATTTAAATATCCTCAAGAATTGTTTCACACATCTCTTAAAAGAGAAATTACCAATATTTTTCCATATGTTGATGGAAAAATAGTTGAAACAGGTCCAAGAGCTAGAAAAGTTCTTTTTGATAACTATAAACCTATTGGAGGAGTTAAAGAGCTCCACATTTTACGAGCATTAGAATCAGTAGAAGCAATAGAACGAATTGAAGAAATTCTTTCCAGTCGTTCATTTGAAGTAGAAATGTGGAACAGAACATTTCCTACCTCAGATGGAGAAATACCTGGAGTTGGAGTTCATGAGGCACCAAGAGGAACAAATATTCATATTGTCAAATTGGACAAAAGAGGAAGAATAGTATATTATAAGATTATAGTACCTACAGAGTTTAATTTTATGGTAATTTCAAAAGCTTTAGAAGGAATACCTGTATCTAAGGTTGAAATAGTAGTTAGAGCTTACGATCCATGTACGGTTTGTGCTGCGCACTAAAGACTTATAGAGGTAAAGATGTTCTTCTTTGGCGATAACTTTGATTTTGATAGTTCCGATATAAAAATCAAAATTGGTTTTTTTCACTTTTCAAGCTGCTCAGGATGTCAAGTAGCTTTTTTAGATATGTTTGAAGATCTTGTAGAAATTCTTGATACAGTAGAACTTGCTTATTCTAGTTGGTTAACAAAAAAAAGAGAGATTCCAAAACTTCATATTGCCTTTGTTGAGGGAGCTCTCTGTATAGAAGATAAAAGACACTTAAATTTAGCAAAAGAACTTGCTGAAAAAGCAAACATAATAGTTACTGTTGGTGGATGTGCTTCATTTGGAGGTGTAAGAAGGTTAAGTATTGGCAACCAAGCACCACAACCATCTCATCAGTCTTTTATTCCTCTAACAGAAGTTGAACTCTTAAGACCAAAAATTAAATATGCTATTCCTGGTTGTCCTCCAAATCCTTCTTTACTTTATAACTTTATGATAGCTTTGCTAGAAGTTAATGATGATTTTCTTCAACCTTTTGAGTTTATGGCAAATTCTAAAGATGCTTCAGGCTACGACATAGTTAAAGAAATAATTAACAAAGGGTTATGTACTGGATGTGGAACATGCGTTACTGCTTGTTCTTCTCAAGCTATGGGATTTAACTTTCAATATAATAAACCTACCTTTAATCCTGAGCTCTGTGTGCACTGTGGCTCGTGTCTAGCTGCGTGTCCACAGAGTTTTAAACCATATCCTCAACCAGTTTATAGTTAGAGGAGCATCATGATAAGGTTGGATAAGCAGTTTCTTTTTGGAAAATTCAAGGGTATTTTTGAAATTTACTGTAAAGAAGAAAATCCTCTTCATTTTGTTTTGAAAAAGATGTTAGAAAAAGAGCTGATAGATGGAATAATAGGTACAACTCAAGATGAAACTGGTATAAGACCTAAATTATTTGTAAATTCTGATAATCTAGAATTATCTTATATTTCTTTTAATGGAGGACAAATTTCTCTCCTAAAGAAAGCCATTCAAAAGTATCAACTAAAAAAGATTGCTGTTGTTGCTCCATCTTGTATCTTGGATGGTCTTAATAAGACTCAATACTACGGTATTGGATGCAACTGGGTTAAAACAGCCATTGCCTTAAAAATTGGAATTCTTTGTTTAGGAGTAGCTACAGAAGAAAGTTTAAAGTATGAAGTACTTGACATTGCTCAAAAAAAGAGTAAAGTTAGAAGAAGTTATGTAGCAGAAGAGGGATTTATTCTAGAAACAGTTGAAGGTACAAAGATAAAGGTTGATATGGAAACACACCATCATTACGTTAATAGTGCATGTAAATACTGTCTCAACCTTTCAGCCCGAGGTTCAGATATAACTTACGTTCCTCTCGAAGATAAAAGAAGAGCCATCTTCATAATTAGAAGTGAAAGAGGGTGGCGAACTCTTTCTATAGTTCAAAAAGCTTTTTCTCAAAAACTCCAATTCAAATTTCTTAATTATAATGATGTTAAATATCTTGAGAATTTGCTTAGAAAGAAAGTAATCTTAAATATAGATAACATACTTGAAAGAGTAGATATGGGACTTCCAGTACCAAAATGGAATAATAATAGGTTTAGAAGATTCTATAGAATATGGAATAGTATTAGTGAAATTAACATAGAAGAGGAGGTATTCTAAGTATGGTTTTACTTAGCGAAATCTCAAAAGGTGAGCTTATTAGAAAAGCAGAAATTCTCAAGGTTTTAGGTCATCCTGAAAGGTTAGCAATCCTTTTCCTAGTTTACGACAAAGAACTTTGTGTTAAAGAATTAATGAAGGAACTCCAAATTTCTCAACCAAAAGTTTCACAACATGTCGGTTTAATGAAAGAGTTAGGAATTTTATCTTTTCATAAAGAGGGGACAAAAGTTTTATATAAATTAGATAATCCAGAAGTAAGAGAAATTATTGATACTCTACTCAAATTTGTATAAACCAATTTCTTAGTTAGAGTTTGATTTTGTTAGAATTATTTATTCTTTAAAGGTTTAGTTAACACTAAATTAAAGGAGCGTAAATACTAAAAGAGGGGAGGGATGTTTTTTATATATACTTTATTTAATAATTATTAAGGAAAAGAAGAAAAACGATAAAAACGATAAAAACGATAAAGAAGATTTAAAGTAAAAAAATAAAATTTTTATGATACTCTTGACATTTTATAAAGTGAGAAGTAAAATCTTGACAAGGAAAAGACAACCCTATACAAGGAGGGCAAAATGGATAGAGGCATTTTTTTGGGGGGTATACCTGGAACCACCTCCCGTAGGGGATTCCTCAGAGCTTGTGCCATTGCAACAGCTGCCATGGGACTACCTATGGAAATGGTTTCAAAAGTGGCAGAAGCTGCTAAGGATCCTGAAAGACCACGTGTAATTTGGCTTCATTTTCAAGAATGTACAGGATGTACTATGAGTTTATTAGAAGCTTCTCATCCTGATATAGCTTCTCTCATCTTAGATCTCATTTCTCTTGACTATCAAGAAACTCTTATGGTAGCAGCTGGAGAACAAGCTGAGGAAAATCTTCACAAGGCTATTGAAGAAGGAAACTACATTCTTGTAGTCGAAGGAGGTATTCCTCTTAAAGATGATGGAGTTTATTGTAAAGTTGCAGGAAAAACTGCTGTTGAAAGTCTTAAGAAAGCTGCAGAAAAAGCAGTTGCAATAATAGCTATTGGTACTTGTTCTGCTTATGGAGGAATTCAAGCAGCTAAACCCAATCCAACCGGTGCTGTAGGTGTTCAGGATATCATTAAGGATAAGCCTATTATTAACGTTCCTGGTTGTCCTCCAAACCCACACAACTTCCTTTCAACAATTCTTTACTACCTAACATTTAAGAAACTTCCACCTACAGATAGATGGGGAAGACCTCTCTTTGCATATGGTAGAAAAATTCACGACCATTGTGAAAGAAGACCACACTTTGATGAAGGTAGATTTGTTGAACAGTTTGGAGATATTGGACATCAGCTTGGATATTGTCTTTATAAAGTTGGTTGTAAAGGTCCTGAAACCTACTCCAACTGTCCAGTTATCAGATTTAACGATGTAGAAGTATGGCCAGTATCCGTTGGTAACGGTTGCTATGGATGTACAGAACCAAACTTCTGGGATACAATGGCTCCATTCCACGATAGATTACCAAACATAAAAATACCTGGCGCAGGTATTCAAGCAAGTGCTACAGAATTTGGTAAAGCCGCTCTTGGTGTTACAGCAGCCGCAATAGCAATTCATGCCGGTATTGGTGTAGCAAAGAGACTTGCTACAGGTTCTAAATCAGAAGAGTAAAAAACCCACCGGGGAGGTTTAAAAGATGGCTAAAAGAGTAGTAATTGATCCTGTTACAAGAATTGAGGGTCACCTTAGAATAGAAGTTGTACCCGAAAATGGATATGTAAAAAATGCTTATTCTTCAGCTCAAATGTGGAGAGGATTAGAAGTAATCCTTCAAGGAAGAAATCCAGATGATGCTTGGATGTTTGTTCAAAGGATCTGTGGAGTTTGTACTACAGTCCACGCATTAGCTTCTGTTAGATCAGTAGAAAATGCTCTTCAACTTGAAATTCCTTACAACGCTCAAATGATAAGAAATATCATTATTGCCGCTCACGCACTTCACGACCACATTGTTCACTTTTATCATCTTTCAGCTCTTGACTGGGTAGATATAGTTTCAGCTCTTAAAGCAGATCCTCAAAAAGCAGCAAAAATTGCTGAAAGTTATCAAGATTGGAAGCTTAATGGTGCTTCTGTATTTAAAGCAGTTCAGGATAAACTAAGAAAATTTGTTGAAAGTGGTCAGCTTGGCCCTTTTGCTAATGGTTACTGGGGACACCCAGCAATGAAACTTTCACCAGAAGTTAACCTTATTGCTGTTACTCACTATCTACAAGCTCTTGATTATCAAAGAAAAGCTACTCAAGCAGTAGCTATTCTTGGTGGCAAGTTTCCTCACATCCAAAACCTTGCAGTTGGTGGTGTATCTACAGCTATTAACCTTGACAACGAAGCAACTCTTAACATGGAAAGACTTTACTACATTAAGCAACTTCTTGAAGAAGTTAGAGAATTTGTTCATAACTGCTATCTTCCTGATGTAATTGCTATTTCTGCTTTCTATAAAGAGTGGCTTAACTATGGTAGAGGAGTTGATAACTATCTTGCTGTTCCTGATCTTCCTCAAGATACGAAAGGTGAAGTGTTTGATCTTCCAGGTGGAACAATTATAGGAGGAAACCTATCAACAGTTAAGCCAATTAAGAGCTTTAACGACCCTTACTTTATTAACAATGTTGCAGAAAATATTACTCATTCCTGGTATAAAGGCGACTGGACTAGACATCCTTGGGAAGAAGATACAATTCCTGAATATACAGGTATGCCAGGTGGTTATGTTGATGGAAACGAAAAGTATTCTTGGTCTAAAGCTCCAAGATTTAGACATAACGGTAATTATATTCCAATGCAAGTTGGTCCACTTGCGCAAGTTCTTGTTGGATATGCCCAAGGACATAAACTCACTAAGAAGTACGTTGACCAAGCTCTTTCAATGCTTAGCAGCTTAGCAGGAACAAAAGCAGATATAAATGCTCTTCAATCTACACCAGGAAGACATATTGCAAGAGCTATAAGAGCTCAGATGTTATCCGATCTTGCTCTAAAACAGTGGGAGCAGTTAGTTGATAACGTAGGAAGAGGAGACTACGAAATTTTCAACCCACCATCTTATCCTGCTGGAGAAATTAAAGGTTGTGGATTCCACGAAGCGCCAAGAGGAACACTTTCTCACTGGTGCGTAATAGAAAATGGAAAACTTAAAAATTATCAAGCAGTAGTTCCTTCTACATGGAATGCATCTCCAAGAGATGGAAAAGGTCAAATGGGACCATACGAAGCATCTTTAATTGGTAATCCAATAGCTGAACCTGAAAAGCCACTTGAAGTTCTTAGAACAGTTCACTCATTTGACCCTTGTATTGCTTGTGCTGTTCACATGGTTGACACTGAAGGAGAAGAAATAGTTAAAGTTAAAGCTCTTTAAGGGGGGATATCCCCCTCCTTTAAAGCCTAAATAAGGAGGGCAAGATGGCTGTTTTTGAAAAGAAATATGTGTGGAGCATACTATTTAGACTCTTTCACTGGTCTTTTGCTCTATCAATTTTTGCATTAGTCGTTACGGGACTTTATATCAACTGGCCATGGACAAATACTTGGATGGAAAGTAGTCATCAGTTCACAATGGCATATATGAGATGGATTCACTTCTTAGCAGGTATGATCTTTATCTGCGCTGTTATCGCAAGAATATACCTTTGGTTCTTTGGTAATAAGTATGAAAAACTGTGGGATTTTCTTCCTATAACAGGAAGAAATATCAAAAATCTATTCTCTACACTTCTTTACTATGCCTATCTTACCGATCACCATGAGCATAGACTCGGGCACAACGCTCTTGCTGGAAGTTCCTATTTTCTAACAATAATCCTTTCAATTGTTCAGCTTATTACAGGGCTATACCTACTCTACCCAGAAAATAACCTATGGGTTTCTTTAGGATCAATTTTTGGAACACAGCAAGAAGCAAGATTTATTCACCATATTCTTAACTGGTACTTTGCTTGGTTTGCAATGGTTCACATTTACATTGTTATTTGGAACGATATTAAAAGTCCTGAAGGACTTATTTCTTCTATCTTCGACGGATTCAAGTTTGCTCACAAAGAATAAAATTTATAATTTTAATTTAAATGAAAGAATGAAAGGGGGAGATAATCTCCCCCTTTATTAATTTATAAGGAGGAAAGATCTGTGGAAAAAATTGGGATAATGGGAGTCGGAAATATTTTATTGCAAGATGAAGGTTTTGGAGTTAAAGCTCTTTATGTTATAAAATCAAAATATGAATTTCCCGAAAATGTAGTTTTAATAGATGGTGGAACTGCTGGTATTTTTTTATCGTCAGAAATTGATAGTTTGGATAAACTTCTCATTATAGATGTTGTAAAAGCGAAAGGTGAACCTGGAGAAATAAAAATTTATGAAAAAGAAGACTTCTTTATAGATAAATTGCCCTTAAAGCTTTCTCCACATCAACTTGGTCTTCAGGAAGTTTTACTCTTAAACGAAGTAAAGGGAAGTTGTCCTAAGGAAATTAAATTAATTGGAATAATTCCTAAATCTATAGAAGCCGGAACGACACTCACTCCTGAATTAGAAAAGAAAATACCTGAAGTTGAAAAATTAGTTATTGAAACATTAAAAAATTGGGGAATTGAACCAAAAGAAAAAGAAAAAAGTGAAAATCCAGATATTTGGTGGGAAAGGAAATGTAAGGAGGTTTAGATGTGTGTAGGTGTACCTATGAAAATTGTTGAAATAAATTATCCAATGGCTATCGCTGAAGCTAAGGGTGTAAAAAGAAACATTAGTCTTATGCTGCTACCAGAAGACAGAGTAAAAGTTGGAGATTATGTTATGGTTCATGTTGGAAATGCCATAGAGGTAATAGATGAAAAGGAAGCTAAAGAGATATGGGAAGCCCTTGATGAAGTAATGACAGCTCTTAATGAAGAGGAAGGATAGCTATGCACGAAACATCTATTGCCATAGGATTTCTTCAATCCCTTTCAGAACTGGCAGAAAAGGAAAATGCCAAGAAAATAACAAAAGTTAGAGTTAGAATTGGAAAACTTTCTGGTATTGTTATTGAGTCATTTCAATTTGCTTTTGATACTTTGAAAGAAGAATATGAAAAACTAAAAAGTGCTGAGCTACTTATAGAAGAGCTACCAGTTAAATATAAGTGTAACGACTGTGAAATGGAATTTGAAACAGATTCAGTCTATTTTCCAGAGTGTCCCAAGTGTGGCTCTATAAATCTTTCTTTGATTAGTGGTGAAGAATTAGAAGTTGTGGACGTAGAGATAGAGGTCTAAAATGAAGGTAAAGGAAATATTTAACAGTAATTTTGCCATCTACTATGAGAAAGTAATAAATAGACTTTCCAGTCCTATACAAATAGACAAATGGAGAAAGGTGCTTGTAAAAAAAGCGGTAGCAATTTGCCCAAATGCTTCTACCGCTATAGATTGTTGCTCAGGAGCAGGAAATGTCGGAAAGTTTTTCTTAAGAGAAAACCCTAAAGCAAAGTTGATAAACTGTGACATTAGTAAGCCTCTTTTGAAACTTGCGAAAGAAAATTTTTCAAACAAAGAAAACGTTTTTTATGTTTGTTCGGATAATAGATTTTTTCCAATAAAAGATAATAGCACAGATATTCTTTTTTCATCTTTTTGTGTAAGAAATTCTCCAGAACCTACTTTAACTATATCTGAAGCATATAGAGTAATAAGATCCGGAGGAGTATGGGCAATTTTAGACTTTTTTAGAATTGAAAAAGAAAGTAGTTTAACAAAAGCTAATAATTTCATATTTAAGTCATTTATGAACTTTACTAAACTAGTTGCTCCTTCTCATTCTGAGGCTATAGATTATCTTTTCGAATCTATCAAAAAATTCTATACTGTAACTGAATTTAAAAATATCCTTTTAGAATCTAATTTTGAAATAGCTGAAATCAAGGAATTTATGGGAGGAGTTGCTAACGTTTTAATAGCTATAAAAAAGGAGGTTTAAAATGTGTGATGTTTGCGGATGCGGAAGTCATGATCATTCCCATGAAGTTAGTACCATGAAAGTTTCAGATGATACAGGAAAAAAGACTATAGAAGTTAAGCAAAGCTTACTACAAGAAAACGAGAGAATTGCAGAGATTAATAGACAGCATTTTGATGAAAAAGGAATATTAGCAATAAATCTCATTAGTTCTCCAGGTTCAGGCAAGACAACCTTGCTTGAAAAGACAATTGAAGCTTTAAAGGACGAGTTTAATATAGGTGTTCTTGAAGGAGATATAGAAACAGAAAGAGATGCAGAAAGAGTAAGAGCCAAAGGAGCTGCAGCTATTCAGCTTACAACTGGTGGTGCTTGTCACCTTGAAGCTCCTCTCGTTCATAAAGGGTTTCACGCTCTTGAAAAACAGATGAATGGAGAAGTACCAGATATTCTCTTTATAGAAAATGTTGGAAATCTTGTTTGTCCATCTTCCTTTTACTTAGGAGAACATGTAAGAGTTGTTCTTGTTTCTGTACCAGAAGGACCTGATAAACCAGCCAAATATCCCAAAGCCTTTAAAACATCAAATGTCTTTATTATTACAAAAGCTGATCTTCTTCCTTACTTTGATTTTGATGTAGAGAAAGTAAAAAAAGAAGCTCTTTCTCTAAATCCAAATCTTAAAATTTTTGTTATTTCTTCTAAAACAGGAGAAGGACTTAACGAGTGGTTTGACTACTTGAGAGACATGGTTGAAAAAAAGAAAGGAATTAAAGTTTAAAACCAAGGGAGCCAATTGGCTCCCTTGACTTAAAATTCTGATGACAAGTTTTCCTTACCTTCATGTTCTTTCCCTACGAAGAAAAAATAACTTAGACTTCCTTTTTTCTGATTAGGCTCTCATTTTTATCTTTCCAATCACTATTTCAAACCTTCACCTCACTGATTGCCTTTTTCAACAACGTTATAAAAATCTTGGAACGGCAAGACTTTGGTTAGCCTTCCTTACATCTTCCTAAAAAAGATAAAAAAATCTCTGAAAATTTAACAAAAAGCGAAGTCAAGAAAATAAGCAAAAAAACTGTTAAAAAGAAAGAAGAGATAAATACCGACGAGAATAACGAAAATTTTCCTAACAGGAAAATCCAATCGAGGGTGTTTGAAAATTGCCAAAATTAAGAAAAAAGCCTATCCTCTCCGGTATGAAAGCGAAAAGACTAAATTTCCACAAAGTACTCAACCTATCAAAAACATACATGAACCGGAGAGGACAGGCTGTACTGGTATATTTATATCCTTTTAAAACCAAAAGAGGAAGACCCAAGAAATACCCTGACGAGATAATTCTTACCCTTCTTTTCCTCCAAGTAGCCTGGAACCTATCATTCAGAGACCTTGAATATTTGGCAGTTCAGATATTTGGAAGAGAGAATATTCCTGATTTTTCAACCTATTATTACCGACTCAAGCAACTACCTTCCATTCTCCTTGTAGATTTTCTGAACTTTGTCTCTCGAAGACTCTTAGGGAAGTATCATAAAGAACTAAGATTTCTGATAATAGATGGAACTGGCTTCAAATACAATGAGATTTATCCATTGAAAATTCTAAGAGGCAAAGAGATAAAGGAGGTAAAAAGCCACGTTAAAGTTGTTGTATTAAGCGTTCATCTAAAAGATGGAAAAAGGTTCATTCTTACTGCATTACCTGGAGAGAGTTACGCTTCGGAAGTGAAACTTGGAGAGAAAATAGTTAGGTGGTTAAACGAAAGGGGATTTATATGGAGAGCTTTGAAAGGAAAGCCATTTTTAGGAGACAAAGCTTATGACAGCATTAAGTTTATTGAGCTTGTTCTGTTAGCAGGCTTAAAGCCTTACATAAAGGTGAGAGAAACATTAAGGAAGGGAATTAAATCTGAGATTAGGCTTAAATGCAAAGAGCTTTTAGAATCTGATGAAATTTACAGGTTTAGAGGACTGATAGAGAGTATTTTTGGAGAAGTTAAGCAGGATGTTGGAAGTTACGAGAAAACAAAGAGCTTTCATATAGCTCAACTGTTTGTTTTAGCTAAGTTTATCCTCTTTAACATGGGAGTTTTGTTCTTTGTCTGGATGATTTTTCAAACACTCTCAATCCAATCAGAAATTCAACAGAAAGTTCAGCCTTATACTTTGCAAGATACAACAGAGGAAATAGTCATGGAAGAAAACTTTGCAGATAATTATGAGAAAGAAGCAGGCAATGAAGAAGATAAGGATAAAATTATAAATCCATTGAACGAAACAGTTTCTGATAATTATAACAGTGGCAATAATGGTAGTAATGACTCCCACAACGGCATTGAAAAAGAAGTCGGAATTGATTCTGTCATTGATAAGTACAGATTAATTGTAATTTCGGAAATAAAGAGAAATAGATACTATCCTATTATAGCAAAGAGGATGGAGATAGAGGGAACTGTTACACTTGGATTAACAATAGAAAAAAACGGAAAACTAAAGAAAGTTAGTATTGTTTCCTCTTCTGGATCAAAAATCCTTGATAGAGCAGCAATTAAGACGGCAAAAAAATGTAATTTTCCTCCTTTCCCACCAGAACTTTTAAAAGAAAAGATTGAATTTAAAGTAAAACTCATTTACAGGTTACTTGAAACTGCTGAATAGTTAAAAGAAATTGTGTACGACATAATTTGCTGGGGAATAACTCCAATATGACAACTCATCTCAGGAGGTTACTCTTTTTCTCAAGCTTACGCAAAATATCGTGCACTATCTAAGAGAATGGTAAAGTTTACCCAGTTCTATAGGTGTTTCTAATAAAAAAGAGTTTAATTCAGGGGTATTAGGAAAAGGTATCAAGTTGAGCTTATATATAGCACCTTCGTTTTTCCTTCTTTAAAAAGGCTTAAAGCTTCGTCAACCGTTTGGGTTCCCAATGGTAGTTCGTAAACTACAATCCCTTTTTGCAGGAGTTTCAAGAAAGGTGCTTCGGAAATTTTTTCTATGAGCAAAGCTTCTACTTTCTGTTCTGCAAGGAGATCAGCAGCATTTTTTCCTTCTATACATCCTTCCTTACAACCTCCACACGCGTAAACATTATTTATGAATTTCTTTTCTCCTGTGTCAGTATTGATAATCATAAATCCCGGTGCAGGGCCAAACAGATTTGTTACTCTTATTCTATCTTTTTCAACGGGTATGGCAACTATCATTTAGCCTCCTAAGAAGTTTTGAAAAAAATTAATATCAGTACAACTTTTAATCATTGACATCAATCAAAGTTTTTGAAAGATCTATTTTTGAGAAGTCATCTTTCTTTCGTACTTCCTCTTAAGTTTCTTGTATTTCTCAAGAGCAAGTCTTCTTTGAAGAGGAGAAAGCCTATCTATAAAAACAATTCCATTGAGATGGTCGATTTCATGCTGAAAAGCTCTTGCAAGAAGACCTTCTCCTTCTATGATAAATTCTTCACCTTTTAGATTTTGAGCCTTAACTTTTGCATATGCAGCCCTTTTTACCTTTTTGTAGAGTCCAGGTAGGGAAAGGCATCCTTCCTCTTTTACTTCTTCTCCTTCAAGTGCAACTATCTCAGGATTTATAAGAATAATCTGTTCTTTTCCTTGTTTTTCTTTTCCAGAATGAAGATCTATGACAACAACTTTTTTTAAAATACCTATTTGATTTGCAGCAAGTCCAACACCACCTCTTTTATACATTGTTTCAAACATATCATTTACAAGCTGTTCGAGTTCCTCGTTAAATTCTGTTACTACTTCAGCCTTTTTCTTCAGAACATCATCTGGATAAATGCGTATTTCCCTAATCATCTAAAATCCTCCTTAAGCTCTCTTCTACATCCTCAGGTCTTTTATTTTCAAGGTTAAATATATAGCTATTAGGTATCTTTTCTAAGAGTTTAAAGAAAGTATCAAAGTCAAAAGTTCCATTCCCTACAACTGTATGCTCATCCTTTTTTCCATTATTATCGTGAATGTGAAACTCGAAAATACGACCTTTAAATTTTTCTATCCAAAGTTCTATAGGTTTTTCTGAAAAAAGGTTAAGGTGTCCTATGTCTATACATACTCCTACGTTTTCAGGAAGTTCCTTGAGGAGTCTTTCAAGGTGGTCTGGAACTTCATCGAAGACATTCTCAAGTGCAATTTTACAGGAACTTCTTTCCGCTATGTATCTAAATGTTTCGATGGCAGTTTTTAACCATGTATCATAGATTGGATAAATTTTAGCTGGATGAAAACCAGTATGGAAAACAATAACTTCAGCTTCTAATACTTTTGCGGCAATAAGAGTTTCTTCAAACCTTTTTCTTGTAGCTTCTAAAACGTACCTATCGGTAGCTCCTGGATTTAGATCTAAGAAAGGAGCATGAACCGTTATGGGTTTAGTTTGAGCTAATTTACGCAGTTTCCCGTACTCTTTTAGAGTGAAAGAATCAAGTATCTTAGACGTTAACTGAAGTTCTACTCCAATATCAAGTTCAATTATCTTTCTGACAGTATCAAACCCTTTAAGTAATTCACTTCCCGAAACATGTCCGACAATTTTCATCTCGTCTCCATTCTTTTTTGTAGAATTCAAGTAAAGCTCAAACTATTCCGGAGGATAGATGAAATCAAGAATCATTCTAACTATACCTTTTTTTTTCTCCTCTATTCCTGTTCATGCAGAAAATTCTCCTATTGATTTTAATTTTCAGGGAGAAGCAGGATTTATCATTGGTAACTTTAAGGGAAATTATAAGAGAGAAACAGGATATGAAAAATGGGATGGAAGAAAGAATAATTTTATATATAGATTAGATGTAGAAAATCTCTTTAGATTAAGAAAAGATATAAAGTTTAAGCTTTCAGTAATCTCTGGAAATACAAAAGCTCCTTATGTTTCTCTTTTTTCATCTAGGGAAGATAAGCTATTTGACAACAGTATAAGAACTTTTAATATAAAAGAGCTCTACTTTAAAAAAGAGCATTTTATTTTCAATAATTTAACTCTAACTGCTGGAAAACAGCTATTTAGCTTTTCTCCGCTTCTATCTGATTATCTTTGGGGAGGTAAATTTACTTATAGACTGAGTGATTCTTTATCTCTTGTTTGGAATCAAATTGCAGGATATGAAGGAAAGTATCTTTTATTTAACAATGAAGAAGAAGACGACATAGATGCTTTTGGTCCTTCTCTTAAGTTAAAAAGAGACTTTTATGATTTAAACTTTTCTTTTTTAAAAATTTCTGATGCAAGAGGAACTAGTAAAGGTATAAACAAGAATGTCTTTTTAGGAATGCTATCTTATCAGTTGAATAGAAATTCATCATTTTTCCTTTCTGGAGCAATTGAAAATGGAAAACCAGCTATATATTCAAGCTTTAACTATGATAACTTTAGATTTTCTGCTGGTTATAGCAATAAAAACTTTACATCTTACGGTTTTAAAGAAGGAATAAGAGAAATCGGCTTTCTCTATCGACCTTCCTTTTCAGATATTCAATTTCTAAAAGTATCTTATGCCTTTTCTCTTAGTGAGTTTGATTTTAAAATCTACGGACTTCATTTAAAAGATACTGCTGGCAAACTAATAGGTAACGAGATTGGTGGAGAAATTGATTATCCTTTCTTCAATGGAGCTTTATTTCTCCAAACAGCCATCGGAAAAGATGGAGCATACTCTTTTTATAGCGGCTATAGATGGGATATTTCCTCAATTCGCCATAAATATAATAGTTTCAACTTAGATGTAAAAAACTACTTTAATATAGTGGGAGAGTATGGAGACTTTTCCCAAAAAATTTATAGATTACAAAATGGTTATGAAGAATGGGAAGGAGCGAAACACGTTGGATTTTGGCACTCAACTTACAAATTAACACTAAAATCTGATAATCTAAAAGTAAAAATCTCAACGGGAAAAGACTCGAAAGTTGATTATGTTATCTGGGGAAACACTGCTGACAACTTCTTGTACAGTAAAACTCACAGGAAGCTTTGGCACTTTGAAGAATTGAGTTATAAGAAAAATGATTTAACTTTAGGTCTTCAAGGTTTAACTATTTTAGGTTTCATTTCAGAAAATCTTACAGGTATTTCTTTTAACCGAGAGCTCTCTGGAGGTTACTTTTTTGAACAAAATGGAAAAACATTAGAAGGAAGTACTAACTTTCACTATTTATATTTATCAGTTCCATATAAAAGTTTCGAATTTTCTTACCTTTATAGGACTAATAAAAGAGAATTCAATTCAGTCTATGCACTTAGCTATAAAAACAAATTTACAAAGCTTGGATATTTAAAAGAGTATGGAACAGAAACTAATAATAGCTGGGGAGAATTCTTTTCTATAAAAACAAAAATTTATGGAAATAAGATTTATGGTCTTTATAGGATTTACTCAAAAACTTTTCGCACCTTTGGTCTAAAGGAATATTTTAGAAATGATGGTTATATCTATAGACCTAGTGAAAGCAACGTTCGATTTGCCAAATTAACTGTTTCAAGAAAATTAAAGATTGGACTAAAACAAATCGATAGGCTAAAACCGGAAATTAAGTTTCTTTACGATAGACTCTCACAATTTTCAGGCAGTTACGTAGGTGAAGAAGGAGGAATTATTATATCGTTAAAGTCTGGAAATTTTTGCAAACTTTCTTTAATCGGTACAATAGGAAATAATAATTCTTATTACGAAGGCTTAAGGTTTGATTTGAAGTGGTAACAAAAAAAGGGGGATAAATCCCCCTAACCATTTATTTGCCTTTCTTTGTCTTGGCTATTGAAACCTCTCCAGTTTCAGAATCATACTCAATTCTTGGAAATAGAATACCACCTTTTTCAAGCTCTGTTCCTGGCTTTATTCCACCCCAATCTTCAAATTCAGAAATTCTTAAGCTTTCAGCTTTTTTACCAAGTTTTAGCATCTCAGCCATCTTTTCAGCAGAAGAAGGCATATAAGGATATACAAACGCAGTTATGAACCTTAATGCTTCGACCATGTTGTAGAGAACTCTATCAAGTTCCTCTTTTCCTTCTTTATTTAAACTCCAAGGAGCTCTCCTATCGATATAAAAGTTTACAAATGAAACAAACTGCCAAATTTCTTCAAGAGCTCTTGTGAGTTCTGCTTTCGGAATGAGCTCCTTTAGTCTTGCAGCGGTTGCAATAGCTTTGTTTTTCAACTCAACATCTAATTCGTCTTCTGCTCCCTTTGGCTCAGGAACAATACTTTTTCTGTACTTTTTGAGCATTGAAAGAGTTCTATTAAAAAGATTTCCAAGGTCGTTTGCTAACTCTCCGTTTATCCTTCCAACAAGCTTTTCATACGTAAAATCACCGTCCAGTCCAAAAGAAACTTCCCTAAATAAGAAGAACCTTACCTGATCAACGCCAAATTTTTCAATAATTTCAAACGGATTAGCAACATTCCCTTTGGATTTGCTCATCTTTTCACCGTTAACAGTCCACCAACCATGAGCAAAAACTCTTTTTGGAATTTCAAGTCCAGCAGACATTAAGAAAGCAGGCCAATAAACGGTATGGAATCTGAGAATATCCTTTCCAACAAGATGGAGGTCAGCAGGCCAATAATGGTTTACCTTATCCATATTATCAGGATAACCAACTGCCGTTAAGTAGTTAGTAAGCGCATCAAACCAAACATAGATAACATGTTTTTCGTTAATAGGAACGGGAATTCCCCAGGTAAAACTCGTTCTGCTTATTGATAAATCCTTAAGTCCCTGTTTAACAAAGTTAATTACCTCGTTTCTTCTAAATTCAGGAGCTATAAAGTCTGGATTTTCTTCATAAAACTCTAAAAGTCTATCTTGATACTTGCTAAGCCTAAAGAAATAACTTTCCTCTTTGACTCTTACAACTTCTCTTTTACACATAGGACAGTACTTTCCTTCTAAGAGCTCTTTCTCGGTATGATAGGTTTCACACGGAATACAGTACCATCCTTCGTACTCTCCAAGATATATATCTCCATTTTCGTAACATTTCTTAAAGATGTATTGAACAGCTTTTATGTGTTCAGGGTCTGTTGTTCTTATAAAGTGGTCATAGGAGATGTTAAGTTTTTCCCAGAGCTCTTTAAATTTTGGAACCAAAGTATCAACAAACTCTTTTGGAGTCATTCCTCTTTTTTCAGCAGCTTGTTGTATTTTTTGACCATGTTCATCAGTTCCTGTAAGAAAGAAAACATCTCTTCCAAGAAACCTATTAAATCTTGCAACAATGTCTGCGGCAGTTGTTGTATATGCATGCCCTAAATGAGGGATATCATTTACGTAGTAAATAGGAGTTGTAACATAAAATTTTTCCACACTAAACCTCCTTGATTTTGATGACTAAATTATAATCCTTGTAAATAAAGCCAAACGCAAAAGGGGAATGCACATGGAAACATTATATGAAAAGATAAAAGGAGCTACCTTAGGAGCTGCTATTGGAGATGCACTTGGAACTTTAGTAGAAGAAATGGATAGGGATACTGTAAAAAAAGCTTATGGAGGAGCAATCATAGGATTTACAGAACCATCTCCTTTATCAGTCTGTCCTTATCTTAAAAAAGGACAGTACTCCCATGAAACGCAAATCTTTCTTTTAGCTTTAGAAGTTTTTGCTGAAAAAGGACGATTTGATGAAGAGCTCTATATAAACAAACTAATAGAATGGGTAAAAGATGAGAAATCTCACAGATATCCTGCAGGTTCTCACATAAATGCAGCTCTTGCCTATGCTAGTGGAGCAGATGGAGCTGAAGCTCGAGTAAAAAGTGCAGATATTGACGGAGCAATTCCAGCCCTTGCAGCAGGAATTTTTAGATGGGATAGTAGTTACGAGTCTTACGAAGAGGGAGCAAAAATAGCTTCTATAACTCACAACGACGAAACTCTTATAGACACAGCAGGAGTTTTAGCAGTTGCAGCTTCAGAAGTTATTGGAGGAAGAGTAATTTTAAGCACAAAAGAAGACAGAATAGGTTTTGTTGAAGTTCTTAGAAGCTTTGCTCAAACAGAAATAGTAAGAGCATATCTTGACATGGTTACTCAGGTAATTCTAAAGGGAATTGAAAGCATAGACGATTTAATAGTGTTGCTTGGAAACGGAAGTTTCGCTCCAGAAGCTTTTTCTATAGCACTTTTTATAGCTATGGAAAATAATAATAGCTATAGAAAAGGCGTTCTTAAAGCAGTTAATTCTTATGGTGATTTTGGTGGGGATACAGATGCTATAGCTTTTATTACTGGTGGTCTTATAGGCGGATATTTAGGAGTTTCAGCTATTCCTCAAGATTGGTTAAATTGTTTAGAAAACAGCAATTATTTTGATTTAATACTAAGAAAACTCATGGATAAATTTTAAAGTTTTCATTGTAAAAATATGATAGAATGAAATAGTCTTATTAATTTATTTTGGAGGTTAAAATGAAAAGGCTTCTAACCGCTGCTACAGTTATCTTTCTTATATCAAGCTGTTCTCACTCTAATCACTCAGACAACGTTTCCAATAAGGAAGAAAAGGTTTGTACTTCAGAAACACCACTTGCTAAGGTTGACGGAAAAACAATAACTGTTGCTTACTATAAAGGTATTGAAGATACAATTCCTGAGTGGGTTATTAATAGATATTACTCTGGCGAAGAAGGAAAAGAAAACTTATTGAAGAAAATAATTGATAGACAACTGATACTTTTATCTGCTCAAGATGAAGGAATTTTTGAAAAACCAAACGTAAAGAAGAGGATAGAAAGCTTCAAAATAAGGCAACTTGCCTATAGATATTTGAACTCTCAAGTTGGAGAAGTAAAAGTTTCAGACGAAGAAGTTAAAAAAGCTATAGAAAAATATTATAAAGGGAAAAAAGTCACTCCAGAACTTGAGAAAGCAGTTAGGATAAATCTTGAGGCTCAAAAGTTTCAGTCAAAGAGAAACGAAATTCTAAAGAATATAGAAAATAAAATTGAGTTTAAAGAGAAGAAGAGTTACAAGCCAAACGATGTTGTTGCCACTTATAATGGAATAACCATTTACTATAAGGATATAGAACCTATTATTCCTAAAAACATGCCAAAAGAAAGACTTAAAGAAGCAGTTACATACTATGTTCTTTCAAAATTGGCACAAAAAGAAGGAATTGATAAAAAGACAGATTTCCAGCTAACTTATAATAGATTACTTGAGGATCTTGCTGTAAAAGACTTCGAGAAAAAAATCTTATCAAAAGTTAAAGTCACTGATAAAGAAATTAAAGAATACTACGAAAAGCATAAATCTGAGCTTAAAACTCCCGAAAGAGCAGACATAGAAGTTTTTGAGTTTTCAGATGAAAATAAGGCTAAAAAAGCTCTTTTGGATATCGAAAAAGGAAAATCTCCAAAAGAAGTAATACCTAAGAATGTTTATTCTACCGGTAAAGAATGGAAGGTAACATCTGCTGATATTGACAGAAATCCTGTTTCTGCTCTCGTTTTTAAAGAAAAGAATAAAAATGTCAACGTTCTTGTAATGCCAGATGGAAGAGCTCTTTTAATAGTTGTTAAGAAAAGATATCCAGCAGGAACTCTTCCTTATGGTGATGCTTACTCTCAAATTAAGAGAATGCTTACGTCTGAAAAAGCAAGAAAGTTAGCTGAGAAGGAAATTGAAAAACTTAAAGAAAAGTATGGTGTAAAGATATTCAAAGAAAATCTTAAATGTGTTGAGTAAGCCTTGAAGGCTTACTCTCCTTTCAAAATTCCAATAAGAGGTTCTTCTAATAGAAAAGAAATTTTCTCTTTAAAAGTTTTGAAATCTACGTTTTTTAGGTCTTCAAAGAATTTATTGTAGTAATCAGCATCTCTCATAACAGTTAAAGCATAACCAATAGCGTCAGCTTCTGCTTCTCCACTTTCTCTACCAAATATCTCTCCTTTAAAAAGTTTCGCTTTTGCAAACTCAAACTCATCTTCCGAAACAGAAACAATTTTTTCCACTAATTTTTTAACAGCTTTTTTGCTTTCTTCTACTTTATCTGTTATTACTACTATGGAAAAGTTTGAACCAAATAAAAGATTTTGATAATTTGAATATGCTGCATAAGCTATACCTGTTTCTCTCAACTCTTGATAGAGAATACTGCTTCTTCCTGAAGAAAGAAGAGAGTCAAGTATTTCAAAGTAGACATCTTCTCTACTACATGGAGGTAATCTCCAGCCAAAAATAAGATTCGGAACTGCAACTGCTGGATGACAAACCTCAAAAGTTTCTGCAGTTACCCTAGCTTCTTCAATCTCTGGTTCAACTACTATAGAATCTCTTTGAATCTTTCCAAAATTTTTTTCAACAATTTCAAAAATTTTTTCTGTGTTTACCTTTCCTGCTATTGAAACAGTTATCCTTTCGGGAGTGTAGAACTTTTCATAAAAAGTTTTAAAATCATTAATCGAAAATGAACTAACAGTCTCCTTAAAACCTAAAATTGGATATCTATAAGGAGCTCTTTTATAAAGTTTTTCCATAAATGTTTCTAAAAATATTTCTTGAGGATTATCTTTACTTCTTGCAATCTCCTCAAGAACTATTGGTCTTTCTTTCTCAAGCATTTCATTATTAAAGAGAGGGTGTAGAACGAGCTCTGAAATTAGTTCAACAGCCTTTTCTCCATGTTCGTAAGGAAGATTTATGTAGTAATAAGTATAATCGTAGGAAGTTGCAGCATTAATTTCTCCGCCTAAGAGCTCTACTTCTTTATCAATGTAACCTGGAGGAAAGTTTTCTGTTCCGTTAAACATCATATGTTCTAAAAAATGAGCAATTCCTCTTGTTTTGTCATCTTCGAAAGCTGCTCCTGTTCTTATCCAAACACTAACAGTTACAGAATTAAGATCTTTTCTTTCCCTGATAGCGCATGTAACACCATTATCTAGTTTTCTAATTAACATCTTTCCTACCCTTTTCTTTAAACTTAACAACTTAACGTTGAAATTTTAAGAAATTTCATGATCATATCTTTTTTCTTTTAATTTTATGTACCTCTTCTTCGGAAAATACTCCCATAGTGTAAAGTCTAATTTTATGACTGCGAGGAAATTCCCTTTTAAGAATCTTTTTAAAAAGTCTTTTTAGTTCCTTGAAAGTACTTTTAAACTCACCTTGGTAAAAACCATTTTCAATTATTCTGTATAGGTCTTCTTCTTCTCTAATCAACAATACACTTCTATTTCTTTTATAAGTTCTAATATCCAAGTAATGACCAATAGGAAGTTTTTTTGCTCTTTCCATTAAAGTTTTTATAAAGACACTTTTATCAATCATCTCTTTACCTTTTATTTAATCATGTTAATTCAAGTTCGTTTATAGGGTGGTTTTAAATCTACAGTAACGTCTATTTCAATATTACGAATAAAATGCCGTCCTTTGCGAGTTACATTATAATAAGTATGATTTCTATGTTTAGTAACTTTATTTTTACGGTCAATACGATATTCTACTATTCTTCCTGAAACACGTTCAAGATAACCTAATTGTTCTAATTTCTTGATATGTTTTCGAATAATATCAAAATCTTCTTGTAATCGTTGACATAACTTCTTAATATACGCTGGTCCAACTTTATAAATGTAGTACAGAATTTTTATATCTAATTCGTCTAATATTCTCTTGCTTTTCTTTTTATCAGACATGCTTACTCCTTAAAAGTTTCAATTACTATGTTTCTATCTTCTGATTTTAAAAACTAACATTCAATCTTTTAAACTTCGAAATAAACTTTTAAGTCTTGAGCTATACATATTTTTTATATCTTCTTCTACATCTTCCAATGGTTTAATCGCCACCAAATCCATAACTTCCTCTGGTGATAATTTAGATTTGTACATAGTATCTACTGTACCTTTAATTGTGTTCAATATCGCATCTTCTGCTTCTTGCTCACTCAATCCAAATGATTTAGCAAGTTTATGTAGGTGATATAGTTGAAACCAAAAATAAGTTGGACCTACTGCAGTTAAGACCGTATACGCTTCTAGTTTTTCTTCGGAAACTTCAGGACATGCTCCTAGAATACTAAATAAAGAAAGTAGCTCAATCTTTTCCTCTTTTGTAAAGAACGGAGAAAAACATACAGGATTATACCCTTCATTTATTATGGAGGGAGCATTAGGTACCATACGGACTATTTCCTTAATCCCATTAAGACTTTTGGATATCTTTGCTATGCTAATTTTGGGTACAAGAGAAACAACTATTGAGTCTGGATTTAAATAATCTTTTATTTCTTTGAAAACTTCATCAGCTACTTTGAGAGGAAGAGCAATAAAAACGATTTCTTTTGAGGCTGGCTGACTATTATCATTAAAAGACACACTTATTTCAGGAAATTTTTCTTTTAACTCATTCAATGTTTTTATATCTATATCACTTACAACAGTTCCTTCATGAATTTTATAACCTCCTTTTCTCAGTCCTTCTAAAATAATTCGAGTAATTCTTCCTCCTCCAATAAATCCCATTGTTTTCTTCACCATTACATCACTCCTTCTATATCTTTAAGAGAAAATTCGGAAAGATGCTAAATATCTAAAAAAGAGGCGGAGTATGCACAATAAAAAGTTTAAGAGGTATAGAACCTGTGCTACGCACTCCGTGTTTTTCTCCAGGAGGAATTAGGACATAGTCCCCAGCATCGATCTCCTGCCATTCTCCATTAATGTAAACTTCACCTTTTCCTTCAAGTACATAGATGGAATCTGCTTGAGTCTCATGAATATGAATAGGGATTTCCACCCCAGGTTCTATAGCAAGCATAGAAACACTGAGTCGTGGATCTTTCTTTCCATCAATGAGAAGTGCAAAGCCTACGCCCTCAAACTTGGGATGAGGTTCAAATTTGATTTCCTTTTTCTTGTAAAAGAAAGCCATAATATCCCTCCTTATAATTTTTAAAGTATCTGTATTTAATTATAGTGCTATAGTACTAGGAAATAGAAAAAGGAAATTTTCACAATCAGAATAGATAAATAAGTTTTAGTGATAAACCTAGAGAGCTATATAATTTTTTTTAAAAAATATTGAGGAAAATAGATGAAAGCTGTTGTTCTTGGAAAAGGAAAAAGCGGAAAGGCTGCAGCAGAGCTCCTTGAAAAAAAAGGTTACAAAGTTATTCTATATGACGATAAAGAACCTACTAAACTTCCAGACTTTCCAGATCTTGTAGTTAAATCTCCAGGAATCCCATCTTACCATTCGGTCGTTGTTTCATACAAGAAAAAAGGTATTGAAGTGATTGGAGAAATTGAACTTGCCTATCGTTACTTTAAAGGAAAGATTATTTCTATAACTGGAACAAATGGAAAAAGTACAACTACAGCTTTAATTTATCAAGTTCTTAAAGAAGCTGGTTACAAAACTTTCATAGGTGGTAATTTTGGAATACCTTTTTCCTCTTTTGCTGAGGAAACAACTGACGACTCAATAACAGTCCTGGAACTTTCAAGTTTTCAAATTGAAGATTTGAAAGATTTTCGTTCTTCCATTTCTATTATCCTCAATATAACACCTGATCACATGAACAGGTATAAAAGCTTTGAAGAATACGTAAAAGCAAAGTTAAAGCTTTTAGGCCATTCTGAGTTTTGTATTTTAAATCAAGATGATCCAGTCTTAAGAAATTTAAATAGAGAAAACTTTTTCTTTTTTAGTAGAAAAAGGAAAGCAGATGCCTTTTTTGAAAAGGGAAAAATCTTTTGCAAGGATTTTAAAATAGAAGTAGAATTATTGCCTCTAAAAGGGATTCACAATGTAGAAAACTACATGGGAGCTCTCTTAGCTCTTAAAAAGCTAAAACTTTCAAACGAAAAAATTTTAAACGGATTTAAAACTTTTTATGGACTTCCACATCGGACAGAGCTCGTTGCTGAAATCAACGGTATAAAGTTTATAAACGATTCAAAGTCTACAAATGTTGACTCTCTAAAAAAAGCACTTGAAAGCTACGAAGATATTATCCTTATAGCCGGTGGAAGTGATAAAGGACTGGATTTTTCTTCTTTACGAAAACTTGTCAGAGAAAGAGTAAAAGGGATAGTTGCAATTGGAGAAACTGCAGAACAATTTAAAAAGACTTTTTCTGATATTGTTGATGTAAGAATAAGTGATAATATCTTTCAAGCGGTTAAAACTGCTTATAAACTTGCATCTTCTGGCGATGTAGTTTTGCTTTCCCCAGGATGTGCTAGTTTTGATATGTTTAAAAACTTTGAGGATAGAGGTGAAAAATTTAGAGAAGCTGTAAAACTTTTGGAGGAAAAGATTGCAGGATAATAGAAAATTAGCTTTTACAATATTCTTTATTTCAATTATCTTATCTCTTGCTGGTATTTTATTTGTCTATACAGGTAGTTACTTTTACTGTGTAAAACGTGGAATTGCTCCTTATTCTTATGCTTTAAAACAAGGAATTGCTTTTATTATGGGAGTAACAATTTCTTTCCTAATATATAAGTACTTTGACTATAGAAATTTAGCAAATAAAAAATCTTTATGGATTTTGTATGGAATTGCTAATTTTCTTCTTATCACTGTTCTTTTGTTTGGTAAAGAGATAAATAACTCCAAAAGTTGGATAATCATTGGAGGCTTTTCAATACAACCTGCCGAAATAGCAAAAGTTTTAGTAATTCTCTTTGTTTCTGGCTACATAAAATACAAGTGGTATGAGATTCAAAATTCTTTAAAGATATTCATAGGCTTTATTTTTCTTTCCTTTTTCCCGGTTTTTCTCATTCTTCTTGAAAAAGACTTAGGTTCAGCTATGATTCTTTCAATTGTTATTTTTGCTATTTTATTTATTACTGGTCTTAATCTTCGTTACATTTTACTTCCAACACTGCTTGGTACAGTTATGTTTACTATTGCAGTTATTACGGCTCCTTACAGAGTAGCAAGAATAAAAATGCTTTTTGACCCAGCTCAGTACTTTCACGCTTCAGGAAAGTACAATAGTTATCAATTAGTTCAAGCCTTTGTAGCTTTTGCAAAAGGTGGATTAACAGGAATGGGAATTGGTCAAGGAGAACAATCAAAACTTCTCTTTTTGACCTTTTCCTTCAGTGACTTTATGTATGCCCACATTGCAGAAGAAACAGGCCTTATAGGTGCAATTTTAGTTCTTTTTGCTTTTTTGACTATACTTTACTTGGGAATTTCTATAGCAGATAGAACTGATGAAAAGTCAGGAAAATTTATGGCACTTGGGCTCACTCTTTATATTTTTCTTCAGGGAATAGTCCATATGGGAGTTAACCTGGGTCTTATCCCAACTACTGGAATAACTCTTCCTTTTATGAGTCTTGGAGGAACCTCTTTAATTTCAATGTTTATGGCTGTAGGATTTCTTATGAGTATTGCAAAATCTTTACCAAAAGAAGAAAAGATAAACCTTAGAATAATGGAAAAGGGGAAGTACGCTTGAAAGTTCTTTTAGGAGGCGGAGGTACTGGAGGACACCTTTTTCCGTGTCTTGCAGTTGCAGAAAAATTGTTAGAACTTGGACATGAAGTTTTCTACATCGGAACTGTAAATGGTATTGAAGGAAGGAAAAGAGAACTTTTGCCAGAAAAATATAAGCTTCTTAACGTTAAAGGAGTTAGAGGAAAAGGAATTAAAAGCATTTTTAATGTTTTTATAACTTTCAAGGCCGTACAAGGAGCTCTCAAAATAGTAAGAGAATTTAAACCAGACAAAGTTGTTCTCTTTGGTGGTTACGTTTCTTTTCCCTTAGGAATCTCTGCCAAAATAACAGGAACTCCACTTATTCTTCAAGAACAAAACAGCATTCCTGGTAGAACAAACAAACTACTTTCTATATTCTCAGAGAAAGTTCTCATCGGATATAAGAGTGCAGAAAAGTTCTTTGGGAAAAAAGCAGTTTTTACCGGAAATCCTACAAGAAAAGAAATTGTCTTAGCAGCAGAAAATAAGGAAACGATAAAGAAGGAGATACTAGAAGAATTAGGACTTAATTCCTATAAAAAAACTCTTTTAGTAGTTGGAGGAAGTCAGGGAGCTCTTTGGCTCAACGAAATTATGAAAAAAACAGTACCTTTTATTTCAAAATACTCTGATAAACTGCAAGTTGTTCATATTACAGGTGAAGGTAAATCTTTGGAACTTCAGTCTATTTATGAAAAAGCCGGTATTACTGCAAGAGTTTTTCCGTTTTTTGAAAAGATTTGGAAGCTTTATGTAGTAGCAGATGGAGCAATTTCAAGATCGGGAGCTCTTGCAGTTTCTGAAATTTCACTCTTTGGCATACCAACCTTATTTGTACCTTTTCCTTACGCAGTTGATGATCATCAGTACTACAATGCTAAGGAACTACAAGAAAGAGGTGGTTGTATACTGAAAAGACAAGAAGAGCTTACTCCAGACTCTCTCTCAAAAATAATAGAAAATCTTCTCTTTGATATAATCATTTCAAAGAAGCTTTCTGAAAACATAAAAAAATTTGGAGTCAGAGATTCTACTGAAAAAATAGTTAAAGAGATACTGAAAGATGGATAGGACAAAAAGGACTATAGAAGCAGCAATTTTTCTATCTCAAGAACCTGTCGCACTAGAGAAACTCTCAGAAAAGTTGGGACTGGAGATAAAAGAGGTAGAAAGAGTTATCGAAGAGCTTCTAGAAGAGTACAAAAGTAGAGGTATTATCCTTAGAAAAGTTGCAGGGGGATACAAATTTTTCACAGCTCCTGACCTTTCAGATTTTCTTAAGCCTTTTATAGAAGACAAACCTGTTAAACTGTCAAGACATCTACTTGAAGTTTTAGCAATTATTGCTTACAAGCAACCTATAACAAAGAAGGAAATAGCACAGATAAGGGGACAAAACCCAGATGGTGCTATTAAATCTCTTCTTGAAAAAGGATTAATTGAAGTTGCAGGAAGATCAGATTCTCCAGGAAGACCTAAGCTTTACAGAACCACTAAAGAATTTCTTTATCATTTTGGTCTTGAAAGCATAGATGATCTTCCTGAAATTAGCTTAGAGGAAGTTTTAGATGAACAGAGCTACTGAAGCTGTTGATATTCTCTACGAAGATGAGGAATTAGCCGTTTATGGTAATAGACTTCTTTCTGCGATAGAAAATTTTCTTTATCAACTGGATGAAGTTCTTCCTCCTTTCATTGATTCTGATTTCTTTATCGAGTTAATTGATAAAATCAGAAATAGACTCTTAGATGGAGACAAAAACTTTGAAAAAAGATTATTGGAGGGAAAAATGGGAGTAGTTACCGTAACTTATGAACTTGGTTCTTTGGGATTGGATGTAGCAAAAGCTATTGGTGAAAAGTTAGGATACAGAGTTATTTTCAGCGAAATTTTATCTGAAGCAGCACAAAGACTCAACGTTCCAGAATGGAAAGTTGAGGAATTTAACGAATTTGAATATGTTTCTTCAAAACTATCTCTTTTTGACCTTTTCCAGCTTGATAGGAGTTTTATAGATTTTGGAGCTATCTTAGGAGAAAAAGGAAAAGAGAGAATTACTTTTGAAGAGTTTAGAGAAGCTCTTGCAAAGTCTATTGTAGCCTTTGCTGTTTCAAATAATGTCGTAATTGTAGGACACGCGGCAGCTTGTATTCTTAAAGAATATCCAAATTGCCTTCACATAAAAGTAGAAGCTCCGTTTGAGGATAGAGCAAAAGTTTATGCTGAAAAAGTAGGTATCTCTATTGATGAGGCAGAAAAGCAACTAAAGAAAATAGATGAAAAAGAAAAGGCATTTTACAAGGATATCTGTGATGCTGATGTTTCAAAAATTGAACTATTTCATCTTAAGCTGAATACCTCAAAACTTACAGTTGAAAAAGCAACAGAAATAGCACTTAAAGCTTTTGAATTGGTTGTAGAAGAATAATTAAGGGGATTAAGTAAATGGTTAAGGTAACCTATTGTGATGCTCTCATAGTCGTTGATGTTCAAAAAGATTTTCTTCCAGGAGGAGCTCTACCTGTTCCAGAAGGTGATAAAGTTATTGGACCGCTGAATAGATACATAGAGCTTTTTGTTTCTAAAGGTCAACCTATTTTTGCAACTCGGGATTGGCATCCTGAAAACCACATTTCTTTCAAGGAAAACGGAGGTCTTTGGCCAAAACACTGTGTACAATGGAGTGAGGGAGCTTGCTTTGCAAAAGAGCTTAATCTTCCACCCGATACTTTCATAATAAACAAAGGAGATAGACCAGAACTTGAAGCGTATTCAGGTTTTCAAGGAACACTTCTTGACACCTTACTACGAGAAAGAGGAATAAAAAGAGTATTTATTGGTGGATTAGCAACAGACTACTGTGTAAAGAACACTGTTTTAGGAGCTTTAAACTTAGGATATGTTGTTTTCTTTTTAGAAGATGCATCAAGAGGAGTTGATGTGACCTTAGGAGACAGTAAAAGAGCAAAAGAAGAAATGTTAGAAAAAGGAGCAATTGCTTTAAAGTTTGAAGATTTAAAATAAAAGAACTTACCCCTTTCGGGGTAAGCCTTTATTCTTCCTCTTTTAAGCTTTCTAAAAGTTTTGATATATCAATATCAAGGTCTTCTACTGTTTCTTGACTACTAAAAGGAGTAGCTATTGAAGAAGTAGAAGACCTTTCAGTAAAACCAGTACTGGAAAATCTTATAGGTCTTCCCTTTTCGTCAAAACCTGTAGCAATTACGGTAACTTCTATCGAACCTTCTAAGGATTCATCTATACTTACACCAAAGTAAAAGTTAGTGTCATCCCTCTTAGCTCTTTCCTTGATAAGTCCAGCAGCTGCATATGCTTCATCAAGAGTAAGGTCTAATCCACCTGTAATGTTTACTAAAATCTTGCTTGCACCTTCAACCTGAACATTTTCAAGCAGAGGATTATCAATAGCTTTTCTTGCAGCAGTGAGAGCTCTATCTTCTCCACTTGCTTCACCTGTACCCATAAGAGCATAACCACCACTGCGCATCACAGACTTAACATCTGCAAAATCAAGATTTATAAGTCCAGGTTTTGTAATAACCTCTGTTATACCTTTAACAGCTTGATAAAGAACATTGTCTGCAAGCTTAAAAGCCTCTATTATGCTTAAACCTTTTGGAGCTACTGTAATAAGTTTCTGATTTGGCACTACCATAAGAGTATCTACAAATTCCTTTAGCCTTCTAATTCCAGCTTCTGCAAACTCGTGTCTCTTTCTCCCTTCAAAGTCAAAAGGCCTTGTTACTACTCCTACTGTCAATATTCCCATATCTTTTGCAATCTTTGCAACTATTGGAGCTGCACCTGTTCCTGTTCCACCGCCCATTCCTGCTGTAATAAAAACCATGTCTGAACCTTCAAGAATTTCTCTTATCTTTGGTTCATCTTCAAGAGCCGATTGCTCCCCAATTTCTGGCTTTCCACCAGCTCCTAAACCTTTTGTAAGTTTTTCTCCAATTTGAACCTTTATAGGTACTTGTAGCTTAGAAAGAACCTGAACATCTGTATTTACTGCTACAAAATCTACACCTTCAATTCCTCTTTCGAACATTCTTGCAACGGCGTTTCCTCCACCGCCTCCGACGCCTATAACCTTTATTACTGGACCTTGAAAGGTCTCATCTGCTATATCAAACATTACTCCTCCCAATTTTCATAGAATTTGAAACTAGTTTCATTAAATCTAACTTTTGAAAAGTTAAATCTAATCTTTAAAAAGTTAAATGTCATTTCTTAAATATCCTGTATGACGTTCAAAGAGTCAGATTCTTTAAATTTTATGGAAATTCCAAGAGTACGAGGTATTCCCTTTGACTACCAGATGTATTAAAATGTAGTTAAATTACCACATAACTGGTAGTCAAAAGGACTCAACCCTGCTTAAAAGCGAACTACTACCCGCTATCCCCCTGCATTCGCAGAGAGACTCGCAGGATACTTTGTAGAGAAAATCTGTCAACTTAAATCTAATCGGATTACAGAGCTTAATAAACAAAAGTTTCAAGTCCTTAATCAGTCTTGGGGAGTTCTCTCCCACTCTGATTATGTTGTATGCTCCTACACAGTCAGCATTGAAAATCTTGTCTAAAACTTTGTCTTTTAAAACTCCTCTGCGTCTCCTAACAGCTTGCGTAAGTTTTTTAAGCTTGATGAGGAGTTCTTTAAGTAAATCCTTATCCCCTTCTTCTTTCGCTTTTAGATATTCTTTCCCTATTCTTTTGACCTCAAATATGTCTGCAAAGGGTGAGGTCTTTGAGGTAAATGGTTCTTCTATTTCAAAAACCTTTATCCCTAATTCTTCCGCTTTGTATTTGATAAGTTCTATTAGTCTCCTGAACGGAATTGATACAAAAATGCTGGTTGTTTTTCTTTCCAAGATTCACTCCGTCCTTACTCTCTGTCGCTCCTTTCCCTATGTAGAGCTTTTTGTGGTCAGTAGCTTTTAGAACGTCAACTACCTTCCTGCTTATCTTGTGAAAGTCGTTGTCTATTTTCCTCTTTCTGTATGCCGATAGTTCTTTGAGTCTTATAAGTTTTTCTGTAATTAACTGTTTTAAGCTTTCTCCTTCTTTTTCATCTTCTACTTGCGAAAGCTTGTTCCTGATGGTGTCTATTTCCGATTGGAGTTTGCTCTTTTCTTTGTTATACCACTGGTTGAATGCTTTTATCTCTTTTCCCGAAACTATAAAGCTCTTAAGGTCTTTGTTTGTTGAAAGGAGTGTTATCAGGTTGTTGAGTCCCAAGTCTATACCTGCTACGTGCTTTCCTGTCTTTTCTACTTTCGGAAGTTCTGCTTTGTAAACAACATCTGCATAAACGTCTGTTCCAAAAAGTTTCAGTCTTATACTCTTGACTTCAAAGTCAAAGTCTTTGGGTAGTTTTACTTTCAGAAATTCTTTGTTGTTGATTCTTAAGCTTATCAGGATGCTGTCCTCTAAACGTTTAAACGTGTTTACGTTGAGTTCTACCGAAAAGTTCATCAAATACTTTAGCTTCTTCGGTTTTGGAGATCTGGGAGTCCCTTTGAATTTTTTCGGACTTTTTAGATACTCTTTGTATGCTTTCCTGTAGCTTTTGAAACTTTTCACTACGTCTCTTATAACCTGCTGAAGAATGTAATTGTTGTCGGTTTTCTTTTTCTGCTCTTTTAGAGCTTTTAAGAATCTCGTAAGTTCTTCATCTTTTAAGATGTTTTCTTTAACCTCTCTAAAACTTTTGAGTTTTTCTTCTTTCTTAGAGGAATATTCTCCTTCTTTTATGAGTCCGTAGAGGATTGACTGGTCAGTCGGATAGTATCCGTAAAGCTCTTTGTATCTCCTGATAAGAAGTATTAAGAGGTTTTTAAAGTGAGCAAGGTCAAGTAGGAGTTTCCTGACCTTTTCTTTCCTCTCTTTTCCCGATATTCTAATGTTCAAAACTCTATTTGATTGCATCTTCTAAAACCTTTCTGATTTTCCTTCGGTTGCTGTAAAACTTCATTGAAAATGAATGTAGAAGGGTAATTATCTCTTCAATTATCTCTTCTGTGTCGTTCTTCTCATTGGTGTAGTTGTTAATTACAACAATTTCCGTTCCGTAACGCTTGAACAGGTTCTCAAAAAAGTTAAATCCTGTTCTCATAAGTCTATCCTTAAACGTTATCACCACCTTAGCTATGCGGTAGGAGAGAATTTCGTTAAGTAGAAGATGAAAATCTTTTCTCTTGTCAAAGTTTAAAGCACTTGCAATATCTTTATAAACCCCGTCTATCTTCCACCCTCTTGCTATACAGAAATTTTTTGCTACTTCTATTTGGTTGATTAAATCCTGCTTCTGTTTAGGAGTTGACACTCTTGCGTAAATAACTGTTTTCCTTTCTACTGATTTTCCACTCTTTTCAAGGAGATACTTGTAAACACTTTCAGGGTCAAACTCATAGTGTCCATTGGGAAGTCTTTCAGCTTTCAAAATTCCTTCTTTTCTCAAGTTCCTAAGGGTTGACCTTGAAATCCGTAGTATTTCCATTACTTCCCTTGCTTTCATACCCTGAAATATAGTATTTCTGATACATATTGTCAAGTGTAGCTAAAAATTGATGGTTATATTCCTAATGTTGAGCCTAAAGAATTTAACAATTTTGTTGTCTAATTAGCAAGGTCAAAGTAACGATTTTTGAGGATACCTTCTGCATAGTAGATTTCAGCAACAGCTCGTCTATAAGCTGATAAAGCTGCTACATAGTTACTTCTTGCCTGATTTAGAGCAGTTTGAGTGTCAAGGAGCTCTGATATAGTTGCAAGTCCATTCTTGTATCGTTTCTCAACAATTCTAAGAGATTCTTGGGCTTCCTTTATTGCTTCTTCCGCTAATTCGACTCTTTTTTTTGCTTCCTGGAATCTAAAGTATGCCTTTGAAACCTCAAACTCTATTCCCTTTTTTGCTTTTTCTATGTATTCTTTAATTTTAAGTTGGGAAATTCTTGACTTTCTCAATTTTTCAAATTTAATACCACCATCAAAAATATTTAGAGACGCTTGCACTCCAAAGACCCAACTGGAATTTTCTTTATTCCAAGGAGCTTTATCACTTGCTATGAAATAATCGCCAAAAGCTCCAATACGTGGTGAAAAATCAGACCTAGCAAGTCTTTCCATATCTTTGGCTTGAGAAAGTTTCACTCTTAACTCTTTAAGTTCAGGTCTATTCCTTAAAGCAGTTTTTATAAGATCACTAAGGTTAAACTGAAAATTTTTAAAGGTAAGATCCTCGTTAACTTCTATTTGATGAGATATTGGTAATCCTATTGCTAAGTTTAGAGCTCTCTTTGCTATTTCATAATTACTTTTTGCTTTTACCAAGTTTTCTTCCATTTCTTTAAGATAAACTTTTGCTCTAAGATAATCTGACTTTAGACCAAGTCCTGATCTATAAGTAACTTCAGCATCTTTTAAACGTTTTTCAGCATCTTTCACTGCAAGTTGAGCTGTCTCAACAAAAGCTTTTGCTGTCAAAAGATTGTAGTAAGCGTTAACAACATCAAAAATAACTTTCTCGATATCCTTTTTTAGCTGCTTTTTAGTTGCTTCTACTTCTTTCTTTTTAAGATCTGTGTTTATTCTTAGCTTTCCACCAAACCATATAGGAACAGTTGCTCTTACTCCCGTTTTAAAAAGCTGAGATTTACCAGGATCGTTAAAGTTTGTGCTTACCATGTTTAAATCATGAACTTCCATTCTGTTCATTATGGCATAAGGAGGATCAGTTGTCTTATTGTATTCTGAATAGAGATCAATAGTTGGAAGAAGATGAAGTTTAGAAATTTTCAAATTAGATTCTTTCTCTTTTAGTTCATATCTTTTTGCAAGAATAAGATTGTTCTTTTTAAGTGCTGTTTCTATAGCCTTCTCAAGGGTAATTCCATAAGCACTGCTTGTTAAAAGCAGAAAAAAAGCAACTAACTTCGATTTCATAACTAACCCCTTTAATTCAAATATTGTAATTAATTTATTAAAAATTCAGTTTACATGTCAAGAAAGCTTTACAAGTTTCAAGTTACCAAAAACCACGAATTTTCCATTTACTAATCCTATAGTTCCCTCAATATCAGATATAGACCTACATCTCTTTACAAACTCTTCTTCCGTTTTACTATTTCCAAGAAACGTAGCAACACAATCTGAAAGTATAGGATCAGTAGATAAAACAGTTGCAATCTGAGTATATCCCAAACTTAAAGAATGTCCTATTTTACTTGAAGAACTACAGAGTCCCCATTCCCCTGGAGGAATTTCTATTCCAAGTTTTCCATCTATATTAGGATTTCCAGTTAAGATAGCTGAAACTATAGGTTCAGAACTTGAAATAAAGACATCTCCACCATTTTCAACTATAAACTGTGATATTCCTAAGGACTTTAGCCTTTTGCCTACGAACTTGTTAACCGCACCAGCTACTCCTGCCATAGGACCGACACCCACTTTCGCTGATGCAACAGCCATCTCTTTTACTATTGAAGGAGCTAAAAGATCTACCTTAAGAGGTTTTAATGATTTCAAAAACTTGGGAAATCTTTCACTGTAAGATAAAATTTGACTTCTTAATGAAATTAAATAATCGGTAAGAATTTCCTTAAGAAACTTCAAATCAGCAACTTCTTTCTTAGGAATAGAAACCCAAATATCACTTTCTCCAGCTACGAGTTCAAAAGAAAGAAATTCTTTCTTCCTTATTAGCTTTCGGTAAAAACGCTTTTCTGGCTTCGGTTTTTTTATCATTACATCTCTTTTATTAGCTTTGTAATTTCAATAGATCTTTTGTAAGCCTCTTCTATTGCTTTCATAAAAGCATAGCGAGTTCTATTTTCTTCAAGAGCTGAAAGTCCCGCAATTGTGGTACCTGCAGGTGACGTAACTTTATCCTTTAAAACTTCTGGATGTTCCCCTAACTTTACCATAATAGCAGAACCAATTATGGTTTCAATTGCTAATTTAAGTGCAACCTCTCTTGGAAGTCCAACCTTTACTCCTCCATCAGATAATGCCTCTATCATAAGAAAAATAAATGCTGGACCACTTCCAGAAAGAGCTGTTACTCCATCAAAAAGTTTTTCATCCACACTGACAACTTCAGAACAGCTAGAGAGAAGACTTTCTACAAGTTTCAAATCTTCATCAAGAAGTCTAAAATTATGACATAATGCAGTTATTCCTTTTCTTACCTTTATAAGAATGTTTGGCATTATTCTTACAATTTTTTTGTCATTCCCTATTAATTCTTCTATCTTTTTTATTGGATATCCCGCAGCCATTGAAACGATTATTTGAGTAGGTGAAATGGTTTCTGCTATTTCTCTTAAAATAGAGGTCATTATTTGAGGTTTAACTGCAAGAAAAATAATATCAGAATTTACAGACACCTGAATGTTATTACTAAAAGTTTTAATACCATATTTTTCTTCTAAGTACTTAAGCCTTTTTCTATTTATGTCAGAAACAAAAACTTGATTCGGTAGAAGAAATTCTCCATTAATAAAAGCATCAATAAAAGCTTCAGCCATGTTTCCACCACCTATAAAACCTACCCTTGCATTCATCTGTTTTTCCTCCTAATTTTTCTATCAAACAATTATAATTGACTTTATAAAATGCCCGGGTGGCGGAACTGGCAGACGCGAGGGACTCAAAATCCCTTGCCCTTGCGGGCGTGCGGGTTCGATTCCCGCCCCGGGCACCAATGTTTTTAGAACTTCTCCAATGTCTAACATAAACCCTCTAATTAAGAAAATTGGTTTGCTGCTTGATGATTTGTTAAAATTACAGTTCTAAATAAATTTTTATAAGGAAAAAGATGGATAATATAGATCTTAGTAAACCCGTTGAAATTGCAGAAAATACCTACTGGGTAGGTAGTTACATTCAAGATGATTTCTTTCAATGTCATTCTTACCTAATTAAAAATGGCAAGGAGTCAATTCTTATTGATCCTGGTTCTTTAATAACATTTGAAGAAACTTTGAAAAAACTGAAATACTTAATAAATCTAGATGATATAAAATACATTGTTTGTCATCATCAAGATCCTGATTTAGTATCTGCACTTCCGGAAATAGAAAAAGTTTTTCCAGATAGAGAAAGATACATAATTACGCACTGGAGAACATATTTTCTCCTTAGACACTACAACTTATTAACTCCTTTTTATCTTGTTGATCAGCACGAGTTTAAATTAGAATTAGAAAACGGAAAAGAATTAAAGTTTATTCTTACCCCTTACATGCACTATGCAGGAAATATTGTAACTTATGATCCTGAAACAAAAGTACTTTTTTCCAGTGATATATTTGGTGGATGGATTGAAAAAAATTGGTCTCTTTTTGCAAAGGGAGAAGAATATATAGAAGCTATTAAAACTTTTCATGAAACATACATGCCTTGTAAAAAAATAATCCTACACAGTATAGAAAAATTGAAAAAACTAGATATTGAAGTCATTGCTCCTCAGCATGGTTCAATAATTAAGGGAAAAGATTTTATAAAAAAGATAATGTTAGCTGTTGAAAACTTTGAATATGGAAAAATGATAGAAGCAGAAAAACTTGAATCTTTTAGAGCTAAGGAACACAAAAGACACATTCTTTCAATAATAAAGGAGTTAACTATAAAGGAACTTTTTATGTCAAAAATTCTTCGCATTGTCGAAAGACAAATATCTTCCGTTTTACCCGTTAAAAACATCATTGCTATTCTAAAGACTAATGGTCACTTTTATGTCTACTCTAAAGAATCAAACTATATTCCGAGAAAGTTAGACAAACTAAAATTTGATAAAGATAACTTCTTTATTTTTGAAAATGGTAATACAAAAATATTCATAGAACCTAGAAACTCTTTCTCTTTAAGTGAGGAAGATAGAGAATTTTTGAATTCTATTGCTTCTCTTATTGTTCATGTAGCTAAAAGAGAGAAATGGTTGTTATCTATCCAGGAAAAGAAAAAATTATTAAAAGATAAGGCTTATAAAGATATTCTTACAGATTTATATAGAAGGGAATTAGTTAAAGAATTAATTGAAAAAGAGTTTCATCGTTCAAAAAGATATGGATATCACTTTTCTGTTCTAATGATTGATATCGATGATTTCAAGAAGATTAATGATACTTATGGACATCTGCTAGGAGACAAAGTTTTAAAGAAAGTTGCGGAAATAATCAAAAACGAACTTAGAAAAAGTGATATACCCATTAGATATGGAGGCGAGGAATTTCTAATTATTCTTCCACACACCAATTTAGAAGCTGCAAGAAAAATAGCGGATCGAATCAGAAAAGCTGTAGAGAAAACAGAAATTGATGGAATCAAGACAAGTGTAAGTATAGGAGTTGCAGATAATTCTTTATCTCGTAAACTGGAAGACATTATAAAAAAAGCAGATCAAGCGCTTTATACTGCTAAAAGAATGGGGAAAAACAAAGTAGTAGTAGCAACCACTTGACAGAAAAGTTTTAATAGAAGATATTAATATTCAAATTGGAGGCGGACGGAGGCTGGTGTCTCCCCCGGACTTCAAATCCGGCGGCCCCATCAAGGATGGGGTGGTAGGTTCGATTCCTATCCGCCTCCGCCAAAATAAAGATTTACATAAACTACACAGGTGGTATTGTATTTAATGCAATTTCTTTTTCTAAGATATTTGCAACATTGAGTATTGTTACCTCATCAAAAGCTTTTCCAATTATCTGAAGGCCTATTGGAAGGTTTTTACTGTCAAATCCACAAGGAATAGAAATAGCAGGAAGTCCTGCAAGATTTACTGCAATTGTAAAAATATCTGAAAGATACATTTTTATTGGATCGCTTGTTTTCTCGCCAAGCCTAAAGGCTGTTGTGGGTGAAACAGGTGTTACGATAAAGTCAACTTTTTCAAAGGCTTTCTCAAATCCTTGATAGATCAGAGTTCTAACTTTTTGAGCTTTTAGATAATAGGCATCATAATATCCTGCACTTAAAGTGTACGTTCCAATCATTATTCTTCTTTTTACTTCATCTCCAAAACCTTCTGCTCTTGTTTTACAGTACATATCAATCAAGTTTTCGTAATTTTTTGCTCTATAGGTATATCTGACACCGTCAAATCTTCCTAAGTTTGAAGAAGCTTCAGCAGGAGCAATGATGTAGTAAGTTTCAACTGCATACTTTGTATTTGGAAGGGATATTTCTTCTATTTCAACTCCAAGAGATTCTAATTTTCTAACAACATCTAAAACTTTTTCTTTAACCTCAGGCTCAATTCCTTCTACAAAATATTCCTTTGGAAGTCCCGCTTTAAGACCTTTTATTTCATTGTTTAAATTTTCTAAGAAGTTTGGAACAGGAAGCCGTGCACTTGTAGCATCTTTTGAATCTTGTCCTGATATTATGTTCATAAGGTAAGCAGCATCTTCTACAGTTTTTGTTATTGGACCAATCTGATCAAGAGAAGAAGCAAAGGCTGTAAGACCATACCTTGATACTCTTCCGTAAGTAGGTTTAAGACCTACAACACCACAAAGAGCAGCTGGCTGTCTAATTGAACCTCCTGTATCCGAACCAAGAGAAGCTATAGCTGATCTTGCAGAGACAGCTGCTGCTGATCCTCCAGAAGAACCTCCAGGAACTCTTTCTAAGTCCCATGGGTTTTTAGTCGGACCAAAGTAAGAAGTTTCAGTTGAAGAACCCATTGCAAACTCATCAAGATTGTTTTTCCCAACAAAAATAGCTCCTTTTTCTCTCAATCTCTTTATTACAGTTGCGTCGTAAGGAGAAATAAAGTTTTCCAATATCTTTGAAGCGCAAGTCATTCTGACGTTTTCTACGTTTATGTTATCCTTTATAGAAAGAGGAATACCAAAAAGTTCTGGAATTTCATCAGGTTGTAGTTTTTCAAGTTCTCTATCTGCAATTTCTGCTTTTTTTCTAGCTTTTTCTTCTGTAACGGTAATATAAGCGTTTAATTTAGGCTCAGTTTCCTTTATTCTTGAAAGGAGCTCTTCTAAAATTTCCGAAGGCTTAACTTCTTTTTTCTTTATTAAATCATTGAGCTCCTTCAATGATTTATTAATAAGCTCCATTTTTTCCTCCTATCTTTGTTATTTCTTAACAACTTTTGGAACTATGAAATACTGTCCATCTGTTTCAGGTGCATTCATAAATACTTTTTCTCCTGAGAGACTTACACCGGGCAAATCTTCTCTTAAAACATTTTGAGGTGGGATAATTTGAAACTTTGGATCAATACCTTCCGTATCCAGCTCGTTTAATTTTTCAACAAAGTTAAGAATTTCACTTAGCTGAACTTGAAACTTTTCAATTTCCCCTTCTTCTAAGTTAAGTCTTGAAAGCATTGCTATGTGTTTTACTTCTTCCTTTGATAGCTTCATCTCCTACTCCTTAAATAAGCTTTTATAGATTCTCCAATTTCCTCTATTTTCCTTGCTGCAAGAGGATCTGAAGAGTGTGAAACAATTTTAACATTAGGGTTAAGTTCAACCTCTCCTATATAAACTGCTTCTTCAAGCCATTTAATAAAGTCAATTCCATTTCCTCCAAATGGATAATAATCTTCCATATAGTTATCAAGATCAAGAATCTCTATTTCTTTACCATGTTTCTTCACTATTTCTTTTAAGTCGTTTACCGTTCTAACAAGAATATATCCGGGTGGTGCATTTCTCCAATCATCAAGATATATTTTCATAGTTAAACATCCTTTTAAGGAGGTAAATTTTGGGCAAAATTTTATTAGAAATTAACGGTAAAGAAAAAGAGATAGAAATAAAAGGGAAAAGTATAAGGATAAATAAGTTAATGGAATTAATAAATATCTATCCAGAAACAGCAGTAGCAGTTAAAGATGGAGAGCTCCTTTGTGACGATGATAGAATTAAAGATGGAGAAAGAATAAAAATCGGAGTGGCTACTTCAAAAGGTTGAAAAATGAAAAGAGTAATGGCACTTGACGTTGGTTTCAAAAAAATAGGAATTGCTGTTTCAGATCCTTTACTTCTTACTGCAAATCCTCATTCTATTATCTATAGAAAAAGCAACAAAGAAACTTTCTCTAAACTCTTGGAGTTGATAGAAAAATTAGATGTAGGAAAAATAATTATTGGAATTCCTATAAGTTCAGAAGGTAAAGAAACCAAAATGGCTGAAAAAATAAAAAAATTTGCCTTGAAACTTGATTCTTTTCTTAAAGAACGGGGAAAAAAAATTGAAATCGTATTTATCGACGAATCTTACTCTTCTTTAGAAGCAAAAGAGCTGTGTAGATTTTTAGGAAAAACCGAAAAAGAAGAAATCGATGACATAGCTGCTGCTTTAATGTTGAAAGAATGGCTTAAAGTATCCACCATGTATTGAACTTGAACAAACACTGTTGAAGTTCAGATAGAAGGTGGACACCCTAAAATAACCTTTGAATCCCAGAAGGAGGTGTCCACCGATGAAACAATTGAAAAGATTCAAAGGAACATCCCTCCATATATCAAGCACAAATACAGCATTCAAAGAAACCCTGAAAGAAGGAAGAAGAGTAAAAAAGAAACTTGACCTAACAAAAGACAGAAACGTTAAAAAAAGACTGAAATGGATAGAGTACTACCACAAAACAGGCAACGCCAGAAAAACATGCAGATACTTTGGCATCAGTCCAACAACCTTCTACAAGTGGAAAAAAAGATACGACAAGTACGGGATAGAAGGACTCCAAGACAGAAACAAAAGACCTCATAAAGTAAGACAACCCCAAACAGAACCAGAAATAGAACACATCATCGTCACAATAAGGGAAAAATTCCCAACCTGGAGCAAAGAAAAGATAGCAGCCTTCATGGAAAGATACCTAAATGTAAAAATATCATCCTCTACAGTTTACAGGGTTCTCAAAAGACACGGACTAATAGAAAGAACCTGGAAACTAAAAAGTACCTACAAGAGGAAGAAACAGAAAGGGAAAAAGAACCGCACCAGAAAAGGACTAAGAGCAGACAAACCAGGAACAATCCTCATGGACGTTAAATACCTCTACTGGTGCGGTAAAACCTTTTACCAGTTCACGGCAATAGACAAGTTCACCCGAATAGCATTTGCCAAGGTTTATTCTACAAAAAGCAGCAGGAGCGGAAGAAGGTTTTTTGAAGAACTTGAAAAATTTCTTCCCTTCAAGATAGAGAAAGTTCAAACGGATAACGGGAGCGAATTTTTAGGGGAGTTAGACGAATATCTTAAAAGAAAAGGGATAGAACACTACTTTAGTTATCCGAAATCTCCCAAGACTAATGCGCATGTAGAAAGGTTTATTCAAACGACAGAAAGTGAACTATGGATGATAGAAGGAACAGAACCGACTGTTGATGAGATGAATAAAAAACTTTTTGAGTATTTAAAGATTTACAACTTTCTTAGACCCCATCACTCTTTAAATTACAAGACTCCCGCTGAGAAGTTTGAGGAATATATTAAAAACCATCAAGGTGTCCACCATGTATTGAACTCGAACAAACACTTGACAGAAAAATTTAAAGGTCTATATTTGCCGTTGTACAAAATTGAATAAGGAAATGAAACTTGACGGAAAGATTGCAAAGCATATATTTACAGCCTACAGGCTGAAGGGTTGACAAGCTGAGGAGAGAGGCATAAATTTAAACATCGCGCCTTGAGGAAGGCGGTCTTTGACAGGAGAATAAGGGACACGCGCCTGCGGGAGATAGATAAGCCCTTGAGGGCTTTTGATTGAGGTGTTCCGCTAGGTTCTCGTAGCCTTGCGAACTGAGCCAGAAATCGGATTTTAGATATTTTTGCTGGAGAGTTTGATCCTGGCTCAGCGCGAACGCTGTCGGCGTGCCTAACACATGCAAGTCGTGGGGCAGCAGGCGGGTTCCTTTTGGAACCCGTGCTGGCGACCGGCGAACGGGTGAGTAACGCGTGAGCAACCTACCCCGAGGAGGGGGATAACCCGGGGAAACTCGGGCTAATACCCCATAAGCGCACGACCTGCATGGGCTGTGTGAAAAGGGTGGCCTCTGCTTTGCAAGCTGCCGCCTCGGGATGGGCTCGCGTCCCATCAGGTAGTTGGTGAGGTAACGGCTCACCAAGCCTACGACGGGTAGCCGGCCTGAGAGGGTGGTCGGCCACACCGGGACTGAGACACGGCCCGGACTCCTACGGGAGGCAGCAGTGGGGAATCTTGGGCAATGGGCGCAAGCCTGACCCAGCGACGCCGAGTGGAGGAAGAAGCCCTTCGGGGTGTAAACTCCTGTCGCCGGGGACGATGCGGGTGTGGGTTAATAGCTCACACTCGTGACGGTACCCGGAGAGGAAGGGACGGCTAACTACGTGCCAGCAGCCGCGGTAATACGTAGGTCCCGAGCGTTGCGCGAAATTACTGGGCGTAAAGAGCGCGTAGGCGGGCCAGTAAGTCAGAGGTGAAAGCCCCCGGCTCAACCGGGGAATTGCCTCTGATACTGCTGGTCTAGGGTCCGGAAGAGGCTGGCGGAATTCCCGGTGTAGCGGTGAAATGCGTAGATATCGGGAGGAACACCGGTGGCGAAGGCGGCCAGCCAGGACGGTACCGACGCTGAGGCGCGAAAGCGTGGGGAGCAAACCGGATTAGATACCCGGGTAGTCCACGCTGTAAACGATGGGTGCTGGGCGTTGGCACCGATAGGTGTCAGTGCCGAAGCTAACGCGTTAAGCACCCCGCCTGGGGAGTACGGCCGCAAGGCTGAAACTCAAAGGAATAGACGGGGGCCCGCACAAGCGGTGGAGCATGTGGTTTAATTCAATGCTACGCGAAGAACCTTACCAGGGCTTGACATGCGGTGTGTCGTAGCCGAAAGGCTACTAGCTACCCTTTGTGGGGTAGCGCGCCGCACAGGTGGTACATGGCCGTCGTCAGCTCGTGCCGTGAGGTGTTGGGTTAAGTCCCGCAACGAGCGCAACCCCTGTCCCTAGTTGCCAGCGGGTAAAGCCGGGCACACTAGGGAGACTGCCGGCGATAAGCCGGAGGAAGGAGGGGATGACGTCAGGTCAGTATGCCCCTTACGCCCTGGGCTACACACGTGCTACAATGGTCGGGACAGAGGGAAGCGAAGCCGCGAGGTGGAGCAAAACCCACCAAACCCGGTCCCAGTTCGGATTGCAGGCTGCAACTCGCCTGCATGAAGCTGGAATCGCTAGTAACGGCCGGTCAGCTACACGGCCGTGAATACGTTCCCGGGCCTTGTACTCACCGCCCGTCACACCCCGAAAGCTGGCTCTACCAGAAGTCCCCGGGCTAACCCTCTTATGAGGGAGGCAGGGGCCGAAGGTAGGGTTGGTGATTGGGGTGAAGTCGTAACAAGGTAGCCGTAGGAGAACCTGCGGCTGGATCACCTCCTTTTATGGAGAGGGGTGGGCAGGTTCCCACCCCTAAAGAATAGCAGGTGCGTGTCCCTTATCCTCTTGTCAAGGAGGGCCAGTAGCTCAGTTGGTTAGAGCGTACCCCTGATAAGGGTAAGGTCGGTGGTTCAAGTCCACCCTGGCCCACCATAAGAGGAAATGTGGGGACGTAGCTCAGATGGGAGAGCGCCTGCCTTGCAAGCAGGCGGTCGCCGGTTCAAGTCCGGCCGTCTCCACCAAATTAACTTAAAAGGTCTTTGACAGATGAATAAGGAAACTGAGATTTCCTGATAGGTTAACAGGCCGAGGTGCTAAGGGCACACGGTGGATGCCTTGGCGCCAGCAGGCGAGGAAGGGCGTGGTAAGCTGCGAAAAGCCCCGGCGAGGCGCAAACAGCTGATGACCCGGGGATGCCCGAATGGGGAAACCCGGCAGGCAGAAAGCCTGTCATCCCGCATTTTGCGGGAGGCGATACCCCCCGAACTGAAACATCTCAGTAGGGGGAGGAAAGGAAATCAACCGAGACTCCCTGAGTAGCGGCGAGCGAAAGGGGACCAGCCCAAACCGTGTGAGTGTTAAAGCGGGCAGGCGTTGCTCACACGGGGTAGCGGGACGTACCTGGAAGGAGCTGCCTCTCCTTCGGGGAGTTACAAAAGTGCTGGGTAGCCGAATGGTCTGGAAAGGCCAGCCGTAGAGGGTGATAGCCCCGTAGGCGAAACTCGGCACTCTCCCTGGGGTACGATCCCAAGTACCGCGGGACACGAGGAATCCTGCGGGAATCAGGGGGGACCACCCTCCAAGGCTAAGTACTCGCTGGCGACCGATAGCGCATAGTACCGTGAGGGAAAGGTGAAAAGAACCC
>NC_015185.1:1425000-1541968 GCF_000191045.1 Desulfurobacterium thermolithotrophum DSM 11699
CTTTCCCTCACGGTACTATGCGCTATCGGTCGCCAGCGAGTACTTAGCCTTGGAGGGTGGTCCCCCCTGATTCCCGCAGGATTCCTCGTGTCCCGCGGTACTTGGGATCGTACCCCAGGGAGAGTGCCGAGTTTCGCCTACGGGGCTATCACCCTCTACGGCTGGCCTTTCCAGACCATTCGGCTACCCAGCACTTTTGTAACTCCCCGAAGGAGAGGCAGCTCCTTCCAGGTACGTCCCGCTACCCCGTGTGAGCAACGCCTGCCCGCTTTAACACTCACACGGTTTGGGCTGGTCCCCTTTCGCTCGCCGCTACTCAGGGAGTCTCGGTTGATTTCCTTTCCTCCCCCTACTGAGATGTTTCAGTTCGGGGGGTATCGCCTCCCGCAAAATGCGGGATGACAGGCTTTCTGCCTGCCGGGTTTCCCCATTCGGGCATCCCCGGGTCATCAGCTGTTTGCGCCTCGCCGGGGCTTTTCGCAGCTTACCACGCCCTTCCTCGCCTGCTGGCGCCAAGGCATCCACCGTGTGCCCTTAGCACCTCGGCCTATCTATCTACCTCAGTACTGGTTTCCCTATTCTACTGTCAAAGACCACTCTTATCTTTGACAAGAGGATAAGGGACACGCACCTGCTATTCTTTAGGGGTGGGAACCTGCCCACCCCTCTCCATAAAAGGAGGTGATCCAGCCGCAGGTTCTCCTACGGCTACCTTGTTACGACTTCACCCCAATCACCAACCCTACCTTCGGCCCCTGCCTCCCTCATAAGAGGGTTAGCCCGGGGACTTCTGGTAGAGCCAGCTTTCGGGGTGTGACGGGCGGTGAGTACAAGGCCCGGGAACGTATTCACGGCCGTGTAGCTGACCGGCCGTTACTAGCGATTCCAGCTTCATGCAGGCGAGTTGCAGCCTGCAATCCGAACTGGGACCGGGTTTGGTGGGTTTTGCTCCACCTCGCGGCTTCGCTTCCCTCTGTCCCGACCATTGTAGCACGTGTGTAGCCCAGGGCGTAAGGGGCATACTGACCTGACGTCATCCCCTCCTTCCTCCGGCTTATCGCCGGCAGTCTCCCTAGTGTGCCCGGCTTTACCCGCTGGCAACTAGGGACAGGGGTTGCGCTCGTTGCGGGACTTAACCCAACACCTCACGGCACGAGCTGACGACGGCCATGTACCACCTGTGCGGCGCGCTACCCCACAAAGGGTAGCTAGTAGCCTTTCGGCTACGACACACCGCATGTCAAGCCCTGGTAAGGTTCTTCGCGTAGCATTGAATTAAACCACATGCTCCACCGCTTGTGCGGGCCCCCGTCTATTCCTTTGAGTTTCAGCCTTGCGGCCGTACTCCCCAGGCGGGGTGCTTAACGCGTTAGCTTCGGCACTGACACCTATCGGTGCCAACGCCCAGCACCCATCGTTTACAGCGTGGACTACCCGGGTATCTAATCCGGTTTGCTCCCCACGCTTTCGCGCCTCAGCGTCGGTACCGTCCTGGCTGGCCGCCTTCGCCACCGGTGTTCCTCCCGATATCTACGCATTTCACCGCTACACCGGGAATTCCGCCAGCCTCTTCCGGACCCTAGACCAGCAGTATCAGAGGCAATTCCCCGGTTGAGCCGGGGGCTTTCACCTCTGACTTACTGGCCCGCCTACGCGCTCTTTACGCCCAGTAATTTCGCGCAACGCTCGGGACCTACGTATTACCGCGGCTGCTGGCACGTAGTTAGCCGTCCCTTCCTCTCCGGGTACCGTCACGAGTGTGAGCTATTAACCCACACCCGCATCGTCCCCGGCGACAGGAGTTTACACCCCGAAGGGCTTCTTCCTCCACTCGGCGTCGCTGGGTCAGGCTTGCGCCCATTGCCCAAGATTCCCCACTGCTGCCTCCCGTAGGAGTCCGGGCCGTGTCTCAGTCCCGGTGTGGCCGACCACCCTCTCAGGCCGGCTACCCGTCGTAGGCTTGGTGAGCCGTTACCTCACCAACTACCTGATGGGACGCGAGCCCATCCCGAGGCGGCAGCTTGCAAAGCAGAGGCCACCCTTTTCACACAGCCCATGCAGGTCGTGCGCTTATGGGGTATTAGCCCGAGTTTCCCCGGGTTATCCCCCTCCTCGGGGTAGGTTGCTCACGCGTTACTCACCCGTTCGCCGGTCGCCAGCACGGGTTCCAAAAGGAACCCGCCTGCTGCCCCACGACTTGCATGTGTTAGGCACGCCGACAGCGTTCGCGCTGAGCCAGGATCAAACTCTCCAGCAAAAATATCTAAAATCCGATTTCTGGCTCAGTTCGCAAGGCTACGAGAACCTAGCGGAACACCTCAATCAAAAGCCCTCAAGGGCTTATCTATCTCCCGCAGGCGCGTGTCCCTTATTCTCCTGTCAAAGACCGCCTTCCTCAAGGCGCGATGTTTAAATTTATGCCTCTCTCCTCAGCTTGTCAACCCTTTGTAAGGGCTTCTTACTGAGGAACTTGAAGATTTAAAAAGCTCCTAAAGTGCGGAACGCTAATTTAGGAGCTTTTCCTCTATCTGTCAACCCTTTCGGGTGACCTTATTCAACTTTTTTCAAAGCGTATCGTTTGAATTTATATCCTCAAAAGCTTTTGTCAACCCCTTCAGGGTTGGCCAAGAATCTTATTCAACTTTGGGACGCTGTAATATAGACATCTTCAGAATAATGTCAAGTGGAGCGGGCGACGGGACTTGAACCCGCGACCTAAGCCTTGGCAAGGCTTCGCTCTACCAACTGAGCTACGCCCGCGTCCTTATTCACCTGTTAATCAGCAGTGGTCTAATATAGTTATTCAGTAGGAGTTGTCAACTCTCCTTTAGGACCAATCTGAATAATAAGAGTTGTTTCTGAAAAACCTTCTATCACCTGAATCTGAAGAACTCTAGTTTGATTCATATAAGTCAAATTTGCCTCTTTTCCATAAATACTAATAGAAACAGGTTCCCAGCCTCCTTTTGGTAGAGTATTTTTATAAAAATTTACTACTTCTGTAATAGGAGCTCTTCCTCTTAAAACAAGTCTTCCTACTTTTATATCTCCTGATTCATAAATAAAACTTTTTGCTGGATCAGCCTTAAATCCGGGATAAATGGCTACATCATCAAAAGTTTTATTCTTTTCTGTTTGCTGTAGATTCGTTGTAACAGTTTCTTTTTCTGAAATAGAATTAACAGCACATCCCCCTGTTAAGAGAAGGATTAAAGGAAGAAAAAGAAGTTTTTTCATATCCACCTCCTTTTTTCCATTTCTTTAACTAAACTATTCTGACTGGATCAACTTCTATTTTATATCTTATTCCTTTAAAACGATTTAGAAATTCCTTTTTAAGAATTTTGATTCCTGAAAGAAGCTTTCTTTCATCTACAGCACGGAAAAACGAAATAAATCTATACTTTCCTGAGACTTTAGGTAAAGGAGCTGGGGATATATCAGGAATAGAAAAGAATGAAGAAAGAGTTTCTTTTAATTTTCCAAATTCTTTTTCTATTTTCTGAAAACTAGATATTTTTTCTAACTGAAATTCTACAAGCACTCCTTTAGTAAAGGGAGGATAGTTCAAAAGCTTTCGTGCAACTAATTCTTCTTCATAAAAAGAGTTAAACTTATACTCTACAGCCCATTTGATTGCAGGAAGTTCTGGATTAAAGGTTTGAACAATAGCAGCTCCTGGTTTAAATCTTCCTGCTCTTCCTGTGGTATGAACTATTGTTTGAAAAATCCTTTCTGAAGCCATGTAATCTGGAGCTCCACCTAGTAAATCTGCCATTAAAACACCAACAAGTGTAAGCTTAGGGAAATTATGACCCTTACTTGCAATTTGAGTTCCCACTATAACGTCATATTTGCCTTCCTTTATGTCTTTTATAATTCTGGCACCTGTTGAAGGATTTTTGATCGTATCTTGATCTAATCTCACTATTTTAAAGTTTGGATAAAGTATCCTTAATTCTTCCTCTACTCTTTCCGTTCCGTAACCTTTAAACTCTAAACGGGCATTACACTTAGGACATCTATAGATTGGTTTGTATCTCTTTCCACACATATGACAGATAAGTTGCTTTTCCTGCTTATGGTAGGTCAAAGGTACACAACAATCTTCACACTCCACTATAAAACCACAGCTCAAGCAAAAAGAAGTGGAAAAAAAACCTCTTCTATTTATAAAAAGGAAAACCTGTTCACCCTTCTTTACTGTATTTTCCAAAGTTTTTAATAGTTCTTCAGAAAATATTGAAAATCTTTTAGATTTTTGAAGATTTACAACCTTTATATAGGGAAGAGGAACATTAGAAACTCTTTCTTTGAGTTCAAGTTTCCTTATTTCCTTTTTCTTAACCCTATAGTATGTTTCTACAGATGGAGTAGCAGAAACTAAAACTATTGGGAAGTTATCTAATTCAGATCTTTTGATAGCAACTTCTCGCGCATGATAGTAAGGTTTTTGTTGTTCCTTATAAGAAGAATCCTGTTCTTCATCTACAATTATCAGTCCAAGATCTTTTATAGGAAGCATTACTGCTCCTCTTGTTCCTATGAAAACCTTAGTTTCACCTTTAACAGCTTTTAACCATGTAGACACTTTTTCTTTTTGCGAGAGTTTGCCATGGTAAATACCTATATTAGAACCAAAGTAGCTTTCTACTCGTGCTCTAAGCTCTGGTGTTAACAAAAGTTCTGGAACCAAAATTAAAACAGATCTTCCTCTTTTTACAAATTCAAAAGCTGTTTTAAGATAAACTTCCATCTTTCCTGAACCTGTTACGCCATAAAGAAGAAACTTCTTTGTTTTAGCTTCCAGAATTTCTTCAAATGCTCTTTTCTGAGAAGGTGTTAGTTCTATTTCTTTTTTTTCTATTAGTTCTTGAGGTTTATTTGCAATAGTTGTCTTTTCTTCAATAATCTCTACAAGTCCTTTACTAACAAGTTTATTTACAGTTTGCCTTGTAAATCCATATCTTTTAAGATCACTTAGTTTAGCCTTTTTTAAAGTTTCAAGATATTGAAGAAGTTCCTTTTCTTTCTTTCCCCTTACCTTTTCTAAACGTTTTAAAACAACAAACTCTTCCTTAGGAATAAGATCTGTTTTTATAAACTCTTCTCTTACAATAATTCCTTTATAAATTAGATTTTTTATAGCTTGATAAAAGGAAGAAACTTTTACTTTCCTTCTCAAAGAGGAAAGTTTAAGACGACCGGAAGCAGATTTGAGAATCTCTACTATTTTTTCTTCAGATTCAGTTAGGTTAACTGAAATCTCTCTATTAGAAAGTTTTATGTAGAAAGATTCAGAAACAACAAATCCTGAAGGTAAAAATGCAAAAAGAGTTTCCCCTATAGAAGCACAGTAATAATTAGAAATCCATTTAGTAAGTTCAAGAGTTTTTTCTGCAAATAGAGGAAAATTATCTGGAATATCAAAAATCTCCTTTACTTTTTCTGGACTGTAATCAATAGAGTCTTTGATAGAAAGAATTATCCCTGTTTTTAAAAGATCATTCTTTCCAAAAGGAACAATAACTCTCTTTCCTACTTCTGGAAGATAAGAAACAACCTTAGGTACTCGATAATAGAATGTTTGGTCAATAGGAAGATCCAATGCAACTTCTACAAACAATTACTTTTTCTCCGCTTTTATGGTTGAACCAATAGCCATAAAGAAAAGTAAAAGAGCTCCAATAATTGCAAGGACAATCACAATATACTTCATCTTTCCTTCCTCTCAAAAAATTTAACAATATTAGAAAGACTTAAAAGCGAATATTTTTCAACTGCTTCTTCTCGAGCAGCTTTTCCAAGTTTCTTTATGCCTTTTCTTAAAATAGCTTCTATACCTCTTGATATAGATTCTTCATCTACTTTGGCTATCTCTCCAAAGTTTTCCTTTACTATTTCAGGAAGAACTCCAACTGCCGTAGCAACAACAGGTTTTTCACACGCCATAAATTCAAGAAGAGTTCTTGCAATCATTTCAGAGCCTTTCGAAGGAACAATTCCTATATCAATTGCAGACATTAAGTCAACAATATCCTTTCTCCTTTCGGTAATAAAAAATATATCTTTGTTAACTCCCAAAGTTTGTGCAAGAGTCTTTAAATCTGAAAGTTTAACGTTCTTTTCCTCACCAACTATCAAACCTTTAACTTTTAAATCCTTCTTTTTAAGAATAGAAAGAGCTTTTATAAAAAGTTCATGTCCTTTTACAGGATCAAGTCTACCAACAACTCCAATAAGAATTGAATCATTTACATCAAGTTCTTTTCTAATTCTTTCTCTTCCTTTCTCGGAAAACTTGAATTCTTGCGTATCAACAGCCCCGTGCGCAAAAATCTTTGGTAAGTCTATAACGACTTCGTTCAAAAGCTTTCTTGAAGAAAGTATTACACCATCAACAAACTTTCTATGAAGGTATCTATTTAGGAAGGAGTTTCTTATTCCTTTAGCTTCTCCATGAATTCTGTAGAGTTTAAAGTTAAATGTCTTTTTAAGAAGCGATGAAAAGAGCAGTTCATCCCCTCTTATTGTAACAACAATATCAGGCTTAAACCTTTCAATTACCTTCCTTAGAGATAAAAATGGTTGAATAGACAATCCCTTTCTTGGATCTTCTATATAGAAATACTTTAAATTTGCTTTTTTAACTCTTTCTTCTGCAGGAGCTCCTTTTAAAACTGCACAGGCAACACAACCATCTGAAACAACGGCCATTTTAATTCCCAGATCTGTTAAGGCACTATCCCACCTTTCATCTAGAATGAAAAGTTTTTTCATTTTTCTCCTTTTCCCATAATTTAAGATACTTAAGGAATGTATAGTAAGAAGACATAACACTTAAAACAAAACCCTCAAAACCATCAAGAAATCCTTTTTTAAAAATGTAACGTCTTAGAAAAGCTCCCAGAGGGGATAAAAACAACTTCATGTAAGAAAACTTTTTTCCTCTTCTATAAACACCTTCAGCGTATAAGCTCGTATAAAGATCAATTTTTTTTAAGTGATGGGAAATCGAGGGATAAGAATAATGCAAAAGATTTCCCTTTAGATATCCAAGCTTTCCATCAACTTTTAGAGACTCGTGAACTAAATCTCCTATCCATTTACATTTTTCGCGTTTTGCAAGCCGCAGATGCCAATCGGGATACCAAGCATACTTTATCCATCTACCAAGATAATTTGTTAAAACGTTAACATAGTAACCATCAAAACTTCCTTCCTTTTTTACTCTTTCAATTTCTGCTTTTAGCTCATTACCAACAACTTCATCATCATCAATAAAGAGAACCCACTCTTTTTTGCAAAGAGAAAGCAGATAATTTTTCTGACTAACAAAGTTATCAAACTTCCTAAAAAACACTTTTGCACCAAAAGATTTTGCTATCTCTATCGTTCTGTCCTTAGAGCCGGAATCAAGAATAACTATCTCATCAGCTATGCTTTTAACACTCTCTAAAACTTCTTTTAAGTACCTTTCCGAATTAAAAGTTAAAATACCTACAGATAAACTCAAAGTACTTTCTCCTTTTTAACTTTTTTATAAATTGCATATCCTAAATCAGTAGAAAAGGTTAGAATTCTACCTAAAACTGTAAAAATATCTTTACCGAGAGAAACTCTTGGTAACTCAGCTAGGTCGGAATCTTCCTCTACAAAACCTTTTTTTATAGTAAAAACATAAGTATAAACTTGCGAAGCTATATCCTTACTAAGTTCTGAATAGTGACCAAACGGCCAAGAAAAGTTATCAACGGTTATCCCGAGCCTTTTCTCTATTTTCTTCTTAGAATCTATTAGTTCTGTTTTTATTCTTTTTTTTGCTTCTTCTTCTGTTTCATAACTTCCAAATGTCTTAAAATTCTTTTCTATTTCTAATCTTAGACTCTTTTTCCAGTTTCCTTTTTTAGGAAAATCGCGACAAAACTTTAAAAGCTCTTTAGAAGGATAAAACTTTCTTATATCTAACTCGCTTCTTGTTGGAAACTTAGGAAGGCCATTAAAAGGCTCCTTTGAATATAAAAGCATAGACCAATCAAAGTTCGAACCATCAAAAAAATCAATAATTTCCTCTTTATATGGAAATGAAAAATGATTAGCACTATGAGCACCATAAGAAAAAACATCCTTCATAAGCTCAAGCTCTTTCCAAGACAAAAATTCTTCAGAATAACCCTTTTTTATAAACTCCTCATGTCCATAATACATAGAAGTTGGTTTATAGAGCTCTTCAAAAGATACCTTTCCATTCCAGTAATCAAAGAGGTTTTTTTCCACCTTCTCAGAATCTAAAATTCTGTTTGCTGTTATAAATAGATGAGCAGGAATTCCCATTTTTTTCAAAATTGGATAAGCATAAACAAAATTATCTTTATAACCGTCATCAAAAGTAATAGCTGCAAGAGGTTTATTGGATTTCACATCTTTATCAAGAAGCTCATGAAGAGAAACAATTTTGAAACGAAGAGAAATAAGCTTTAAAGCCTTAATAAATCCTGAAAGAGAAATGTCATCTCTTTTTTTATTAGAATTTGGATAGACCCTATGTAGAAAAAAAACGACTCTCTTCATCAGAAACTCCTCATGCTGTTATAATTTATTCATCATGAAGCTGATACTTCCATCACCTGCAAAAATTAATTTATCCCTGTGGGTAAAAGGGAAAAGAGTTGATGGTTATCATGAGATTATAACCGTTATGCACACTATTAATCTCATGGATATCATTTCCCTTTTACCATCAAATAGATTAGAACTTTCAATAAAAGGGAATTCTAGTTTACCCCTTGATAAAAGCAATTTAATAATTAAAGCTTGTAAACTCTTCCAAGAAGCAACAGGTATAAAACCTAAAGTAAAAATAAAACTTGAAAAGAAAATTCCTGTTGGAGCAGGCCTTGGTGGAGGGAGCTCTAACGCAGCAACAACATTAAAAGGTCTAAATTTGATGTACGATAAACCTTTATCTGATGAAAAACTACAAGAAATAGCAGCTGAGTTAGGCAGTGACGTTCCATTTTTCCTAAAAGGAGGACTTGCAATAGCTTATGGTAGAGGAGAAAAACTAAAGCACTATACAAAAAGCGACTTTAAGATTCTTCTTATATATCCAGGTTTTTCCTGTCTAACAAAAGAAGTTTACGAAAATTTACCATCTATCATTAGGACAGAAATCACGGTAGAAGCAGCAGAACGTTTAATAGTCTCTCCACTTATAAACGGTAAATTTGAAGAAGTAGAAAACAATATGGAAAATGATTTAGAACTTTCAAATAGTCCATGTGTAAAAAGAGTCCTAAAAATAAAGGAACAACTTGTAAAATTTGGATTAAAACCATTAATGAGTGGCAGTGGCTCCTCTATATTTTCGATAATTAAAGACGAAAATTTCGATGTTACCCCCTTGAAAAAAGAAGGATATTGGTTTAAATTTCTCTCTGCAATATAAAGCTGGGGCGTAGCCAAGCGGTAAGGCAGCGGACTTTGGATCCGCCATTCGCAGGTTCGAATCCTGCCGCCCCAGCCATTTACTTTTATGGTGGGAGTAGCTCAGTTGGTGGAGCGCCGGGTTGTGGCCCCGGCGGTCGCGGGTTCAAGTCCCGTCTCCCACCCCATAACTTAGCGCGGGAGTGGCGGAACTGGCAGACGCGCTGGACTTAGGATCCAGTGCCCTCGTGGCGTGAGGGTTCGACTCCCTCCTCCCGCACCACGATGCGGGCGTAGCTCAGTTGGTAGAGCGAAACCTTGCCAAGGTTTAGGTCGCGGGTTCAAGTCCCGTCGCCCGCTCCATAAATGGCGGCGTAGCCAAGTGGCTAAGGCAGGGGACTGCAAATCCCTTATTCGGCGGTTCGAATCCGCCCGCCGCCTCCAAATTTAATCTTTATATCCTCTTTTTTAAATCCCCCTTTATCAACTCTCTCTTTAAAAAAAATCTTTACATTCAATACTCTCTTTTTACTCAAATTCTAATTTCTAGATTAGAATTATTTTATCTTTGCAATATACGAACAAGTTTACTACAATTTAAGAGAAACACCATGATGAAAGGTAATTAGCGAAATTTGGAGGCGTGGGGTGAGAAAGCTAATTTTTATACTAACAGGAGTTATACTAACTTATAGTTGTGGTGGACTGGGAGATGCAAATGTTAACTATAAAGACTTAGGAGTTAATGTAGCTGTAAGAAGTTCTCCTTATTTAACAGCAGAAAATCATCCTGATGGATGGGGAAAGTCTGATTGTCTTGGATGTCATCAAAATTTCAAACACACAATGGCAACGGCAGACCTTTCAGTTGAACAATATCAAAATATGATAGAAAAAGCTGTTAATTCTGTAGGAACTTCCAAAGCTATTAATGTCTGCTCTGCCTGTCATGGGCTTAATGGAGTTTCTCTAAATGAAGGAGCTCAGAGACAATGCCTTGTTTGTCATGATAACTTTGAAAGAATTCACTTTTATAAAGGAACAGGAAGTAGAACTCAATCTCTTCACGACTTTAACGGTAACGGCAAAATTGATGATTTTGATTGCGTTGTTTGTCACTGGCAGCCAGACATGGATGGAATTGTAGAACCCGATACAGATTTTGGAATGATAGAAGGGAAATTACACCATAAAACTTCCGATTTTTGTTTAACTTGTCATTCAAATAATTGGGAAAATATCTCTCAAGAAGCACTTGCAGATATAAATGGCGATGGAAAAGCAGAAGAAAAAATTTCACCTTCCAAAGTGCCTATTGAAGTAGCAAGTGCTTATACAACAAATGATTGGCACGGAGACAATAGCTATGGAGACAATGCAACTTTTAAGAATGTCCAACTTTCAAACCAAATTCTTTTCCATACAGGTCATGAAGCTCTTGCCTGTACACAATGCCATAATCCTCACGCCTCCAATAATGATAAATTAATAATAGAAAAGGTTGGAGAGACTCTAATTTTAGAAAAGGCTATTATTCAATCTGACAATACAAAAGAAGTTAAATACGCAGTCGTTGACCCTCAGACAACCTTATACTTTGCTGACCTTAAATTCAGTGGAAATATAACAGCAGAAAATAAAACCTACGATTTATTAGATAATTCTGACCTTCAAAGTTACATAAATCTTCCTGTTAAAAATCTTGATTCTGTAGATGAAACAACAAACAGAAAATATATGAGCTCTCTTTGTGCTGCTTGTCATGATGGCTCAATATCTTATAGTCCAATTAATGGATTAGGATTACCTATCAATATTGAAGGGCATTATTCAGGTAAGTGCTCTGACTGTCATACACATGGAGGTACATTCTAAGGCTTGTTAAAATTTTTAAAATGTGGTAATTTACAAAATACCTTAAATACTTTAAAGGAGGGGTAATTATGAAAGAGCGTAAAGGTTTTACCTTAGTGGAATTAGCCATTGTTCTTGTAATTATAGGTCTTCTCTTAGGTGCCGTTTTAAAAGGACAGGAGCTAATACAAAATGCAAAATACAAAAAACTTATAAATGATCTTCAAGGACTTTCAGCCGCTGTGTATACCTACTATGATAGGTATAAAGCTCTTCCCGGTGATGATCCTAAAGCAGGAGATAAATGGGGTAGCACCTATTCAAATATCATAAATGGAGATGGTAATGGACTTATAAGTGGAAGTCCTACATCCACTACTAATACAGATGAATCTGTTCAAATATGGAGACATTTAAGAGCTGCAGGTATAATTTCTGGAAATCCAAATGAATCTACAGTAACAAGACCTTCTAACCCGTATGGGGGCAGATATGGTTTTTCTAGTAGAAGTTTTGGAAGCGGAACATATAACTATATTTTTATAGATAACCTACCTGCTGAAGTAGCTAAAAGACTTGATGAAGAGTTCGATGATGGAGTGTACAATACAGGATCTATTCAAGCTAATGGAGATTATACATCTGGCTACTCAAGAGATGTATATTATAGACTTTAATTTTTAAAGTAAGGGGGAATACTAGAAAATTCCCCCTTATTATCCCAATACTCTCTTTAATTCTTCAATTGTTGTTTTTCCATCTAATACTTTCTGCTTTCCATCCTCAAACATAGTCTTAAATCCTTTATTCAAAGCAATACGCATAATCTCAACAGGAGAAGCTTGCTTGATTATCAAGTCTTCCAGCTCTTTATCTATTAAAAGTATCTCTGCTATTACTGTTCTTCCTAAGTAACCTCTAAACTTACACTTTTCACAACCTTTTCCTTTATAAAGGATTAATTCCTTGTCTTTAGGAACTTTTAAATATTCCTTTTCTTCAGGAGAAGCTTTGTAAGAATACTTGCAGTAAGGACAAATAACACGAACTAATCTTTGAGCAGAAACTGCTATTAAAGAACTTCCTATTAAGAAAGGTTTTACACCTAATTCTGATAGTCTTATTATGGAAGATACTGCATCGTTTGTGTGAAGTGTTGTTAAAACCAAGTGACCTGTTTGGGCTGCTTGAGTGGCTATTTTTGCAGTTTCTTCATCTCTAATTTCTCCAACCAGAATTACATCTGGATCCTGTCTTAAAATACTTCTAAGAGCTTTTGCAAAAGTTAAACCCGCTCTTGGATTTACCTGAACCTGTCTTATTAGTTCCCATTTATACTCTACTGGATCCTCAACGGTTATTATTGTTTTCTGAACGGAAAAACTTTTATTAAGTAAAGCATAAAGAGTAGTAGTTTTACCTGAACCTGTAGGGCCTGTAACAAGGATTATTCCATAAGGTTTTTGTATAGCTTTTTGTAGTAAATTGTAGTTGTGAGGAGTAAAGTCAAGCTCTTCAAGCTTTGGAAGAGCTTCATTGAGACCAAGGAGTCTCATTACAACAGCTTCACCGTATATAGATGGTAAAGTTGAAACCCTCAGGTCTATTTCTCTATCCCCTACTTTGAAAGTCGTCCTGCCATCCTGAGGAAGCCTTGTTTCTGATATGTTCAAATGAGAAATAAGCTTAATTCGAGTAACAATTGATGAATGAATTTGTTTTGGAAGAATAAACCCAAGAGTCATTACTCCATCTATTCTATATCTAACTCTTGTTACAGCTTCTGCAGGTTCAATGTGAATGTCGGAAGCTTTGTCCTTGACTCCTTTTAAAATGATGTAATCTACTATTTGAATAATTCTTGTATCTAACTCTCCCGGAGAAACTTTTTCTTCAAGAATTTCCTCTAAAAGTTCTTCAATGCTTTTTACTTCTCCGTAGTACTTAGAAAACGTTTCTTCAAATTCTTTTTCTTTAATAGCAACAGGTTTTACTCTTGTTCCTACAAATCTTGATATAACATCTATAGCTTCAAGATCAAAAGGATTAACCATGCCAATAACTAAAGCTCCATCTTCCTTTGCAATAGGAATAATCTTGTATTTTTCCGCTAATTTTTTAGGAATTAACTTAATTACTTCAGGGTCAATTAGATAAGAAGAAAGTTCTACTCTTTCAATTCCTTTTTGTTCCGAAAGAGCATTCATAAGCTGTTCTTCCGTTATAAATCCAAGCCTTAAAAGAACTTCTCCTAAGAGCTCTCCAGTTCTTTTCTGCTCCTTTAATGCTATTTCCAACTGTTCAGGGGTTATTAGTCTTAGTCTTATCAATTTGTCTCCAAGTCTTTCTTTAGCCATACTACCTTCCTAAGAAAAATTATTCTGAAGAACAAGTAACTACCGTTAGATCCCTTCCATCATAGTTATAGGGTATAACACATTTAACTTGAATATCACAGTCTCCATTTGCATCAAGCTCAGAAACGTTTCTTGCTAATGGTACGTACTCATTCCCTCTCCAATAAAATGTTACGGATATAAAATCACGTCCATAAAGAGTATAAGGCGATGAGTAGTTCCTAGTAGAACCTTCTGGAATTAAAAATATTTTTTCTTCAACACCTTCCCGGTCATTGTAACTATATCTAAGAGGCCATACCCAAATCCAATTTTGCCCCAAATTAACAGCCGTGAAACGAAAACTATAACCTGAAGCACAATTTGAATTATTTTCTCCTGTTTCACTGCTGGATGTTCCGTTACCTGAAGAATTTATGACTATAATAAAATCCTTACAGGATTTATAAGAAGAAGGTGTATTGCTATCCTCAACACAAATTTTTATACTTGCTGATGTTAGATTTGATGGCATTCCAGATAGAGTAAGGATGGAAGATTCTTGATAGTTTGGACATACAGCATTGGGAGTTATATTAATCCCTGAGGGTGGTAAACCACTATAGCACCATTTGTAAGGCTTTATCCCTCCAATTGCCATTACTTCTGCATAATAACTTTCGCCGACAATCCCTGAAGGCAGTTCGTTGTTCAGTATTTTTAAGGGATTTCCAAGACAACCTAAGTAGTTTTTAAGTTCGGGTAAAGTTACGAAGCGAACTAAGTCTTTTGTTGAGTCTGTAGTGATTGTGCCGTTGCAGGCAATATCGTTCGTTACTTTAACATCATTGCAGTAAGTATCAGAAGTATAGTCAGAACCTTTTGAAAACACTATGAAAGCTACGTTGTTAACTGTCATTCCAGTTGCATTATCTTTGTAGGTTAATTCTGTATCTTTTAAGTCACACACTGTTGCGTTTTTAGGTGATAAAAAATTAGAAGTTACTTTATAAGCTACTATCGTAATTATGTCTTGAGAGTAAGAGTCTTTTACTTTCGGGATTTGGGATAAATCTATCTTTTTAGAAGAAGAGATTGTTCCTATTACCTGTTCTACTTGACTGTTTAGTAAATTTTTTGTTTCTTTCCGCTTGTTCCACTTTATAAACTGAATCATAGTCCCCATTCCAATGCCAAGTATAAGTCCTAAAATAACAAGAATTATTGCCATTTCAATAAGAGTAAAACCAGACCGTTTCATAGCTTTCTCCTTATAACTGTTATCAAATAATTCCTTGAAGCTAAAAAGGGAGGATTAGAACTATCCTTAACTTCTAAGTTTATCGAAACTTCACTAGAGGAAAGCAAAGAAATAAAATCTTTTGAATCATCTTCTGAAAAAACAATTTTACAGTAAGGGAAGGCTTCACTTCCCTGAACAAGATGATTTTTAAAAAAACTTTCTACCGTGCTATTTTCACTTGTTACATCACATTTATATGGAGGCTTTCCTCCAGTTGCAACAAGTGTAATGTCGTAGTTTTCTCCTTCAACTATTGGAGGCAAGGAATCAGTCAATATACTAATTCCTTTGTTACTACAACATTGAGTTTTAATTTCGTATAACGTTATGTATTCCCATAAATCATCATTCTTAACTTCCACTTTATTCAAAGAAACGTTCGAATCCAAAACTCTATTTGCAGACGGTGAAAGGATAACAGCAACCACATCTTTTACTTCATTTCCTGATGGTAAGATTACAGAAAGAGATGTAGTTTTTAGTGAACAAGGATTACTATCGTTAGTATCTAGAGCATAAATAAGTTCAATATCATTGTTCCAAGCATCTTTAAGGTAGTAAGAGTCAATTTCTTTTTTTTTCACTAAGTTACCTGTTTTACAAAAGTTTCTCAAAATAAAAGTCTTAAAATTTAAAAGTTTATCCTGAGTATTATCTATTTTTGCAGTTTCAATTCCTGATATACAACTTCTAATTCCTAATCCTAGAAGAATACTTACTATAACAAGGACTATAGCAATTTCAATTAAACTAAACCCTTTTCTAAAACCTTCTTTATATCCCCTTAATTTTCCTTTTGACTTAATGTTCATCTTTCGATTTCAAAATAAGTTTAATTTGATTCAAAACTTTTAAGACTTCTTCCCTATAATCTTCATAAAACTTGTTAGCCTTAGTTAATTCTAAGAAAATTTCAAAATCTTCAATAGCCTTTTTATAATAACCTTTCTTTAGGTAAGCAACTGCTTCGTTATAGTAAATCTCTGGTAAAAATGGATACTTGTTTTTCAGCTTTTGAAATTCAAGAATCGCTTCATCAATATTTCCACTTCCTAATAAGGATATGGCTAGGTTTACGCTATAACTGATTTCTTTAGGATTTAAACTATGCGCTCTTCTAAATGCTATTACCGCAGCTTTTGGTGAGTTTAGCTTCAAGTAAAGAAAACCTATTCCTGCATAAGCTTCTGCATAATCAGGATCTATCTTTAAAGCTTTCTTAAACGCATTTAAAGCTTTTGTATACCTTCCAAGATGGGTATAAGCATACCCTAAGTAGGTATAAAGCTTTGGATTTTCTCCTCCTTTAGTTATAGCAAGCTTTAAATATTTTACAGCATTTGTACAGTCCTTTTTTCCCATACATACTTTAGCTTTTTCTATGTAGAGATATACAAGTGAGGAAGCATCTTTCTTCTCCTTTTCTTTAGAAATATCACTTATCCTTTTAGGTTCTACTGTTCTTTTTTCTTCTTTATGACTTTTAGTTTTTGAAGTTTTTTCTTTAATAACATAATTAGAAGGGGGAATAGAGTGACTTGATAAGATCATAATAGGCTCTATTCTATATTTTCTAAGATCGTTTTTCAATTTTTCTTTTTGTAACTTACAAATCTTAAAGTTTTCAAAAGGTCCTACTCTTACACCGTAAATTTCTTTAAACTTTAGAATATACACAGGTTTATCAGTTTTTACATCTTCAAAAAGCTTTTCAGCAACTTTTAGGCTTTTAAAAGAGGCAAGTTGAACAAAACAAAATCTATCTTCAGAAAAAGCCTGAATAGTAAACGCCAAAAATATTAGCAAAATTAATAGTAACTTCCTCATTTGGATGACTCCACATAAGGAGTTAACATGATAACTAACTCAGTTTTTGAAGAAATAGTAGATGTTGACTTAAAAGCATTCCCTAATAACGGAATATCTTGAAGTATTGGCACTCCTTCTTTTTCCTTCGATTTACTCTTAGCTATAAGACCTCCAAGAATTACTGTTTGTCCGTTCTTTACTCTTACAACAGTATTAAGTTGCCGGATATTTACAGAATAAACCTTATTTATAAAGTCAGTTGTTTCACCCGTACTTCCTGTTATCAAAGGAGAATCAAGAGAACTGATGGCTGGACTTATGTTTAGAATAATGTTTCCTTTATCATCGATTTTCGGGATAATAGTAAGAACAACACCTTCTGTTAAGATACTGTTTGTTGTAACTTCCTCAGTAGTTAAAGTTGTAGCTGTTTGAGAACTTGTAGAAGTGGTAGAAGTTGTTTGCGTTCTATAGATTGCTAGATAATCTCTACCCACCTTTATCATTGCAGGCTGACCATTCATGGCAAGAATTCGAGGAGAAGAAAGGACATTTACTTTCCCAAATTGAGAAAGAATTCCTAAAAGTCCAGAGAATGTATTGTTTACTTTCACGATACTAAGTTGAAAAGGTTTCCCTTCAGGAGCTCCAGAGTTAAAAGATATAGTGTTATATTCCCCTCCAGAACCTAAGAAATTACTAAATGTGAGATATTTCCAGTTAATACCAAGCTCATTTCTCTTATCTAGTTTAACTTCTACTATTTTGGCTTCAATAAGAACCTGACGATCAGAAATTCCGTTAATAGTATCTATAAACTCTTTTACCTTTTTCAAAGTTTCTGGTTTTGCTGTAACTATTACTGTTCCACTTATTGGCTCTACAGAATACGAAGCAGTTTTATCATTTTTAACAATCACATCAATCGAACTTTTAATATTGTTCCAAATGTCCAAATCATAAGAATTACCTATCGACATTGTTGCTGTACTGGTAGTTGTTGTAGATCCTGTTCCTTCAGAACTTCCACCAATGGAGGCTTCTATTGATGAAGAAAACTGCCTTTTAGTTTGAGGTAGATTTATATGAAAAACTTTGGTTTCTTTGGATATAACATATATATTTTTTGCATCAATCTTATAAGAATAACCAAAAGGTTTTAAAAGAGAATTTAAACTATCTTTTAGAGATTCTCCTTTTAATTCAATGGAAACTTTTCCTTCAATATCAGGAGGAACTATCACATTGTATCCCGTAGCTTTTCCAAGTGCAAGAAGAGCTTTTTTTAGATCAATATTATCAAAAGAAAGATTTACTAAAACATTTGTTTCTTCTTGTTCTTGAAAACTTTCCATTTCTTTAAGAGTTGGTGTTTGTACAGGCAAAGGCTTTAAATTTAAAACAATAGGAGCTTTTTTCTTTTCTTTCTGAACAGCAGGAACAGATGGAGAAACTTTAACCTCTTGTTTTTGGTTAACAGAACATCCCCCCAATACTATTAAAATCAGAGGTAGAAATTTTTTATAATTAATCATTTTATTTTGTCCTCCACAACCTCTTTGCTTTTAAGAAGATCTATTCTTAATTTTATATTGAAACTTCTGCATTTTAAAACTACAGAAGAGTTTGTTACATCTATCTTATTTACTGTACATCCTTCAATTTTATCACCTAACTTTAGATACTTTCCATTTATTATCGCCATTGAAAACTTTCCACCTACAATTCCTTCTAAGTGCAATTCCGGAAATTTTTGTAATGGTATTTTTCTTTCTATTTTTTTCTTGGGAGGATGAAGCTGGCTAAGAGGATAAAAAATCCCTGCAAATGCAACTTTTTGAAAAAAAACTAAAAGAAAAACGATAAAGAGAACACTCATTACGGTCTCCTTAACCTTACTAAAGGTGCTTTGAAAGTTAAATTCATTAATAAACTTTGAGTAGGTAATAATAGTTCTAGTGATTGAAGTTCCAGTGGTATATTATTACTTAAACTATCTAAAAGCTTAATAACCTTATCTTCATTTCCTTCTGTTGATAGTTCTACCAAAATAAGGTTAACCGGATCTTTCCCTGTTTCTTCCAACGTCTTAAAGGACAAAACTTTTACTTTATGCTTTATTAAAAGACTTGTAATTATTGAGTTAAGAGAAGTAACATCGTCATATTTTATTGAAGTTTTTACTTTTCTAAAAATCCTTTCATTTTCAAAAGATATCTTCTTTAATTCTGCTTTCTTTTCCTTTGTTCTTTTATCCAAGGAAACCAGTTTTCTCTTTAAAGACCTTATCTTACTTGTTTCCTGCTCTATTTTATTTGATAGGTCATTTATTTTATATACTTCATAGCAAAGAATTCCCAAAGGTATGAAAATCATTAGCAGCCATAAAAAATTTTTCTTTAGAAAAACTTCAATCTTTTCCATAATAAACCTTCTTAAACTTTATACTAAAGTCAGCCATGAGAGCTCTTTTTTCCGGAATCTCTTTTACATCTATAATTTTGACATTATCAATAAACGGATTCTTTTTAATCAGATTTATAAGTCTGTAAAACTCAATAGGTGATGATAGATTCTTACAAAAGGTAATTGTAGATAACTCAAACTCAGAATTTTTCGAAGTAGAAAGAGACAGCACAAAAGTATTTGCTCTATCACTTATCTTATAAAAGCTATATAGAAATTCCGAAACTTGATCTCTTTTCAAAGAGAGAAAATGCTTAATCTCTGGTTTTGACTGAAAACTTTTCTGAACCTGAATTTCTTTCTCAAGTTTTGAAAGTTCTGTTTGAAGTTTATTAACCTTAAGAGAAAGCATATTTCTTTCTTTATGAAGATGGATTAATTGTTCATTCAGTTGATTGATTTTTAAAAAAACTATTCCTGAAGCTAAAAGCAAAAAAACAAATGCTGCAATAGCATAATGCCCAAAAGCAAAAGTAGAAGTTTCGTAAAAATAAGGTACTTTAGAATTGCTGAGAGCAAAAGGGATAAAAAAATTAAGTTCTTTTTCATTTATTGGTAGCTCTACTAATTCTGTCAGAGGTTTCATTTCAAATCTAGAAGTTTGAAAAAAGTCTAAATCTCCAGAACAGTATATTCTTGTTATTTCTGTTTTTCTTTGTTCTTTATAGTACTCTAAAGTTAATTCAACAGCATCGTCAAGAGAATTTTCTGTTTTAAAAGTTCTAACATAGTCAATCAATCCATTATGAAAGGCAATAACAATGTAGTCATCCTTAAATGAATGAATAACTATGAAATTTCCTTCCACTTTACCCGTCAGAAAATTACTTATAACCTGAGCAGTTGTTGTTAATGCTTTAAGGTGGTTAAATCGTTGTAAGAATTCCTTTCTCATAATAGAAACTAGCACTCTATAACCAGAGTTAGCAGGAAATTTCGAATATATCCAGACCATTTCCTCTATATTAGCAATAAATTCGAGATCTTTAGAAATTTTCTGTTTAATTGCTAATTTTAAGTGCTTTTCCTTAAGCTTAGGAAAGGAATAAACCTTATCCATTACAGAACTATCAGTAAAGGAAGCTATTAACCTTTTAGGCTCATTGTAATCAGATAACGAAGTATTTACATATCTAAAGCTTCCTTTAAGTATCCCTTCCTTTTCCAAAACCCGAAGATTTCCGGAAGCATCAACTTCTGCATACGCAGTTTTCATCTTAACCCCGAAATAATATTGTAAACAGGTAAAAGAATACCTAAAGCAACTATACCAAGAATTCCCCCAAGAACTAATTGAAGTGTAGGTTCTATAACCACTGTCATTGTTTGAATCTTTCTTCTCATATCATCTTCATAAATTTCTGCTAATCTCAAAAGAGATTTATCTAAAGCTCCTGTTTCCTCTCCTAACTTTATCATTCTAATAATTGTGCTTTGGAAAAAACCAGATCTTTCCATTGCAACGGACAGCATATCCCCAACCATGATATTTTCCTTTACTTTCTGAAAAATACTCTTTATATATAGATTTTGTTCAACATGATTAATAATTATATCGAGAGCTCTTAAAATAGTCCCTCCACTCCTATAAACTTCAGCAAGAGCTCTCATATCCCTAGAAAGACTAGCTTTTTGAAAGATATCTCCAATTAATGGAAAACTAATCTTCAGTCTATCCCAAATATATCTTGCCTTAATAGAATATCTCATTATTAGCTTAAAGAAAATAACAAGAAGAATAGGAGTTATTACAATTTCTTTCCAAAATATTTGAACATATTTTCCTGACCAAAGAAGGATTTTTGTCGGCAAAGGATATTCCTTTAATCCCATAGCAGTTATAGCTGGAATTATCTGCGGAATAATGTAACCAAACATAATTGCAATTGTAAACACCATTATAAAGGAAACGAAGATAGGATAAGAAAGTGCTTGTTTTACTTCTTTTTCTATCGAAATGACCCAATCAAGATATTCTGCATAGTTTAGGAACACTTTTGGTAATGCATCTGTACTTTCTCCTACCTTGACAAGACCTATTAACTCCGGTGGAAATGCACCTGTAAGCTCCATAGCTTCAGAGAGAGAACTTCCAGCTGTTACCCTTTCTCTCAAGGTTTCCATAACTTTTCGAAAATACTTGTTTTTTGAACTTTTACCAATATCTTCCAAAATCTCAAGCACTGAAATTCCCATATCAAGTGCCCGGCCAAAATAGAAACAAAAGTCAGCAAGCTCTTGCTTAGAAATTTTTCTTCGCTGGAAAAGATCTAAAAGAGAAAATTCCTTTAAAAAGGAAAACCAATCTTTTTTATATTCAAGAAGTATTACATCTCTTTCAGAAAACAAAGAAAAAAGCTCACTTTCGTTTTTTGCTTCAACAATCTCCGTATTAACAATCCCATCTTGGCTTAAAAAAGTAACTTTATATCTAGCCATGTACTATACCGATAAAATAGATTCAAAAGAAACTCCTATTATCTTAGAAACGCCAGGTACTTCCATTGTTACTCCATAAAGAACATCAGCAGCTTCCATTGTTAACTTGTTGTGAGTAACTACTATAACTTGAGTTTCAAGAGCCATCTGTTTGAGAAGTTCTATAAATCTTAGCGTATTTGCATCATCTAATGCTGCATCAACTTCATCTAAAACAACAAATGGAGCAGGACGAACTGAATAAAGAGCATAAAGAAATGCAAGGGCAACTAAAGTTCTCTCACCCCCAGAAAGAAGATTAATATTACTGTGTTTTTTTCCAGGAGGCTTTGCTTCTATCTCAATTCCTGCTTCTGAGATATTCTTATCAGTAAGAATTAACTTTGCATCTCCACCACCAAAAATTTGTTTAAAGGTTCTTCTAAAATTCCTGTTAACAGCTTTAAGCGTTTCTGTAAACTTCTTTTCTATCTCTTCATCAAGTTTTCTTATAGCTTCTCTAAGGTTTTTTATTGATTCTATTAGATCTTTTTCCTGTTCTAAAATAAATCCATAGCGTTCTTTTACTTTTTCGTATTCTTCAATAGCAAGAAAGTTTACATTTCCGATTTTTGAAATTTTTTCCTTGAGATTTATGAGCTCTTTTTTTACTTCTTCTTCGCTCCCTGCAGCTAAAGCTGCCTCAAGTGCATCAGAAACACTCTTTTCAAGTTCAAGTATCTTGGAAATTATCTCTTCCTCTTTTACATTAAACCTTGCAACAGCAACTTCCGTTTCTTTTAACTTATTTTGAACTTCGGATAGATCTTTATTTTTACTTTTTAAAGCTTCTTCTTTAGTCTTTACCATAGATGTAATTTCTCCTCTTCTCTCCTCAAGAAGTTGAAGCTCTTTTTTAATTTCATCTATTGACTCATCAACTCCTCCTAGAATTTCTTCTGCTCTTTTTACTCCAATTGCTGCTTTCTTTAAATTTTCTTCATCCTTTTCAATCCTTTTTTCTATTTCCTCAATTTCTTTCTGCAGTGTTCTCACAAAGCGTTCCTTACTTTCTTTTCTTTCTTTTAAGTTCTTTAGTTTCTCTGCAAGGAGAATCTTTTTTGAAACATACTTAGATAACTCCTCTTTTTCAATTCCAATGTTTGCTTCTAGTTTCTTAATATCTTCTTCTAATTTCTCTATTTCTTTTACTAGTTCATCCTTCTTTTTAGAAAGAGATTCTATTTTTTGTAGAAAAATATCTTTCCTTGAATTGTAAGAGTTAATAGATTCAACTGCCCTTTTCAGCTTATCTTCAAGTTCATTTTCTTTTCTTTCTAAATCCGCAAGTTTTCTTCTTGCTTCCTTAATCTTAGAACCAACTTCAAAAAGCTCCATTTTCTTTTGCTGAATAGCTTCTTTCAAAGAATCTATTCCTTCTTCCTTTTCATCTATTTCTTCCCTAATAGGTAAAACTTTAGACTGAAGACAAGATAAAACTTTTTCTTCACGAGTAAGTTTTTCTTTTAAGTTTTCAAGCTCTTTTTCCATTTCAAGAAGGGAGTTCTTTTTAAACTTTCCTACAATAGAACCTGTTCCTGTAAAAATGTTAAGTTCTTCGTCTATGAAAACACATTGAGGGTATTTCCTTGCAAGTCTTTCTGCACCAGAAGGTACAAAGAAAACATTTGAAAAGAGCACATTTACAAGGTTTAAAATTCTCAAATCCTTTGGTTTAACGTGAGAAATAACAGGTTTAGCTTCTTCTATCTCTATCTTTTTTACATTTCCAACATCTGCTGAAAGAAGTAAAACTCTGCCACTTCCTTTTATTCTTTCCTTTACCCAAATTACATCTTCAAAAGTTTCAAGAACTATACCTGCTCCAAATTGTGATAAATAACTTTCTACAATCTTTTCCCACCCATTATCAACATCTATAAGATTTACAAGAAGTCCAATATATCCCTTTACTTTTCCTTTTTTTCCACTTTCAATAATTTTTTCTTCTAATTTTCCAAGATTTATAGAAGTAAGAAACTTTTCTATACTTTCTATCTTCGATCTCAAAGAAACAATTTCTTCTCGTTTCTCTGAAACTTCAGAGTTTATAACTTCCAATCTTTCTAAGAGTTCTTTCTTTTCTTTTTTCAGATTTTCAAGTTCCTCTTTAAGTTTTTCTATTTTCTCCTTTAAAGAATTTTCTTTTTCTACAAACCTTTCTATGTAAGATAAGTAGTATTCTTTTTCTTTTTGGAGCTTCTCAATTTCGCCTGGAAGTTTTTCCTTAATATTCTTAAGTGACTTAAATCGTTCTTCTTCTCTTGCCATATCAAGTTGAAGTTTAGATATTTGTGTTGATGTTGTCGACAAAGAAGACTTTAATTCTTTAAGTCTTTCTTCAAAAGCTTTTCTTTTCTGCTGGAGCTCTTTAACTATTCTTTCTTTTTCTTTTTCTCTATTTTCTAAATCTTCCAATTTTTTTTGAAGTTCTGACTCTTCTTGGAAAATTAATTGGAGCTCTTTTCTTATAGATTCTATTTTTCTTATTTTGTGCTCTCTCTCAAACGTTTTTTCTTTTAGTTCTTCTTCTAACCTTTTTATTTCTTTCTGCAAAAATTCCCTTTTAACAGAAGCTTCTTTTTTGCTTTTCTCAACTTCATATAGCTCCTGAGAGGTTTCTTCTATTTCTTTTGTGATGCTTTCTAACTCTTTCCTTAGTTCCTCTAATTCAACCTGAAGGACTGACACTTCTCTTTCAAGAGATATTCTATCTTCCTGAAGTAGTTTTAGAGAATTCTCAGAAACTTCTTTTTCAAGTCTCAAGTTCTTTAGCTGAAGTCCTAAAAGTTTGAGTTCGAGCTCTTTTTCAAGATTTCGGAGCTCTTGAAACTTTTTTGCTTTTTCAGCCTGACTTTTTAAAGTTCTTAAATTTTTTCCCACTTCATCTATAACACTTCTTACACTTTCAAGGTTTTGCTCGGCTTCAGAAAGTTTTTGGAGAGTTTCTTCTTTCTTTTCTTTAAAAGAAGTTATTCCAGCAGCTTCATCTATGAGAAGTCTTCTTTCCTGCGGTTTCATCTTCAAAACTCTATCTATCTGTCCCTGTTCAAAAAAAGCATAATCCCTATTTCCAAGTCCAATAGATGCAAAAAATTCCTGAATATCCTTCAATCTGACCTTTCTATTATTGATCAGGAACTCACTATCTCCTGTAGATTTAATCCTCCTCTTGAGCTCAACCTCAGACTCCGAAAAAGTAAACAGATCATCCTTAATGAGTGTTATAGAAACCTCAGCACTTCTTGCAGCTCTTCTTCCTTCTGAACCTTTAAAAATCACATCCTTTATGTTCGATGCTCTCATTCCCTTAATAGAAGTATCTCCTACAATCCACTTAAGAGCATCAACTATGTTGCTTTTACCACAACCGTTTGGACCTACAATACAGTTTATTCCTTTAGAAAACCTAATTTCAGTCTCATCTGCAAAAGATTTAAATCCCTTTAATTTTAAGGACTTTATAAACATGAAACCCTCCTTGGCACAATGAAATTATACTTTATTCTGTGTATAATTGAGAAAAAAAAGGAGATAGAGAAATGAAAACAGTTTTTCTTACTGGTGCAGCTGGGTTCATTGGATATAAAACTGCCGAGATACTTATTCAAAAAGGGTATAACGTTATAGGTGTTGATAACCTAAATAATTATTACGATGTAAGACTAAAAGAATATCGACTAAAAAATTTAGAGAAAAACAAGAATTTTAAGTTTTACCAAGTTGATATAGAGAATTTTGGAGCTCTAAAAGTCATATTTGAAGATAATAAAATAGATGGAGTCATCAACCTTGCAGCAAGGGCAGGTGTAAGGTATAGCCTAATAGATCCTTTCGTTTATGTAAGAACGAATACAACAGGAACTTTAAACCTTCTTGAATTAATGAAAGATAAAAAAGTAAAAAAGTTTGTTCTTGCCTCTACTTCCTCCCTTTACGCTGGACAACCTATGCCTTTTAAGGAAGATTTGCCTGTTAATACACCTATTTCTCCTTATGCTGCAAGTAAAAAAGGTGCTGAAGCAGTAGCCTATTCCTATCACTATCTTTATGGCATTGATGTAACAGTTTTAAGATATTTCACAGTTTACGGTCCTATTGGAAGACCTGACATGAGTATTTTTAGGTTCATAAAGTGGATAGATGAAGGAAAACCTATAGAAATTTTTGGTGACGGAACTCAAAGTAGAGACTTTACATATATTGATGATATAGCAAAGGGAACAGTTAAAGCACTTGAGACAGAAACAGGTTATGAAATAATCAATTTAGGAGGAAATAAACCTTACGAACTTAATTACGTTATAGAGTTAATTGAAGAATATATTGGTAAAAAGGCAGAAAAAATCTATAAACCTTTCCATAAGGCAGACTTAAAAGCAACTTGGGCAGACATAGAAAAGGCAAAAAGAATCTTAGATTGGGAACCGCAAATTCCTCTTGAAGAAGGATTGAAAAAAACAGTAGATTGGCACATTGAAAATAGGGAATGGTTGAAAAACATTATCTTGCCTTAAAAGTCAAAATCATAATCTTCTGAATCATCAAAGTTAAACTGATTATCTTCTATTATAAAAGGTTCCTCTGGAGGAGCCTTAACTTCTTCCTTTTCTTCCTTTTCTTCTTCTACAACATGTTGAACAGCTGATTCCTCAAGATTTTCAAATCTTGTAAATTCCTTTATAAATGCAAGTTTTGCCGTTCCTGTAGGACCGTTTCTCTGCTTTGCAATAATTATCTCTGCTATTCCTTGCTCCTCGGGATCAGGATTCTTCTTATAGACCTCCGGTCTATGGATAAACATCACAACGTCTGCATCTTGCTCAATACTGTTATGAACAATGACGTCATTTGCTACAAAGTTATGAACTTCAGGAACAGTCATATCATAAACTTCCTCTTCACCTAATTCCTTTATCTCTACAATCTCATCCCACAAAATGTCTGAGGTCGCAAGATTAAAGAGAATTTCATCGGGAATTGCTTCAAATATCCTTAAAAGCCTTTCTCTTGAAACTCCATGTTTAAGAAGAGTAGAACCACAATACGAAGTATTAATCCTCTTAGAAAGCTCCCTCCATGAAATACCATATCTATCCTTACTTCTCTTCACATAAAGAGTCCATACTTCCTTAGGAATAACATCCTTATTCGGATTGTATTTCCTATTACTTAAAATTCTAATCGCTTCAGGTATTATTTTTCCTCTACTACCAAAGCAACCTATTTCTTTTAAGAATTTTAATTGATTATTTCTATCGGTTATGTGGAGCTGATAAGTTGGTCTAAAGTTCTCTTTCTTTGAAATTGCAATTTTTGAAAGGATTCCTAACCTTAGCAATAGATGTTGTAGCTGGTGTATTAAGATTTTACTTGTTGAAGAGTAGTAAATTGAAACATTACCTTTTGAAATGCTTATATTTCCATCCGTTGCCCAAAGATGCTTTACAAAAAGCTTTAGTTTTTGGTTGTCGCATTCAAACAGTTTTTCTGGAAGTTCCTTTTCATAAGCTCTAACTCTTTTAAGATCTAATCTTTCATAGAGAAGCGTAATTGGATGTTTTTTCCCGTGTGTAAGTCTATAGGGAGACGGTAGATAAAGATGATACCAGTTCTCCTGCTTTACAACTTTTCCTTTTATTCCGTAAAGCCTTTCAGCAACTTCTTTCACTATGTTTATGTTTTCTAAATCTGCTGATGTGTAGTGTATCGGCTGTTTCGGAAGTACACAACCATCACCTATCAAATGAGCTAGAAGAATTACCTCTTCCTCTTTTAATGAATCTTCCCTAACTTCTAGATTATATTGACGTGGAACAGCTATCCAGTCTCCAACTTTCAGTTCATCAAGTCTAACCCATCCAGAGAGTTTTAGAAACGGATGATTGGCACTTGCCTTAATCTCCCTACCAGAACGTGTTTTTAAAAGATAAACCTTTTTCCTTCCAGAAGGAAAAACTTTTGTCACTCTAAACTTGCGTATCTTTAAATCGGTATCAAGAGCAAGAGTATTAAAAGTTTTTCCTACAAGCTCTTTTATTGGAATTCTCTTTCCAGTATCTGCATCAATTATTAAAGTATCTCCTGTTAAACAACCACTTTCTCTTAGATCAGAAAGCTGAGGTCTCTTATCTGATCTGTGCTCAACCTGTCGGGAAAGCTGAGAAAGAGCAATTAACGGTACATTTAGCTCCTTTGCAAGTGCTTTAAGAGAGCGAGAAATTTCAGAAACTTCTTGCTGTCTACTTTCTGTTCTTCTGATTCCCCTCATAAGCTGAAGATAGTCAACTATAATTAAATCAAGTCCTTTTTCGCTTTGAAGTCTCCTTGATTTTGCTCTCATTTCTAAGATGGTAATTCCTGGAGTGTCATCAATGTAAATTGGTGCTTCCCTGATTCTGTCAGCAGATTCAAGTATCTTGTCTATTTCCTGAGGAAAGAGGAAACCTGAACGAATTTTGTGAAGAGGAACTCCTGAATCTTGAGAAATTAACCTTGTCACTATTTGCTCTTTTGACATTTCAAGGCTAAAGAAAGCCACTGTTTTTCCTTCTTTAACCGCAATGTTATAAGCAATCGATAAAGCAAAAGCAGTTTTACCCATAGATGGACGGGCTGCTAAGATTATGAGATCGGAATCATGGAAACCTGAAGTCATTCTATCAAGTTCAGTATAACCAGAAGGGAGACCTGTGACCATCTCCCTTCTAGAAGCCAACTCTTCTATCTTTTTCACTATTTCCGGAATAACTTCACAGATGGGAGTAAGAGTATTTGTTATTCTTTCCTCTGAAAGTGAAAAGACTCTCTTTTCTATATCATCTATTAAAGTATCAGGATCAGGTGTTTCTTCCACTTTTTCATTTATGTGTTTTGCGACATCAATAATCTTTCTAAGAAGTGCTTTATCTTTTACTATCTTGCAAGCGGATTCAAACTTTTCGTAACTATCTAATGCAAATTCTACGACATAACCTAAATGTTCTTCTCCCCCTACTTTCTCAAAGAGATTTCTTTTTATAAGCTCATCTTTAAATGAAATCTCATTTAGCTGTGTTTCTGTATATCCTTCGGCAATAAGATCCCTAATAAATCTAAAAAGTACTTTATTTTGCTCTTTAAAAAAGTCTTCTGGCTGCAGAAGCTCAACACCTCTAAAGATGAAAGAGGGTTGGACTATCATTGAACCTAAAACTGAGTATTCAGCTTCAATATCAAATAGCTTCATCCCTTTAATCCTTTTTCTGCGAGCTCTACTGCCTTAAAAAGTGCCTTAGCCTTGTTTACAGTTTCTTTTACTTCTAACTCCGGAATAGAATCTGCAACGATTCCTGCACCTGCTTGAATATAAACTTTATTTCTTCTGACGATTGCTGTCCTTATAGCTATCGCAGTGTCAAGATTTCCATCAAAGGAAAAATAGCCTACTGCTCCAGCATAAACTCCCCTTTCTGAAGGCTCTATTTCGTCAATTATTTCCATGGCTCTTACTTTGGGAGCTCCAGAAACAGTTCCAGCAGGAAAACACGCTCTAAGAACATCAAAAATACTTTTATCCTTTCTTAAGCTTCCAACTACGTTAGAAACAATATGCATAACATGGGAGTATCTTTCTATAATCATTAAATCTGTTACTCTCACACTTCCAGTTTCGGCAACTCTGCCAACATCGTTTCTAGCAAGATCAACAAGCATAATGTGTTCAGCTCTTTCCTTTTCATCAGATAAGAGCTCTTTTTCCATTGCGATATCTTCTTCTAACGTTTTACCTCTTCTCCTTGTTCCAGCAATCGGACGAGTTTCAATAGTTCCGTCTTCTACTCTTACAAGAACTTCAGGTGAAGCTCCAACTATTTGAAAGTCCTCATAGTCAAGAAAGTACATGTAAGGAGAAGGATTTATGTGTCTTAAAGCCCTATAAAGAGTTAAAGGGTCTCCATAGAAAAATTTCTCAAAACGTCTTGAAAGAACTACTTGGATAACATCTCCTGCTCTTATATACTCTTTTGCTTTTTCAACTGCTTTCATAAAATCTTCGTTGCTAAAGTTTACCTGCCAAGAAGATTCAGAACCAACAGGCTCGATTTCTCTGTGAGGAGAATTTTTTTTAAGGAGCTCTTCTATCTTCTCTATAGTTTCTACCGCTCTTCTATACTCGTTCTCAAGCTCTCCTTTTTCTGTCAAAATATAAGAAATTATCTTTAAAGTCTTAGTTACGTTATCAAAAACAAGGAGAACTTCTGGAATTGAAAAAACCATATCGTATAAAAAAGAGTCCTCTTTAAATCTATTTACATTAACTCTTGGCTCAAAAAACTTAACAACATCATAAGAAAGATAACCGAAAAAACCTCCCCAAACTTTTGGAAGACCTTCCAACTTATAAGGACGAAGAGATGAATAAACTTCTTCAAGAACTTCAAGAGGATCATTTTTAAAAGTCCTAACTTTTATTCTACCTAGATTCTCTATAAGAGCAAAATTCCCCTTACTTTTTATCGTAATCAAACTTCCAATTCCAATAATAGAAAATCTACCCCACTTCTCTCCTCCTTCTACACTCTCTAGGAGCATATTTGCTCCCAAAGGCTTAAGTTTTAAAAACGCAGAAAGAGGAGTTTCAAGATCAGCAAGAACCTCTTTAAAAACCGGAATTAGGTTATAACCATTTTGAGAAAGTTCCTTAACTCTTTCTATCTCAAGCATTCTTTCTCTCCGTCGTAATTTCTACATATTCAACTGGTACCTCAAGCGTTAGAGAATTCATAGCCTTCAAAAGTACAACCACTCTTTCTTCACCCCTTTTCATCTTGAGAACTTTACCTGTAAAATTTCTAAAAGGTCCATCAACTATCTTTACACAATCACTTTCCTTAATTCCCAATTTATTCTCTATCAAACAGCCATTAACAGATCTTAGATACTCAATAAACTCTTCACTTAAAGAAGGTACCTGATTTCCGAATTTTACCACTCTTTTAACACCCCTAGCGAAATGAACATTGAAGAAATCTTTGACTACTGAAAACTTTGCAAACATGTAAAGTGGAAACATAGGCTCTACTTTCTCTATGCCCTTTTTAACAACTTTTACTTTTGGATAAAAAGTTTTAATACCTATCCTTTCAAGCTGAACTTTTACAACTTCTTCTTTTCTTGGTTTAATATAAACAACATGCCATTTTGGCGTGTCAATTTCAAACACCCTTCCCCTCCTTGCAAACAGTTCTTGATCACATTACATTTCCTTATAAATCATTAGTCTTTATACAACTTGTCACTTCTATATCTCGAATATAAATTCATTCTAGAACATCAAAAAGGAGTCCTACCTTGCTCCTTACCTTATCCATCTCCACTATCAAAAGAAGCACCTGTAACAAACTAAAAAGAGCTTCAAAAACCTTCCAGCAGTTTAAAAATCTTCTTTACCTATGTGCGTTAGAATATCACAAAAACACAAAAGATATAAAACCCTTTCTATTAAAAACATTCCTCGAAAAATTCATTAAAGGTAGAGAAAACCTACCTTTTGAGAATGAAAATATAAGAAACTGGAAGAAAGAACTTGTTGTTTTGTGGACTGAAAAGATAGGTTCAGACACAGCAAAAGCTCTCGTTGGAGTTGTGGCAAAGGAGTTCAAAAATATCCTAGAAAAGTGGAAAAAAGGAGAAAAAGCATCACTTCCAAAGCCAAGAAAGCTAAATACTCTTTACTCCTTCACTCTTGAAACAAATCCCAATATGGTTGTAGATAAAAGAAAACTTCAAGGAAAAAGAAATTCTAACCACATAGTAGTTAGAATTGGAAAAGATTTTGGAGCAGTTAAGTTTAAAGTTCCTGAAAGTTTAAAAATAAAACATATCAAAATAAACTGGTCAGCATCAGGAGAAGTAACTTATCTAACAAGCTATGAAGTTCCTAAAAGTGAAGTTATTCTAAACAAAGAGTTTTTCCTCTCAATTGACTTGGGAGTCAAGAATTTGATTTCTGCAGTTTCCAACAAAGAGGATTTACCGTCGTTTATCATCAATGGCAATCCCTTAAAAGCATTCAACCAATGGGTAAACAAGCTATCAACAAAACTCCAAAGTGAAGGAAAAGAATTAGAACACAAGAAACTCTGGAATTATAGGAAAAAGAGGATAGAACAGATATTTGGGATGGTATCAAACTTTATAGTTACTATCTGTTTAAAAGAAGGAATAGGAAGAGTAATCATTTCAGACTCTTTGACTAAAGAATACAAAAAAGAAGGGACAAAAGGAAAAAGATTCAATCAAGAGTTTAGACAAATACCACTTGGTAAGCTGATACAAAAACTAGAGTATAAATGCAAGTTAGCTGGAATAGAATTTTTGAAAGAACCAGAACCTTATACATCTCAAGTTTCTTCAATAACAGGTAACATAGAAGAAATAACAGGAAAGGACAAAAAAGAAATAACAGAAGAAGACGTGAAGAAACTAAAAATTACAGGTAAAAGGATAAAGAGAGGTCTTTTCAAAGACTTAAAACTCAACAAAGTTTTTAATGCAGACCTTAATGGAGCTTTAAATATTGCGATTAAGAAGCTCGGAAAAAGAGTCAGAGAAGGATTTTTAAAACTTTCAAACTGGATAGATAAGCTCAGTAGAGCTGTTAGGATAACTCTTTTTCCACATGAAAAGTATTCCCTGAGTCTCTTTAAGGAGATAAGGGATAGTAGTTCCTACCTTGCAAAAGGTAGCGAAGGACATCTGTTAACGATAGCTAATGAATGCTAACGAAAGCTATTGTTTTTCAGATGTCCTTTTCTTGATTTGAATCATAAATTTAACATGAAAAAAGTTAAACGGGAAAGGAAATGAAAGTAAGCGATTTTGACTACAAACTTCCTAAGGAATTGATAGCAAAGTTTCCTGTCGAGCCAAGAGACTCTTCAAGACTTATGGTTCTTAATAAAAACACGGGAAAAATAGAACACCGAATCTTTAAAGATATAGTTGAGTATTTAAAAGCCGGAGATGTTCTTGTCATAAACGATACAAAAGTAATACCTGCAAGACTTTTTGGAAAACTTGATACTGGTGGAAAAGTAGAAATCCTACTTGTTAGGCAACCTGGACTTAATACATGGGAAGTAATGGCAAAACCTGCAAGAAAACTAAAAAAAGGAAGGAAAATTTCTTTTGACGAAGAACTTGAAGCAGTTGTTAAAGAATATAGTGGAGAAGGAAAAAGAATTATTGAGTTTGTAATAAAATCCAATAAAGACTTTATGGAAAAGATAGAGGAAATCGGACATATTCCTCTTCCCCCTTACATAGAGAGAGAAGAAAAACCTGAGGATAGAGAAAAGTATCAGACAGTTTTTGCAAGAAAGGAAGGTGCAGTTGCGGCTCCAACTGCAGGATTGCATTTTACTACTGAACTTCTTGAAAATTTAAAGAGCAAAGGAATTATAATTAAAAACATAACTCTTCATGTAGGTCCTGGAACTTTTAAACCTGTGAAGGTAGAAAACGTGGAAGATCACCAAATGGATTATGAAACTTACTATGTTCCAGAAGATACAGCCATTGAGATAAACAGAGCAAAAGAAGAAGGGAGACGAGTAATAGCTGTTGGAACAACTGTTACAAGAACGTTAGAAAGCGCAGCAGATGAAAGCGGAAAAGTAAAGCAAGGAGAAGATTCTACAAATCTCTTTATCTATCCAGGATACAAATTTAAAGTAATAGATGCACTTATAACAAACTTTCATTTACCCCGTTCTACACTTTTAATGCTTGTAAGTGCTTTTGCGGGTAAAGAGAGGATACTAAATGCTTACAAAGAGGCTGTTAGGAAAGGTTATCGTTTTTATAGCTACGGTGATGCTATGTTCATTTTCTAAATCTTTTGCCTTTGAAGCGAAACTCATAATATCGGAAAAACCTTCTGATTACGATTTTGATGGAGAGGTTCTAAAGTATAGGCTATACTGGACAATATTTCACGTTGCTAATTCAAGTTCAGAAGTAAAGAAAATAGATAAGAATCACTATAAGATTTCTGGAAGAGTTTCAACAGCAGGAATTGCTGAATGGTTTAAGTCAATAGAAGATAAAGGTTTTTCTATATGGAATGAAGAAACAAAAGTTCCAGAAATTACTTTTCTTTCTCAACGAGAAGGAAACTACGTAAAAGATAAGATTTATACCTATGATTTAAAGAAAAAGGAAATTAAGTACATAAAAAAGAAACCAGGAGAGAAAGAAAAACAAACAAAAACAATAAAAATTCCGTTCATTCCTTTTGAGGATATAATAACTTCCGTTTTCTTTTTTAGAAAATACGGAGTTTTTGAAATTGGAAAAGAAACGGTTTTCCCTTTATTTACAGGAGAAAAATTTCAAAATGTAAGTTTTAAAGTCCTCAGTAAGGAAAGAATATCAACACCTCTGGGAGATATAGAAACCTACAAAGTAGTTCCTTCTAGTAGTCTTTCACCAAAAGGAGCATTTGAAAGAAGGGGTAAGGTTTACTTTTGGTTCACAGCCGATAAAAGACATATACCTGTAAAAGTAGTAGCCGAAGTAAAAGTAGGCAGTGTCAGTGCTGTTTTAGTTGATGCAAAGGGAAAAGACTTTGATCTAAGAAAAGAATACGAAAAACAGAAAAAGAAAAGCTTTTTAGAAAAAATGATGGATGGAAATCTTGGAGGAGACTGATGCTCAAGGTAGAAACACCACTTGTTGCAGTTGATGGAATAATAAATGTTCAGGACGAAAATGGAAAGTTTATAGGAATAGTTCTAATAGAGAGAAAGTATCCACCTATCGGGCTTGCTCTGCCTGGAGGTTTTGTAGAGGTTGGAGAAACCGTGGAAAGAGCAGTTATCAGAGAAATGAAAGAAGAAACAGGACTTGACGTTATAATTCTAAAACAATTTCATGTTTATTCAGACCCTGAGAGAGATCCAAGAAGACACTGTGTTTCTGTAGTCTTTGAATGTGTTGCAAGAGGAGAACCTAAGGGTTCAGACGATGCAAAAATAGCAAAAGTTTATCCCTACAATGAAATTCCTTTTGAAAAACTGGTTTTCGATCATAAAAGAATCATAAAAGATTATCTCAACTGTTCCTTTTCTATTTTTAAAAAGCTCTTAGGAGGAAAAATTGAGCTTTAAAGCAGTTATCCTCGCAGCAGGAAAAGGAACTCGCTTCAAATCAGACCTGCCAAAGGTTCTTCATAAAATACTTGGTAAACCAATACTTTGGTATGTTGTGAAAGCTGCAAAAAAAGCAGGAGCTGAAGAAATAATCGTTGTTGTGGGACATAAAAAAGAACTGGTCGAAGAGTTCTTAAAATCAGAATTTCCCGAAGTAAAAACTGTTTACCAAGAACAGCAGCTTGGCACCGGCCACGCTGTAATGTGTGCTGAGGAACTTCTGAAAGACTACAACAAAAAAATAGTTGTTTTAAATGGAGACACTCCTCTTGTAAAAGCCGAAGAGATAAAAAGACTTGCTGAAGTAGATGGAGATATGCTTGTTTTAACTGGAGAGATTGATAACCCCACAGGCTATGGAAGAGTGATAAGAGACGGCCGAGAGATTTTAAAAATAGTAGAAGAGAAAGACGCAACCGAAGAGGAAAAAAAGATAAAAGAAGTCAACACAGGAATTTATTCTTTTGATCCTAAGAAGTTGTTTGAAGCTCTAAAAGAGATAGACAACAATAACGCTCAAGGCGAATATTACCTTCCAGACGTTTTAAAGGTTTTCAAGTGTAAAGGCTGGAAAGTTGTTCCAGTAGCCACCCGCGACTTTTCAACCGTTATGGGAGTCAACAATAGATATGAACTTTCAAAAGCTGAAAAAGTCCTTCAGGAAAGAATTGTAAAAGCACTTCAGCTTTCTGGTGTTACAATCCACAACCCGGAATCTGCCTACATAGAACCAGAGGTTGAAATTGGAATAGATACAGAAATCTTTGCTCCTATCTACATTAAAGGAAAAACAAAGATTGGGAAAGGCTGTTACCTTGGAGCTTTTTCTGAGATAGTGGATTCCACAATTGGTGATGAAACAAAAGTTGAAAGCCACTCTTGGATAAAAGGAGCAGTGCTTGAACCTGAAACCTCTGTAGGACCTTTTGCAAAGCTAAGACCTGGAACTTACCTTGAAAGTAGCGCTAAGCTTGGAACCTTTGTTGAAACAAAGAATGCCTACCTTGAAAGAGGAGCCAAAGCAAACCACCTGACCTATCTTGGTGATTGCAGAATTGGAGAAAATACAAATATTGGAGCTGGAACAATTACCTGTAACTACGACGGATTCAACAAGTGGAAAACGGAAATTGGAAAAAACGTTTTTGTTGGAAGTAATACTCTTTTTATAGCTCCTGTCAAAGTAGGTAATAATTCCATCACTGCGGCTGGATCTGTTATTACTTCTGACGTTCCTGAAAATACTCTTGCTGTTGGAAGAGCAAAACAGTTAAACTACGAAGGAAAAGCAGAAAGGATTAGAGAAAAAGCAAGGAGAAAAAAGAAATGAACATTCTTCAAAAAATAGTTGAACATAAAAAGGTAGAGATTGAAGAGCAAAAGAAAAAATTTAACCTTTCCGTTTTGAGAGAAGAAGCTGAAAAGATGGAAGTTCCATACAACTTCAAAGAAGCTCTCATCAAAAAAGGAATAAACATCATTGCTGAAGTTAAGAAAGCTTCTCCCTCCAAAGGAGTTATAAGAGAAGATTTTGACCCTGTTGAAATTGCTCTAAGCTACGAAAAAGGAGGAGCGAAAGCAATTTCTGTTTTAACAGATAAGAAATTCTTTCAGGGCTCACCTTTTTATCTGAAACAGGTTGCAGAAACGGTTAAACTGCCAGTTCTTAGAAAGGATTTCATAATTGACGAGTTTCAAATTTACGGAGCAAAAGTTCTTGGAGCTTCTTCATTTCTACTCATTGTTTCGATACTTTCAGATGAGCAACTTAAAGATTTTGTTCTTTTAGGCAGAGAACTAGGAATGGAACCTTTGATTGAAACTCATGATGAGAAAGAAGTAGAAAGAGCTCTAAAAGCAGATGCCGAAATAATAGGAGTAAATAACCGAGACCTAAAAACTTTCACTGTTTCAATAGAAACAACTCTTAAACTTTTACCCTTAATAAAAGGGGAAGGGAAAGTACTTGTTTCTGAAAGTGGAATAAGAGGGAAGGAAGAAATTATAAAATTAAGGAAAGCCGGAGTTAATGCCTTTTTAGTTGGAGAAACTCTTATGAGAAAAGAAAATCCAGAGGAGGTTTTAAAAAGTTGGGTTTCCCTAGAACATGCTTAGCTCTAACATTCGTAATATCCATCCCTGTAAATTCATTCGGAGACTGGTATATTCTTATACCTAAAGCTCCTCCTCAAGAAAGACCTTCACCTAAAAAAACTCCGCCTCTTCCCAAATTAACGCCTCCCAAAGAAACAAAGCCTTATACAGTTGAAGTTAAAAAGATATTTGCACCTGACTTTTCAATTCAAACAGCAAACTTAAGGAAATTAACAAGAAAAAAACTAGAAGGAAAAAAAGCAATTTTTGTTTTTCTCAATGGACTTTACACTCCCACTTCTGAATCAATTTTGTTAGCTTTAGAAAAATTTCTTAAAAAGAAAAAAAATACTGTTATAGTAGCAGTAGACATAAATGATTCAGATTTTTCCATTCTTAAAAAGTTTAAAAAAAGTATGGAACTAAAGAAAGTTTTACTCACTGCAGATAGTTACGTATATGAACAATTTAAAAAGAAAATAAAGGATTTGAAAGTTCCTTCCTTAATAATAATTGATCGTTTTGGTTTCATAAGATACTTTGCAGATAAAATAACTTATGAAAATATCACTACACTAGATAAGGAATTGGAAAAGATACTAAAAACTTTAGGATAAAAAGCGGCAACCGCCGCTAACTAAATAGCTTTTGTTACCTTTCCAGCCTTAAGGCACTTTGTACATACCCAAATTCTTTTCTTTTCTCCATTTACTACTGCCTTTATCTTCTGCAAGTTTGGTCTTTGTTTCTTGCTTGTTACTCTGTGAGAGTGACTCACTTTGTTTATAAAGATAGTACTCTTTCCACAAATTGCACACTTTGCCATTTTTTCTACCTCCTATTTAAATCGTCTAATTTCTACATCCCCCAAAGAGGGGAAAATAACAAAAAGCATAAAAACGTAGTGGCAAATTTATCATTACAAAGTCTAAGTTTCAACCTATTGTTCGAGTTCAATACATGGTGGACACCTTGATGACTTCTAATATAGTCCTCAAACTTCTCAGCGGGAGTCTTGTAATTTAAAGAGTGATGGGGTCTAAGAAAGTTGTAAATCTTTAAATACTCAAAAAGTTTTTTATTCATCTCATCAACAGTCGGTTCTGTTCCTTCTATCATCCATAGTTCACTTTCTGTCGTTTGAATAAACCTTTCTACATGCGCATTAGTCTTGGGAGATTTCGGATAACTAAAGTAGTGTTCTATCCCTTTTCTTTTAAGATATTCGTCTAACTCCCCTAAAAATTCGCTCCCGTTATCCGTTTGAACTTTCTCTATCTTGAAGGGAAGAAATTTTTCAAGTTCTCAAAAAACCTTCTTCCGCTCCTGCTGCTTTTTGTAGAATAAACCTTGGCAAATGCTATTCGGGTGAACTTGTCTATTGCCGTGAACTGGTAAAAGGTTTTACCGCACCAGTAGAGGTATTTAACGTCCATGAGGATTGTTCCTGGTTTGTCTGCTCTTAGTCCTTTTCTGGTGCGGTTCTTTTTCCCTTTCTGTTTCTTCCTCTTGTAGGTACTTTTTAGTTTCCAGGTTCTTTCTATTAGTCCGTGTCTTTTGAGAGTTCTGTAAACTGTAGAGGATGATATTTTTACATTTAGGTATCTTTCCATGAAGGCTGCTATCTTTTCTTTGCTCCAGGTTAGGAATTTTTCCCTTATTGTGACGATGATGTGTTCTATTTCAGGTTCTATTTGTGGTTGTCTTACTTTATGAGGTCTTTTGCTTCTGTCTTGGAGTCCTTCTATCCCGTACTTGTCGTATCTTTTTTCCACTTGTAGAAGGTTGTTGGACTGATGCCAAAGTATCTGCATGTTTTTCTGGCGTTGCCTGTTTTGTGGTAGTACTCTATCCATTTGAGTCTCCTTTTAACGTTTCTGTCTTTTGTTAGGTCAAGTTTCTTTTTTACTCTTCTTCCTTCTTTCAGGGGTTTCTTTGAATGCTGTATTTGTGCTTGATATATGGAGGGATGTTCCTTTGAATCTTTTCAATTGTTTCATCGGTGGACACCTCCTTGTGGTATTCAAAGGTTATTGTAGGGTGTCCACCTTCTATCTGAACTTCAACACCTATTGTAAGTGTTTTAACTGCTGTAAAGTTCTTGCAAGCTTTTCAGAAACTTCTTTTAACTCCTCTAATTCTTTTCTGTTTTTCTCAACAACATTTTTTGGAGCTTTCTTTAAGAAATTCTCATTAGATAATTTTCTCTCAAGTTTCTGAATATCCTTCTCAATATCTTTTAACTTTTTCATTATTCGAGAAATCTCATTTTCAACATTAATAAGTTCTCCTACTTTCACATAAACCTCAATACCTGGTAAAAAGAAAGAAACACAACCTGAAGAAGCTTCACTCACAGAGTGAATTTCAGAAACCTTCGCAAGTTGCTTTATAGAAGCGACCATTTTTTCTATAGTTTCTATTAATTTATCATCTTCACTTTTAATAAAAATATCTACAAGCGTTGATGGAGAAATATTTAACTCAGCTTTAACATTTCTTATTCCTCTAATAACTTCTTTAATTATTTCTACTCTTGCTTCATCTTCTTCAAATTTGAACTCTGAAGTAGGCCAAGGAGCTATAACAATTGATTCTGCATCTTTGTTTGGAAGTTTCTGATAAATTTCCTCTGTAAGGAATGGCATTATAGGATGAAGTAACTTCATAGCATCCCTAAGAACAGTTAGTAAAACATGAAGAACTGTTCTTTTTTCTTCTTCAGTACCTTTATAAACCCTTTGTTTTGAAAATTCAATATACCAATCAGCAAATTCACTCCACAAGAACTGGTAAATAGCTTTTGCAGCATCATTAAATCGATAATTTTCTAACTCTTTATCAACTATTTCTACTGTTTTAGAAAGTTTTGAAAGAATCCATTTATCTTCAGGAGCATAAGAAACTGCTTCCTTCATTTCAACATTTTCAAGAGCTGAAAAAATAAACCTTGCTATATTCCAAATCTTGTTGGCAAAGTGTCTATAACCTTCAATTATCTTTTCTGAAAGCCTTATATCTCTTCCTTGAGCTGCCAAAGCAGCAAGTGTAAATCTTAAAGTATCTGCTCCATACTTTTCGACCATCTCAAGAGGGTCAATAACATTTCCCTTTGTTTTACTCATCTTTTGTCCTTTCTCATCTCTAACAAGAGCATGGACATAAACATCACTGAAAGGCTTTTCTTTCATAAAGTAATAACCCATCATCATCATACGGGAAACCCAGAAAAAGATAATGTCAAAACCAGTAACAAGGAGATCAGTAGGATAGAAGACTTTCAGATCATCTGTTCTTTTAGGCCAACCAAGAGTTCCAAAAGGCCACATTGCAGAACTAAACCATGTATCAAGAACGTCTTCATCTTGATAAAGATTTGTACTTCCACAATTTTCACACTTTTCAGGAACTTCTTCTGAAACGTTTATATGACCACAATCTTTACAATACCATGCAGGAATTCTGTGTCCCCACCAAATTTGTCTTGAGATACACCAATCTCTTATGTTGTACATCCAGTCAAAAAAGGTATTTTCCCATTGCTTAGGTACAAAACGAATTTCTCCAGTCTTAACAGCTTTTATCGCTCTTTCTGCTAAAGGTTTTGTTTTTACAAACCACTGATCTGATAAATACGGTTCAACAACAGTCTTACATCTATAGCAGTGACCAACGGAGTGAACATGAGACTCTACTTTTTCAAGAAAACCTTCTTCTTTAAGCATAGAAACTATAGCTTTTCGAGCCTCGAATCTATCCATTCCTTTAAAAGGAGAAACTGTAATTCTTCCCCAATCATCCATGACTTGAATTGCAGAAAGGTTATGCCTCTGCGCTACTTCAAAGTCGTTAAAGTCATGGGCTGGAGTAATCTTAACTGCACCTGTACCAAATTCAGGGTCTACATACTCGTCAGCAATTATTGGAATCTCTCTGTTTACAATCGGTAGCAGAACCTTTTTACCAACAAGATGTTTATATCTTTCATCGTTAGGATTCACTGCTACTGCAACATCACCAAGCATTGTTTCTGGTCTAGTTGTAGCTACAACTATAAAATCATCTTCACCAACAATAGGATATTTGATGTACCAAAGATTACCTTGTTCTTCTTCATGCTCTACCTCAAGGTCAGAAAGGGCAGTATGGCATCTTGGACACCAATTTATTAGTCTCTTTCCTCTATAGATAAGTCCCTCTTTGTAAAGAGTAACAAAAGCTTTCTTTACTGCCTTGGAAAAACCTTCATCCATTGTAAATCTTTCTCTACTCCAATCACAGGAAGTTCCAAGCTTTTTAAGCTGGTTGATAATTCTGCTACCATACTGGTCTTTCCACTTCCAAACTCTTTCAAGGAACTCTTCTCTACCTATATCATGACGAGTTAATCCCTCTTTTGCCAATTCTCTTTCAACAACCCACTGAGTTGCAATTCCGGCGTGGTCTGTTCCCGGAATCCAACAAACTTCAAAACCTTTCATTCTTTTCCAGCGACAAATAATGTCCTGAAGGGTTGAATTGAGGGCATGTCCAACATGGAGAACACCTGTAACATTTGGTGGTGGAAGAACAACACTAAACTTTGGTTTCTCTCCTCTTAAAACCTTTTTTTCATCTGCATGGAAATAACCCTTTTCAATCCAGAACCTATACCATTTATCTTCAAAAAGAGCAGGATTGTACGTGTTAGATGCCATTTTATCCTCCGTATAAACAAGTAGATTGAAGTTAAATTTTAAAACACTGGGAATGTTGAAGTTCAGATAGAAGGTGGACACCCTACAATAACCTTTGAATACCACAAGGAGGTGTCCACCGATGAAACAATTGAAAAGATTCAAAGGAACATCCCTCCATATATCCAGCACAAATACGGCGTTCAAAGAAACCCTGAAAAAAGGAAGAAGAGTAAAAAAGAAGCTTGACCTAACAAAAGACAGAAATGTTAAAAGGAGACTCAAATGGATAGAGTACTACCACAAAACAGGCAACGCCAGAAAAACATGCAGATACTTTGGCATCAGTCCAACAACCTTCTACAAGTGGAAAAAAAGATACGACAAGTACGGGATAGAAGGACTCCAAGACAGAAACAAAAGACCTCATAAAGTAAGACAACCACAAACAGAACCTGAAATAGAACACATCATCGTCACAATAAGGGAAAAATTCCCAACCTGGAGCAAAGAAAAGATAGCAGCCTTCATGGAAAGATACCTAAATGTAAAAATATCATCCTCTACAGTTTACAGGGTTCTCAAAAGACACGGACTAATAGAAAGAACCTGGAAACTAAAAAGTACCTACAAGAGGAAGAAACAGAAAGGGAAAAAGAACCGCACCAGAAAAGGACTAAGAGCAGACAAACCAGGAACAATCCTCATGGACGTTAAATACCTCTACTGGTGCGGTAAAACCTTTTACCAGTTCACGGCAATAGACAAGTTCACCCGAATAGCATTTGCCAAGGTTTATTCTACAAAAAGCAGCAGGAGCGGAAGAAGGTTTTTTGAAGAACTTGAAAAATTTCTTCCCTTCAAGATAGAGAAAGTTCAAACGGATAACGGGAGCGAATTTTTAGGGGAGTTAGACGAATATCTTAAAAGAAAAGGGATAGAACACTACTTTAGTTATCCGAAATCTCCCAAGACTAATGCGCATGTAGAAAGGTTTATTCAAACGACAGAAAGTGAACTATGGATGATAGAAGGAACAGAACCGACTGTTGATGAGATGAATAAAAAACTTTTTGAGTATTTAAAGATTTACAACTTTCTTAGACCCCATCACTCTTTAAATTACAAGACTCCCGCTGAGAAGTTTGAGGAATATATTAAAAACCATCAAGGTGTCCACCATGTATTGAACTCGAACAGGGAATTGAAAAGTAAGCTCAAAGGGATAAATTTAGAACTGAAATTTGCGCCCGTAGCTCAACTGGATAGAGCGTGGGACTACGGATCCCAAGGTTGCAGGTTCGACTCCTGCCGGGCGCGCCACTTCAAAGGTTTTTTATGGAGCTTGACCATCTGTTTCTTCTTGAAGCTTTAAAAGAAGCCAAAAAAGCATTTAAGCTTGGAGAAGTCCCTATAGGAGCCATCATAGTAAAAGATCGCAAGATAATCTCTCGAGCTTTTAATCGGAAAGAATTTTTACAAGATCCTACAGCCCATGCTGAACTTCTTGCCATAAAAGAGGCTTCAAGAAAACTAAACTCTTGGAGGCTTAACGGCTGTACTCTTTACTCTACTGTTGAACCTTGCATCATGTGCTGTGGTGTTATAATCCAATCACGGATTGATAGATTGGTTTACTCTGTTCCTGATCCAAAGTTTGGAGGAATAGAAAGTCTTTACACTATTTTTAAAGATAAAAAAGTTAACCACAGATTAGAGGTAAAAAAAATTTATATAAAAGAAGCTGAAGAGCTCCTTAAAGAGTTCTTCAAAGCTTTAAGGGAGAGGTGCCGGAGTCTGGCTTAACGGGCCCGACTCGAAATCGGGTGTACCCTTATAAGGGGTACCGCGGGTTCAAATCCCGCCCTCTCCGCCATTACTTTACAACCTTACTTATAGGAGAGTATCCATGCAGGAAGAAAGAAGAAGAGTCCTTGAAGATGCTCTAAGAAGGATTAAAAAGGAATTTGGTGAAGGCTCTGTAATGTTTCTTGGTGAAAAGCCTGCTGAAGAAATACCCGCAATAAGTACAGGCTCTATCTCAATAGATAGAGCTACAGGAATTGGAGGAATTCCAAGAGGAAGAATTACAGAAATATACGGTCCAGAATCCTCAGGAAAAACGACGCTTGCCTTACATGTTATAGCAAATGTTCAAAAAGAAGGTGGCATAGCTGCTTTCATTGATGCTGAACATGCATTAGATCCAACTTACGCTAGAAAACTTGGAATAAACCTTGAAGAGCTCCTTGTATCCCAGCCAGATAGTGGTGAACAAGCTCTTGAAATCGCAGAAACTTTGGTAAGAAGTGGAGCTGTTGATGTGATCGTTGTTGATTCAGTAGCAGCTCTTGTCCCTGAAGCAGAGATAAAGGGAGACATGGGAGATTCTCACGTAGGACTTCAAGCAAGACTTATGTCTCAAGCCCTAAGAAAGCTAACAGCTGCAACCAGCAGAAGTAATTGTGCTCTTATTTTCATTAACCAAGTAAGAGAAAAGATTGGAATGATGGGATATGGTGGTCCACAGGAAACAACTACTGGTGGAAGAGCTTTGAAATTCTATGCCTCTATGAGAATGGACATAAGAAACATTGGCCAAATCAAAGGAAAAGGAGATGAAAGAATAGGTCATAAGGCAAAGATAAAGATAGTAAAGAACAAATTAGCACCTCCTTTCAGAGAAGCAATTGTTGAAATCTACTATGGAGAAGGAATTTCAAAAGAAGCAGATCTTTTAAACTTAGGAGAAGAGCTAGGATTTGTTAAAAAGAGCGGTTCATGGTATTCCTATGGTGACATAAGACTTGGACAAGGCAAAGAAAACGCTAGAATTTTCCTTAAAGAAAATCCTGAAATTGCAGTTGAATTAGAAGCTAAAATAATGGAGGCATTTAGTGACCGTGGAGCTTAATTCTCTCCTAACAAAGGCTTTTAAGCTTGGTGCTTCAGATATACACCTTAGAGTCAAACTACCTCCTGTTTTTAGAATAAACGGAAAGCTAATTAGAACAGAACTTCCTCCAATCACTCTTGATGACATAAATCTTTATGTAAAAAAGATACTTCCCGTAGATAAGTTAAAAGAACTTCCTTACATAAAAAACCTTGATACTGCTTATAGTATTCCTGGAGTTTGCCGATTTAGAGTTAACCTCTTTAGGCAAAGAGGCACTTTTGCTATTGTTATGAGAATCATACCGTCTAAAGTACCCGAAGTAGAAGAGCTTAATCTTCCATCTGTTATAAAAGAAATAGCCCTCTACCAAAGAGGGCTTGTACTTGTAACTGGAACAACAGGCTCAGGTAAATCTACAACTTTAGCTGCCATGCTTAACGAACTTAACAACAAAGACTCCCGGGTAGTAGTTACAATCGAAGATCCCATAGAGTACCTTCATAAGGATAAGAAATGTATTTTTTATCAAAGAGAAATTGGAGATGATGCAGAAAACTTTTTTACTGCTTTAAGAGCAGCTCTTCGTGAAGATCCAGATGTTATCCTTGTAGGAGAAATGAGGGATTCTGAAACTGTTAGAACTGCTCTTGACGCGGCAGAAACAGGACATATGGTTTTCTCTACTCTACACACTCTCGATGCTAAGGAAACTATTAACAGAATAATTTCTTTCTTCCCTCCTCATCACCAACAAGCAATAAGATATCAACTTGCATCTGTACTAAGAGCAACTATTTCTCAAAGGCTAATTCCAAGAGCTGATAGAAAAGGTAGAGTTCCAGCGGTTGAAATCATGATTGTAACTGGAGCAATAAGAGAAAGGATAATTAATCCTGAACTTACAGAAGAAATACCTGAATTTATTGAAAAAGGAAAAGAGGTTTACGGTTCTCAAACTTTTGATCAATCGCTCTATGACCTTTGGAAAAAAGGTTTCATTACTAAAGAAGATGCTCTTAAGTATGCAACAAAACCTGATGATCTAAAACTTAAGATGGAGGGAATCTTCTCAAGTGGATTTGACATTTAAAAAGATCTATACCTACACAATTTTTTTGTTATCTAAAAAAGACTATTCACCTCAATCCTTAAGAAAAAAGATTCTTGAAAAGTTTCCAGAAGCTGAAAACCAAATTATCAATAATGTAATAGATACCTTGAAAAAAGAAAATTTTTTGAACGAATTTAGAACGGCTCATAATTACTTTACTTCAAAAATGGAAAAGGGATGGGGAAAGAAAAAAATTAGATATAGTCTCAGACAGAAAGGCTTTTCAGAAGAAGTTATAAAGGAGTTAGAAACTACCATTGAATTTGACTACTCCTTTATCAAAAAGGAAATTGAAAAAAAGTTTGGTCAAGTGAAAGATAAAAAACTAAGGGAAAAAGCGAAAAGATTTCTTCTTCAAAGAGGGTTTTCATACTGCGAGATAGAAAACATTCTCTGATAAAATTTAGCCAAAACTAAACCACGGAGATTTTCATGGGCAAGTGGACAGGAAAGGAGATAAGAGAAGCATTTTTAAGATTCTTTGAGGATAAAGAACACTTTAGAGTAAAAAGTTCTCCACTCATTCCAAAGAATGACCCAACACTTTTATTCACAAATGCCGGAATGGTTCAATTTAAGGACTATTTTCTTGGAAAAGAGAAACCACCATTTAAAAGAGCTACATCTTGCCAAAAGTGTATGAGAGCAGGTGGTAAACACAACGATCTTGAGAACGTTGGAAAGACCGGAAGGCACCATACCTTTTTTGAAATGCTTGGAAACTTTTCATTTGGAGATTACTTCAAGAAAGAAGCAATTGAGTTTGCTTGGGAACTTGTTACAAAAGTTTTTAAACTCCCCGAGGATAGACTTTACGTTTCTGTTTATGAAAAAGATGACGAAGCTTTTGAAATATGGAATAAATTAATTGGAATTCCTGAAAACAAAATCTACAAACTTGGTGAAAAAGATAACTTCTGGGCAATGGGAGATACTGGTCCTTGTGGTCCTTGTAGCGAAATTTATTATGACAGGGGTGAAGAATTTGCCTGTGGTGAAAATTGTGAAATAGGAAAGTGCGATTGTGATAGATACCTCGAGATTTGGAATCTTGTTTTCATGCAGTTTGAAAGAGATGAGAGCGGAAAGTTAACTCCTTTAGCTCACCCATCAATAGACACAGGAATGGGACTTGAAAGAATTGCATCTGTTCTTCAGAACGTTCCAAGCAACTACGAAACAGATCTGCTCTTTCCACTTGTCAAATGGGCTTCGGATTTAAGCGGCACTCCATACGGTAAAGATGAAAAGAGTTCTACCTCAATGAGAGTCATTGCTGATCATCTGAGAGCTCTCACTTTCCTCATTGCAGATGGAGTTCTCCCATCAAATGAAGGAAGAGGATACGTTCTCCGAAGGATAATCAGAAGAGCCTCAAGACATGGAAGACTTCTTGGAATAGATAAGCCGTTTCTCTTTGAAGGTGTAGATGAAGTTTTAAATATAATGGGAGATACTTATCCAGAAATCGTTGAAAACGGTAGACTAATAAAGAAAGTTACACTTAAAGAAGAAGAAAGATTTTCAAAAACTCTTGAAAGAGGACTTTACATCTTTGCAGAAATTATAGATAAACTAAGAAACGAAGGAAAAGATATCATTCCGGGTGAGGAGGCATTCAAGCTCTACGATACTTTCGGATTTCCACTTGACCTTATTTTAGAAGTTGCAAACGATGAAAACTTAAAAGTTGATGTTTCTGGTTTTGAAAAGCTCCTTGCCGAGCAAAAAGAAAGAGCAAGAAAAGCGTGGAAAGGAGGAGTACAAAAGGTTATTTCTCCAGAGCTCCAAAAGCTCTCTGAAGAGTCTCCATCTATTTTCATTGGATATGACCACTTAGAGGGAATTGGAAAAGTTACGGGAATTCTCAAAGACGGAAGACTTATAGAAGAAGCAAAAGAAGGAGAAGAAGTAACTGTAATTCTTGACAAAACACCTTTCTATCCAGAAAAAGGTGGACAGGTAGGAGATACTGGAATAATTGAGGGGAATAACTGTTACTGTGAAGTCCTAGACACTCAAAACATAACTGAAAATTTAATAGGACATAAGGTTGTGGTAAAAAAAGAAAAAGTTAAAGTCGGTGATATAGTAAACGCCATCGTTAATGAGGAGAGAAGAAAAGCGATAATGAGAGCCCATACAGCAACTCATCTTCTTCATAAAGCATTAAGAGAAGTTCTTGGAAACCACGTAAAACAGGCAGGTTCCTTAGTTCTCCCTGATAGATTGAGATTTGACTTTACTCACTTTGAAGCACCAACAGAAGAAGAACTTCAAACAATTGAAGAAACAGTTTATAACTGGGTGCTGAAAAACTACCCTGTCAAAATTGAAGAGATGTCTTATGACGAAGCTATAGAGCGTGGAGCAATCGCACTCTTTGGAGAAAAGTATGGCGATGTAGTAAGGGTAGTTGATGTTGGAGGAGTAAGTGTAGAGCTCTGTGGAGGAACACACGTTGAAAGAAGTGGAGACATTGGATTTTTCAAACTAATCTCTGAATCCTCAATCTCATCCGGAACAAGAAGAATTGAAGCTGTAGTTGGAAAGGAAGCTTTCAAGTACATAGAAGAAAAGGAAGCTTTAATAAAGAAATTACGTAGTTCTTTACAGTCTCCTGAAGAACAGCTATTGCAGAAAGTCGAAAAGCTTAAAGAAGAACTTAAAGCAAAAGAAAAAGAACTTGAAAGAATCAAGAAAAAACTTGCTACAGCTGAAATAGATCAAATAGTTGAAGACGCCCCAATCATTAACGGTATAAAGGTAGTAACAGCTAAACTTGAAGGATTTGGAGGAAAGGAACTTGCAGAAATTGCAGACGTTATAAGAAATAAAGCTAAGACAGCAGCAGTTATGATTGTTGGAATCAAAGATGGTAAAGCTAGCCTACTAATAGCTCTAACAAAAGACTTAACTGATAGATTTAAAGCAGGAGAAATAATAAGGGAAATAGCTCCAATCCTTGAAGGAAGAGGTGGTGGAAGACCTGATATGGCTCAAGGTGGAGTTCAAAATCTAAGTAAGCTTGAAGAAGCATTTAGTGAATTTAGAAAAAAATTCAAAAATTAACTTTGTTGAAATTTACTCTTAATAATCATAATTTAAAACAAGCCGCAGGGGTGGAGCTTTGGCTCCTGAGAGCTCCCAGTAGGGAGCAACCCTTTGAACCTGATCCGGGTAATACCGGCGTAGGGAGCGGCGAGAATTTTCTTCTCGTCCTATCCAACTCCCCCCTCAGGCTAAAAAATAAACTTAGGAGGAAGCCATGCAAAATCTTAACGAAGTTGTTATCTCACAAGCAATTATTGAATCTTATATGGAAAAACTAAAAGACCACCTTGAAGTAGATGTTGCTATAGTAGGGGGAGGTCCTTCCGGTCTTGTTGCAGGATATTATCTTGCAAAAGAAGGATTCAAGGTCTCTATATATGAAAGAAGAATTTCTATTGGTGGTGGAATGTGGGCTGGTGCAATGTTTTTTAATGAAATTGTCGTTCAAGAAATGGGAAGAGAAATTTTTGATGAATTTGAAGTAAACTATAAGGAATTTAAACCTGGTTACTACTTAGCTGATGCCGTTGAAGCTGTAACAACAATAGCTTCAAAAGCTGTAAAAGCAGGAGCTGTTATTTTCAACGGAATGACAGCAGAAGATGTTGTTCTAAAGAAAGTTAATGGCAACTATAGAGTTTGCGGACTTGTTATTAACTGGAGTACCGTAGAAATGAATCACTTAATGGTTGATCCTCTTGTTATTACCTCTAAATACGTAATAGATGCAACAGGCCACGATGCAACTGTTGTTTCTACTCTTCAAAGAAAGGCAGGAGTTAAGCTTGCAACAGAAACTGGATGTGTAGTAGGAGAAAAACCTCTTTGGGCTTCTGTGGGAGAAGAAGATACTGTCAAAAATAGTAGAGAAGTCTTCCCAGGAATTTACGTTAGTGGAATGGCTGCAAACGCAACTTGTGGAAGTCACAGAATGGGACCAGTTTTTGGTGGAATGCTCATGTCCGGTAAGAAAGTTGCACAGGAAATTGCTAAAAAACTTAGAGGTTAAGGGTTAAAATTAAATTTGGAGGAATTATGGCTACCCTTGTTGAGCTTGTCAAAAAAGGTGTAATTACAAAAGAAATTGAATTTGTAGCAAAATATGAAAAAAGAGATATTGATTATATAGTTCAAGGACTTATTGAAGGAACAATAGTAATTCCTGCTAATATCTATCATAGAGAAAGAGAAGGCTTTCAACCAAGAGGAATTGGTAAAGGATTAATCACAAAAGTAAATGCAAACATTGGAACATCTGGAGATATTGAAAGTATTGAACTTGAACTTGAGAAAATGAAGGTTGCTATTAAATACGGCGCAGATGCTGTAATGGATCTTTCAACAGGTAATTATATCGATGAGACAAGAAGGACAATCATTCAAAACTCACCTGTAATGGTAGGAACAGTTCCTATTTATCAAGCCGCTAAAGAAGCAGTAGACAAACATGGTTTCATTGGGAAAATGACAGTTGACGATTTATTTAATGCTATTGAAAAACACTGTCAGGATGGTGTTGACTTTATAACAGTTCACTGTGGTGTTACATTAAGTTCCCTTGAAAAGTTAAGAAACGAAGGAAGAATAATGAACATAGTTTCCCGTGGTGGTGCTTTAATGGCAGAGTGGATGGTTTATAATGAAAGAGAAAATCCACTTTACGAATACTTCGACAGACTCCTTGAAATAGCTAAAAAGTACGATGTTACACTTTCTCTTGGTGATGGAATGAGACCTGGTTGTATTGCTGATGCAACAGATAGGTGTCAGATAGAAGAACTCATTACACTTGGAGAACTTGTTGACAGAGCAAGAGAAGCTGACGTTCAGGCAATGGTTGAAGGACCTGGACATGTACCTCTTGATCAAGTAGAAGCAAACATTCTTCTTCAAAAAAGACTCTGTCATAACGCACCTTTTTATGTTCTTGGCCCAATTGTTACTGATATTGCCCCAGGTTACGATCACATAGCAGGAGCAATTGGTGGAGCAATAGCTGCAAAAACTGGCGCAGATTTTCTATGTTATCTTACTCCTGCTGAACACCTTGCACTTCCAGATGTTGAAGATGTCAAGCAAGGAGTAATCGCTGCAAGAATTGCAGGTCATGCAGCTGACATTGTTAAAGGTATTCCAGGTGCTATAGAATGGGACCTTGAAATGGCAAAAGCAAGGGAAAATCTTGATTGGGAAAAACAATTTGAGCTTGCAATAGACCCAGAAACTGCAAGAAAGTACAGAGAAGAGAGAAAACCTAAAAAAGATGAAGAAACCTGTACAATGTGTGGAAAGCTCTGTTCGATAAAGAGGGTTCATGAATATTTGAAAAAAGACAAGTAACTTTTCCCCCCCCCTTGGGAGGAAGGGGGTATAATATATAAGAAATTAAGGAGACAAGCTCAATGGAGGAGTATCTTAAATTTTTTGATAAATTTTGCATAAGTGATTTAGAAGAATTACCAGAAAGTATTAGAAAAAAGCAGGAAATTACAAATGTTAAAGACTTCTGTAAAGAAATTAAGCCTCAGTTTAAAGAACTAATAAGTTGTTATTTCAAAAATAAAAAAAGATTTGAAAAATTATCTATAGATTTGGGAAGAAAGCTTTATGAAAAAGGCATAAGTATAGCTCTTATTGTTGATGCAGTTAATACAATTCTTTTCAAAATTATCAACTATATAAATCCAGAACATTTACCTAAAAATCTTATAGAACAGGCAAATCAACTTATGGAAGAATTTATGAACTTTATTGCTCTAGGATTTATACTAGAATTACTTCCTGAAAAAAAGAAAAAATTAGAACAAACCTTTAATACTACTCCTTGTAGAGATTTAGTTAACCAATTCTCATATATAGAAAAAGTTTTTGGAGAAGGAAAACCTCTATTTAAAGAAGCTAATGATTGTCCCGTTACAGATTATATGAAAGACTTAGGCTTTAGAATAGCTTGCAACAAACTAAAAATCTGCGAAGAAATAGAAAAAACACACCATTTACTGCACACGTACTTTAAGCTATTTAAAGTTTACTATGATAAAAAAAGATATCTTCCTATTTATTTAATTTTAATTACCATTTATTTTTTATTTGAAAAATTGGGAGAAATGTTCCGTAGTGTTGAAAGTGCAAAGAAAAATATTTCAATTGAAGAATTAATATCTTTTATTTTAACAGAAAAAAAAGATATAATCCTTTTCGTCCTTGATCCAAAAGAAATATCTTTTCTAAACAAAGTATTTGGATATACTATAGGAGATAAAGTTTTCTTTTTTTTAATGGAAAAGCTAATTGCTTTAATTCCTCCTGGTAAAGAACAAGCAATAATTAAGTGTATACAAGGTGCGATCTGCGTAATTTCGGAAAACAACTCTATAGATTACGATAAGATTTTTCTAGAAATCAAAAAATTCCTTAAAGAAGAATTTAAACATCTACCTATAAAGTTAGATGTATCTGGTTTTCTACTAAAGTTTCCTAAAGAAGTTGACATAAGTCAAGGAAAAGTATTGAGTTCAATTAAATTTGCCATTAGGGAAAGCAAAAAAAATCCAGAAAACCTATTTGTGTTAGACCTAAAAAAGTTAGATAATTATCGAAAGATAACGATATTCAAAAATTTCTATGAGGATCTAGTGGAAAAAATATCCTCGGGAAAAATAGGATTAGTCATTCAAGGTATCTACAATCTAAAAACGCAAAAGGTAAGTCACTATGAAGTTTTTGTAAGATTAAGAGATAGTAAAGGAGAAGTTATTCCTGCTTATGAATTTATAGATTTGATTTATGAGTATAGACTAATAGATCTTCTGGATATAGCTGTTCTAAGAAAAATTATAGAAAATGCTCATCTATTTTACAATAAGTTCATATTCATAAATATAAGTCCTAGAACTTTCAAAATTGTTTCTTCTTCTGAAGAAGTAAAAAAACTTACAAAACAGATGAAAAAGATGGGATTAAAGTTTGGTTTTGAAATAACCGAGCAGTCAACTATCGAAGATTTTGACATTATTGTAGATTTCTTTAAAAAGACAAAACTTCCAATATTAATAGACGATTTTGGAACTGGCTATTCTTCATTCTCACATTTTGTAGATTTTATTGAAAGAGTTCCCATAAAGTTTTTGAAAATAGATGGTAGTTATGTAAAGAAAATCGTAGATTCAGGAAAAGCTGAAAAAATAGTAAAAACAGTAAATGGTATGGCACATTCTTTAAATATTGAAACAGTTGCAGAATTTGCAGAAAACAAGGAAATCGTAGATAAGCTGAAAAAGCTGGAAGTTGACTACGGTCAAGGATACTTCTTCGAAAAACCTAAACTTATCGTGTAAAAGAGAGGTAGCTTGATATGCTCGCAAAGAGGATCATTCCCTGCCTTGACGTAAAAGAAGGAAGGGTGGTTAAAGGAGTTAACTTTGTAAATCTAATAGATGCTGGTGATCCAGTTGAAAACGCAAAAGTTTATGACGAACAAGGAGCTGACGAGCTTGTTTTTCTTGATATAACTGCAAGTTATGAAAAGAGAAACATAATGATAGATGTTGTAAAGAGGACTGCTGAAGAAGTTTTTATGCCACTGACTGTTGGAGGTGGTGTTAGAACTCTCGAGGACATAAGAAATCTTTTAAATGCTGGAGCAGATAAAGTTTCAATAAATACAGCAGCTGTAAAAAATCCGGATTTAATATATGAGGGTGCAAAGCTTTTTGGTTCTCAGTGTATAGTTGTTGCCATAGACGCAAAACGAAAAGGTAATTCATGGGAAGTTTACATACACGGAGGAAGAACTCCAACAGGAATTGATGTTATTGAATGGGCAAAGAAGGTTGTAGACCTTGGAGCAGGTGAAATTCTTCTAACTTCAATGGATAAAGATGGAACAAAATCGGGTTACGATATAGAATTAACAAGAACAATTTCTGAGGCTGTTTCTGTTCCTGTTATTGCCTCAGGTGGAGCAGGAACAAAAGAACATTTTTATGAAGGATTTGTTTATGGAAAAGCTGATGCAGTTCTTGCAGCTTCAGTTTTTCACTTTAAGGAGATTTCTATCCCTGAGTTGAAGGAATATTTGAAAGAAAAAGGAGTTCGAGTAAGAATATAAACTTGAAAGAAGTTAAACTGCAACCTAAAATTACATCTAACTTTTATCTGTTGGAGGCAAACGAATGCTCACAGAAGATCAGATAAAGGAAATATTTTTAAAAGCAGATGCCTTCCTTGAAGGACATTTCCTTCTTTCAAGTGGTCTTCATAGTCCTTACTATCTTCAGTGCGCAAAGGTTCTTCAATATCCTGAGTATTCAGAAGTTCTATGTAAAGAACTCGCAAGAAGAATAGAAAATCTTGAAGTAGAGTACAACCTTGTAATAGCTCCAGCAATTGGTGGAATTATTGTTTCCTACGAAACTGCAAGACACTTGAAAGTAAGAGGAATTTTTGCAGAAAGGGTTAATGGAAATTTAACATTAAGGAGAGGCTTTAAAATAGAAACTGGCGAAAAAGTAGTTGTAGTTGAAGATGTTGTAACAACAGGAAAGTCTACAAAAGAAACGATAGAAGTTGTTAAACAACACGGTGGAGAAATTGTTGCTGTTGGAAGTCTTGTTGACAGAAGCGGCGGTAAAGTAGATTTTGGAGTTCCATTTGTAACTTTATGGCAACTGGAAGTCCCCGTTTATGAACCAGAGTCTTGTCCTTTATGCAAGGAAAGTAGGATACCTCTTGTAAAGCCTGGAAGCAGAAATATTCCACTTAAGTAGGTGGTTCTTAGATGAAGATATTTAAGCCATTTGAAGTGATAAGAGAAGAACTTGAAAAAGCTGAAGAGTGTTCAAGGGAGCTCCTCAATTCTAACGTCAGGCTCGTCCTCACAGCCGGTGGTTATATTCTTGATAGTGGTGGAAAGAGAGTAAGACCAGGACTCACAATCATTTCTGGAAAACTTGTAGAAGCTCCTCTTGAGAGGCTTATCCCCGTTGCAACGGTTATGGAGTATATGCACACAGCTACTCTCCTTCACGATGATATCGTTGACGGTGCAAAGCTGAGGAGAGGAAGGTTATCAGCAAATGAGGTCTTTGGAAACGACGTTGCAGTCTTAGTTGGTGACTACATGTTTGCAAAAGCCATTTACATTCTGGCAGTTTACGGTGGAGATAAGGTTTTAAAGGTTGCAGCCCAGACTGTTCAGGAGATGGCAGAGGGAGAACTCCTTCAGCTTGAAAAGATTGGAGATATCAATCTCACAGAGGAAGAGTATTTTGACATAATTTACCGAAAAACTGCTTCACTCCTCTCAACCTGCTGTGAAGTCGGTGGAATCGTTGGCGAAGCAAGGGAAGAGGAAAGGAAAGCCCTTAAAAACTACGGTAAATTCATCGGTTACGCATTTCAGCTTGTTGATGACGCCTTTGACTACATATCTGATGAGAAAACAATTGGAAAACCTGCTGGAAATGACATTAGAGAGGGAAAGGTAACCTATCCTCTCCTTTCAGCACTGAAAAAAGCAACAGAATCTGAAAAAGAGAGAATTTCCCAGGTTCTATCAACTGTTGAACCAACTAAGGAACAAATTGAATCTGTAAGACAATTTGCATTTGAAAAAGGCGGAGTTGAAGAAACAATCAAACTTGCAAGAGAATACGTAGAAAGAGCAAAAGAAGTTCTCAACGTCTTTCCAGAATCACCTTTAAGAAAAGCTCTATTCGAAATTGCAGACTTTATTGTTGAAAGAACCAGTTAAAAGAGGTAACTTTTGCAACTTCCCCTCTTCGATTGGTTGGCTCTCCTTTCTTTTCTATTCACCTTTATCTTGCTTTCAAACCGTAAACTGGAAAGGAGCAGACTCTGGACAGCTTTAGTAACCCCTCTTGCTTCCATAATAGGAAGCGGTTATCTGATCTCCGCTCCTCTCCTCTACCACATTGCAGGGACTAACGCATGGATATTCATGGCTTTCATAGTTTTTCTTGCCTACCTGATAGGGGAGGCCATCAGATTTAACATACTTCACGAAGAGTCTATCTTAATAAAAGATAAAAAAGAGAAGCTGGAAAAGCTCATTTCGGAAGTTGAAAGTTTTTCAAACTTGGCACTCGCTTTTGCATACTTTATCTCGGTAGCTTTTTACTTAAGACTCCTTTCCTCCTTTATATTCTCCGGCTTTTTGGAGAGGAATGAAGCCTTAGAGAAGGCAATGACTTCTATTCTTCTCCTATTCATAGGAACTGCAGGTTATCTCCGAGGGCTAAACTTTTTGGAGTTCCTTGAAAAGTATGCTGTAGCCGTAAAGCTTTCAGTAATAACCGGTTTTCTCACAATCTTACTCTTTTTCAACATCCAACATGAGTTTGCCTACGAACCGGTCAACAAAACATTTTCCTTCGGAACCCTCCAGATTTTGGGAGGAATCCTTCTTATCGTTCAGGGTTTTGAGACCTCAAAATATTTAGGAGAAAAGTACTCCTCTACCGAAAGGATAAAAAGCATGAAGGTAGCTCAACTGATTTCGGGATTCATCTATGTGAGCTTCATCTTCCTGGTTACTCCTCTTCTTCACACGTTGAACATTAACAAGATTGACGAAACCGCAATAATTGCTCTTGCATCCTCCCTTTCTTTTATCATGGGAGTCTTAATAAGAACGGGACCTTTGATGAGTCAGTTCAGTGCGGCAGTTGCCGATACCATAGGCGCAGGGGGACTGATCTCCGCCGAAACGAAGGGGAAAATAACCTCGAGGGCAGCTTATCTCCTTCTCTCCTTAACGGACATCCTTTTAATCTGGATTCTCAACGTTTTCGAAGTTATAAATTACGCCTCCAAAGCTTTTGCATTTTACTATCTTTTGCAGACCGTAATTGCAATTACCATCTCCATAAGAAAAAGAAAAATCCTACATGCAGCACTTTTCATCTGTGTCTCTTTCATTCTCATCTTCATCGTGACAATGAGCAAAAGCGCAGAATAAGAAGCTTCACCTCTTCAATAAACGAAACCAGAACAGGAACAAAGACAAGAGTCATAAACGTTCCAATAATAAGTCCTCCAATTGCAACAACCGCTAGTGGAGCAAGCCTCTCAAGTCCCAAAGCCCAACCAAGAGCTATAGGGATCATCCCCACAGATGTTCCAAAAGCTGTCATAAGAACAGGGCGAGTTCTGATTTTTATACTATCCAAGATAGCTTCGCTGAGCGGTCTTCCTTCATTTCTTGCCTTTTGTATGAAATCAATAAGAAGGATAGAATTGTTTACAATAACTCCAGCAAGAAGAATCATTCCCATAAAAGAAGGCATACACTGAGGTTTTCCTGTAATCAGAAGAGATATTGCAGCTCCTATAACTGAAAGAGGAATGGCTGCCAAGATAGAAATTGGATAGGTAAAAGAGCCAAAAACTATAACTAGAGAAAAATAAAGAATAATAATTCCTATTGCAAGAGATTTAAAAAGCCTTGAAAAACTTTCCTGCATTTGCTTTATTTCTCCTTCGTGGGATACACCATAACCTGCTGGAAGTTTTAAAGACTTCTCTAAGGGATTTACCTGCATTTGGAGAAAAGTTGTTGGTGCTGTTGCTCTATAACCTTGAATATCTAAGACATTTAATAAATCTTGATGAGTAATAACATTCTGAACATTTTGAGACTTAAAGGTTGCAAAATAAGAAAGAGGTATGAAACCTTTTTTTGTAGGAATTGGTATTGATTTAAGTTGATCTACAAAACCTCTTTCATCTTTTGGAAGAATTACTCTTATTACCATTCCATTTTCCATCGGAACAACAAAGGAAGAAACTGGGATACCTTTAACGTATTCACCAACATAGTTTGCTATCTCAAGAGGCGTTAGACCATAAAGACTTGCTTTGTTTGAATCAATTTGGAAGATATACTCTTTTTTATCCATATACCAACTTCGAGAAACAGAAGTTAAACCTTTTACTTTATACATAAGAGAAAGTAGTTTATCTCCAAGTTTATTGAGAACTTTCGGATCTTTCCCGTAAATCATTTCATCTATGGTTGCTTTAATAGAAGAAAGTGGCGTTGCACCAAAGTCCATAACATTAACATACCTTAAACCTGGAATTTGACTAAAAGATTCTCTCAACTTTTCTTCTATCTGCCATATTGTTTCTTTTCTATGGAATCTATCAATAAACTGAATCTTTATCTCTATCTGCTGTGGAAGTTTTCCACTTCCAAAGGAAAGAACTCCTGGTTCTGAACCAATGGTTGATGAAACTCTTAAAACGTATGGCATTGAATAAACGATTTTTTCCATTTTCGAAAGTATTTCTTCTGTTTTCTCAAGCGAAGTATTAGGATCTGTTTCTGCTCTAACAATTACAAGTCCTGTATCCATAGGAGGCATTAGGTCTCTACCAACAAGAGGCATTACGTTTTTCATAGTAAGCACAAAGAGAATAACTGCTAAAAAGAGAAATGATACCTTTTTTAAAGAACTACTTAGAACCGAACTAACAACTGAAGCGTAAAAGTTACCCGTCTTAAAGACAAGTCCTTTAACGAAAAAGCTGTAAACCTTCCTTTCAAGAAAGTTTTTGTCCGGCGTTTTTTTAAGAATGTATGGGGTTACCATTGGAAGCAAAGTTATTGAAACAATGTAAGAAACTATAAGAGCAATTATGAGAACGAGAGCTAAAGGCTTTAAAATTTTTTCAACATATCCTCCAATGAAAACGATTGGAAGAAGCATCACAACAGTAGTAAAAGTTCCGCTAAAGTCAGCAAGCATTACTTCTTTTGTTCCATCAATAGTTGCTCTCCATATATCCTTCTTTAGCTCAAAGTAATGTCTTTCAATACTTTCAACAATTACAACTGCATCATCTGTTAGCATTCCAAGAGCAAGGATAACAGCAGTTAGTGTAACAATGTTGAGGTTAAATCCAAAGAGCCACATAAGACCAATTGTAACAAGGCACGTTACCGGAATAGAAAAGAAGGAGACTATAAGCATCCTGATATTTGCAAGGAAGAGAAATATTACAAAAAGGGTCATTAAGATTGCATCTCTTAGGGCTTCAAACATGTTTTTATTGGAGAGTTTGATCATCCACTCCTGAGTATCAGCAATTTCAAAGTTTAGCTGCGGATAGAGTTTTTTAAGTTTAGGAAGAAAATTCATTACAGATTCAATAGCTGGAAGCTCATAACCCTTCGGAGAACGTAGAATACTTATTCCAATTGCTGGCTTTCCATTTCCGTGATATGCAGAAAGTCTATCTTTATAACCCCAATCCACCTTTGCAACATCTTTCAGCTTTATGTTTGGAGCAATGTATATATTTTTTAGTTTCTCTATCCTATCTACTTCATCTTCAAGTTTTAAAACTACAAGACCCTCTTTGTTTATAGTTAACCCGATAGGAACGTTTTTGTTGTTCTCCCTTATGGCTTTGGCAAGTTGATAAAAAGAAATGTTATATTTTGCAAGTTTTAAATAGTCTGGATAAATTCTTATCTCACGTTTGTATCCACCAAAGATTTCCACGTCTGAGACGTTGGGAAGGTTTAAAAGTCTGTCCTTTATCTCGTTTTCTGCAATTTCTCTAACCTGAGCAAGTGAAAGACCACTCCTCTGTTTAGGAGATACTGCAATGACCATTACAGGATTTGTTGCATCGGTTACTTTGTAAACCTGTGGAGGAAGGATATCGTTTGGAAGGAAGGGTAAAACCTTTGAGAGCTCATTTGAAACATCAGTTGCTGCTGCATCTATCCCTTTTTCGTATTCAAACTCAACAGTAACTACAGAAACTTCATCCTTTGAAATAGACCTAACCGTACGGACGAGATCAAGGGTTTTCATTCTCTGTTCAATTGGTCTTGTTATATGAGAGGCGACGTCTTCCGCTGAAGCTCCCGGTTCAACTGTAACTATTGCAATCTGAGGTCTATTTGCATCTGGAAAAAACTTTCTTGGAATTTCTTTAAAGCCGATTAATCCAATGACGCAGAAGAAAAGAAGTATTGCCAATATCGCATGAGGTTTTCTTACGTACCATTCAATTATCTTATCCATCAAAAGCCTCCGATAAAACCACACTTCCCCTTCTCATAACTTCAAGGAGTTTGCTCTCTCTGCCGACTATTACTTTTGTCCCTTCTTGAAGGTTAGAGGAGATAATTGCTTTATCCTTTACTGTTTTAAGTACTTTTATCTTAACGGGTTTTACCTTATTATTCTGTTCAACAGATAAAACATAATCTCCATTTTTTAGATGAAGAATGGCATATATAGGAACAATTTGACCTTTATAAGGTTTTCCAAGAACCTTAACAGATACATTTTCAAAAGGTTTTATCTTTTCTGATTTGTTAACTTTTATCTCAGCAATGTAAAGAAAATTTTCGTTTGCAGAAGGGTAATACTTGACCAGTTTTCCAATTTTCTTTTCACCCTTAAAAACAGGACTATCAATTGGAATTTCTTTCGCATCTTCTGGGGGAATATTTATTAAAATTTTAAAACCATACTTAGGATAATAGACTTTTATTATCGGTTTTCCTGGAGTTGCTAAACTTCCTTCATATGCAAGAACTTCTGAAACAACTCCATCGTCAAGAGCTCTAATTTCCGTATACTTAAGTTGAGATTTAAGAGCTTCTATTTTTTTCTCTATTGAAGAAATAGCCGACTTAAGCTCTTTCCATTTTGCCTTTATGCTTTCTACTTTTGATTCAGCAATAGCAAGTTGATTTTCTACTTTTTCAACTGCTACTTTTGGAACAGCTCCTTTTTCATAAAGAAATTTTTCTCTATTAAACTCCTCTTTGGCATTTTTTAATGCAATTTCTGCTGCTCTGAGTTCTGCTCGTAGTCCAGGAATAAGGTTTTCTTTTGCTCTTTTTTCTTCTTCAAGAGCAGAAATGTTACTTTTGATTTCAGAATCATCTATTTTTGCAAGGAGCTCTCCTTTCTTAAAAAAATCTCCTTCGCTTTTATAGACTTTTAAAACTGTTCCATAAATTTTTGTTGAAATTGTGGCATGTTTATATGGTTGAAAAGTTCCAATATAATTAAATTCTTCTTGGAGCTCTCCACTTTTAATAGTAGTCCACTTTACAGAAATTGGATAAATCTTAGGTGGAGGAATTTTTGAAATTTCCTCTTTTTTCTTCTTTATGGCAGTAACTCCAATGAGGACTAAACCAACAATTATTGCAATGAATAGTATTTTTGTTTTCATTATTCTTCCTCCATTAAAGCCTTAATTCTCCTTCTATCACTTTCCCATCTATAATAAGAAGCTCTTAGTTCTGCCTCTGTGAGAAATCTTTTTGACTTTGCAAGAAGAAGATGGTCTACATCTCCTTTGCCACTTTCATACTTTAGTTTTTCTATTCTCTCAACTTCCTTTGCAAGTTCTAACTTCTTTTTTAGAGTTCTTATCTTAGACTGAATAGAACTCAAATCAGCAATTACATTTGCCAACTCTTTCTTAAGCTCTAGTTTTGATGTTTCATATTCTTTTTCTTTTGAAATCTTTCTCAGTTTAGCACTCAAGATATCGTTCTTTTTCCTTCCAAACTCAAAAATTGGAAGCTGAAAATTTAAAGATATTGTCCCAAAACCTTCATTTTCTTTAGAGTCAAAGCCGTAATTTCTTGTGTAGAAGGCGTCAAGCTTCACTTTTATTCCATACTTTCCTTTTTCTGTATTAACTTCCTTCAAGGAAACTTTAACTTCTTTTTCTTTAGCTTTAATTAGGTGGTTTCTCTCAAGAACTCTAAGATAAAGATTTTTTAATAGATATTCTTTTTCCTGATAGTTAATTATTACAGGTTCAATTTTCTTTATCTTCTTCCCAACCAAAGTTTCAAGAGCTGTAATAATTGCACTCTTTTTAGCTTTAATTTCATCTATCTTAGACTGAACATCTTCAACTGAATATTCAACCTTTAGAAGGTCAACTTTTGCAAACTTTCCAACCTTTATTCCAGCTTTGACATTTTCTTGAAGTTTAAGAAGGCTCTCTCTGTAGGATTTCAGAGCTTTTTCTGTTTCGGAAAGAGAGAGGTAATTTAAATAAAGTGCATCAACGTTATATTTTATCTGCCACTGTGTTGCTGTTTCTAAGTTTTTAAGTATTTCAGCCTGGAGCTTAGCAATTTCCACTTTTCTTGAAATATTTCCTCCAAGATAAAGAGGCACTGAATAAGAAATGCCATATGAAAACTTTTGACTATCAAAAGGTAAAGAGTTCAAAGGACTTGGCATGTGAGACATAGGAACTAATATGTTGTTTCTGTTGTAATGAGTAAAACCAGCAATAACATCTACTTCTCCTAATCTCAAAAGCTTTAAAGATTTACTTTTCTTCTCCAAAGATTTTGCCTGAAGTTCAATAGCTTTTAGTTTTGGATAGTTCTTGATAGCAAGATTTTCAGCTTCTTGTAGTGTAATAGCATAGACCGAAAGAGGTAAAAAAATGAAAAAAATTAGTAAGCCCCCCATTTTTCCTCCAACTAATTAAGAAAAAAGTTGAAAAAGTATCCAACAAAAATAATCGATACACCAACTATAGATGCAAAAATTACTATGAGCCTTGTTTTCATAATCTGCTTAAGTATTAGAAATTCTGGAAACGAAAGTGCCGTTGTAGCCATCATAAATGCAAGAGCTGTCCCTATTGGAACTCCTTTATTAACAAGAGCCTGAATAACTGGCAAAATACCGGCTGAATTGGAATAAAGGGGAATTCCTAACAAAACTGCTAAAGGTACGGACCAAATATTCCCTTTTTTCATTATATTTTCTATTAAACTTTCCGGTACATAACCGTGAATAAATCCTCCTATTGCTATAGCAACAAGAATGTATAACCAAACTTTGCTTAGTATTTCCTTAACTGTACTCCACGCAAACTTTACTCTTTCATCAATAGATAAGGAACGTTCTTTCTCTTGGTGTTCTATTTTTATCTCAAAAACGTAGTCTGCAATTAGAGAACGAGGATTTATAGTATCAATAAATATTCCAGCAATAACCGCAACTACTAAACCTAAAGTAATGTACAAAAGAGTAGCTTTCCATCCAAAGATTGCTAAAAGCAATCCTATAGCTATCTCGTTTACCATTGGTGAAGCTACCAAAAAACTAAAGGCTGATCCAATAGGTATTCCTGCTTCCACAAACCCAATAAACATTGGAACTGCAGAACAGGAACAAAAAGGAGTAAAAACACCAAGAAAAGCCGCAAGAGGATATGAAAAGGTTTTGTACCTTGAGAGAATCCTTCTTGTTTTTTCAAGGGGAAAATAACTTCTTACAAAAGAAATCAAAAATATTATCACCACTAAAAGAGTAAAAATTTTCAACGTATCGTAAATAAAAAAGTGTATAGCTTCAGTAAGACGCTCTCCAGCCTTTAAATTAAGTAGATTGTAAACAACCCAATTTGCCAATAACTCGTGAATCCTGAACATGAATTATTCCTCAATAAGTTCTTTAAGCTGATCTAAGGTTGGTAGAGGTTTACCAGCATGCTTTACTTTTCCATCAACAACCAAAATTGGAGTTGTGAGAACACCACATTTTGCTACTTCTTTAAAATCAACAACTTTTTCCACCTTAGCATTAAGACCAAAGTTTTTTACTGCATCCTTAACTAGCTGAAAGAGAGCTTCACAGTTTGCACAGTTAACAGCGCTAATAACCTTAACTTCTTTCATAGTTCCTCCTATGAAAGATGTCAACCCCCAACACAGAGGTTGCATTTATTTTCAACAAAATCCATAAATTGCCTTCTCTCTCTCAAAACTGCGAACATTACTTTAACCAATTTCCTCGCCGCAGCTATCAGCGCTTTCTTCTTCTCTAAACCTTTCTTAACTAACCCTTCGTAAAATCTTTTAACTGAATTGTCTAACTTGCTGTTCAATAACGCTCTCGTAGCCTGGATAATCTTGTTCCTCGTTCTGCTGTCCCCTTTCTTTGTTATCCTTCCATTTCTAACTTCGTCTCCACTGCTATTAACACGAGGAACAAGTCCAAAATAAGCCGCTACCTTGTCTCCGTTTTCAAACCTCTCTTCGTTACATACGGCAGATATAAAGGCTATAGCTACTATATCTCCTACTCCAGGTATGCTTTTTAGAAGTTCTACTTTTCCCTTAAGCTCCTCATCTTCTCCTATAAAACTCTTGATATCTTCTTCTGTCTCTCTTATCTTATCTGTTAAGTATTCTATTGTTTCTATTTGCCTCCATATCGTTTCTCGTAATGACGGAGGCACTTTCTTCTTCGTTTCTTCCTTTATCCTTTCCATCCCTTTCTTCGTGGTGAGTTCTCTCTTGTTTGTCTTTATCCCATATTCAAGCAATAGGCTATGAAGTCTGTTAATTACCCCTTTTCTCATATCTACAAAGCTATCTCTCTCTTTCATCTTTATCCTTAGCTCTTTTTCTTTTCTCGTCGGGACGTAAACTGTCGGAAGTAAGCCCATTTCATAGTAAATGGCTATCGTTTCTGCATCTATCCTGTCGTTTTTAGCACTGTTAACACCTTTTAGAATGTTCTTAAATTTGTTAGTGTTAACGTAAGTTATTTCATCAACGCAGTTCCTTATCTCCTCCGTAAAAAATGTTACTCCTGTTAAGGTTTCTACCGCAACTTTTACTGAATATCCTTTTTTCCTAAAAGTTGTTAGGTGATTTTTAAATTTCTCTAACTCTTCTGCTTCGTACTTCTTGGTATTAAGTATCCCTGTCAGACAATCTAAATAAGCTGCTGTAAAGCTGTTTTTGTGGTAGTCCACTCCGACATACAGTGTTTTCTCTACCTTCTCCTTCATCTCTACCCCCTGATATGTTTTGTGTTTTGCAACCTCTGCTTCGGAACTATTCCCATACTCCAATACGGCGCTTCCCGCCACTATAATTAGCCGGCAGGAGGCATCGGCTAATCTCCACGCACGGGGCTTATTCCCCAGGGAAAAATCCAGCCTCCTGCCTTTAAAGGTTGCCTCTTTACTATAGTCCCGAATTTCAGGGGGTGACATCTTTTATATCATCTCCTCTAGCTCGGATTCTATGTACTTGCAAAATTAAAACATATATATTATTTTGTCAATAATCAAAACGTTGTTCTTCGTAAAGAAAGAGTAAAGAAAGGGAGGTAGAAATGATTGGCGAAAGTTATTTGGAAATAGGGTTAGTCTCTTTTATCACTTCATTTATCTTTGGGCTTGGGGGACTTGGTTCAGCAGTTGCTCTCATTCCGATTTTAGTGTTTCTAGGAATTCCTTTTTCTATCGCAAGACCTACTGGACTTTTTACAAACTTTGTTTCTACTTTCTCTGCAACACTTCATAATCTTAAAAAAGGAGTAGTAGATTTTAAACTTGCCCTTCCAATAGCTATTACAGCCATACTTGCTGCACCACTTGGTGCTTATTTTTCTCACTTTGTTTCAGAGAAAGTAGTTGGAATAGCCTTTACTCTCTTTCTCTTTTTTGCAGGAACAATGATTTACATACCAAAAAAGGAGCTCTTTAAAGAAAAGTCATCTATTACTCTGCCAGTTCTTACAGGCTTAGTTGCAGGATTTACCTCTGGATTCTTAGGAGTTGGAGGTGGTGGTTTAATATCTCCTATTCTTATAGTTGCAGGATTTAACCCCAAGAAGATAGCAACTGTTACTGCTTTTGCAGTTTCTCTTTCATCATTTACAGGTTTTCTGACTTACTTGAAAATGGGAAGCGTTGATTGGAGTATAACTTTATTAGCAGCATTTCCTGCCGGTATTGCAGGTTACTTAGCAGCCTTTATTGGACATAAATATCTTAAACCTCAACATCTAAAGAAAATACTTGGAGTGATATTTTTCCTCCTTGGAATAAAGTTTTTAATGAAGCTTATTTAATACACTAATTTTAAGGAGGTCGTCATGCTGAAAGAAAAAATCATGAAGATGGACATTGAATTTCTAGCTTCAGGAGGACACAAGATAGGAGTCGATAAGTTCATAGAACTGTGGAAAAGTGGCAAAGCTATAATGCTTGATGTCAGATTTAAAGAAGAAGTTAATCTTTGTAGCTTTAACTTTGGAATTAATATTCCCCTTGACCAACTTCCTCAAAACCTTGACAAAATTCCAAAAGATAAACTTGTTGCAACTTTTTGTCCTGAAAAAATAAGAGCAACTTTAGCCTATGCTTATCTTATAAGCGAAGGCTTTGAGAATGTTAAAATTCTCGCTACTAGTGCTGCAGACCTTGCAGATAAAATTAGACCCGGACTTATTAGAAAGTTAAAGGAATCTGATAGATGAAAAAATTTGCGGAAGTTCTTAAAACACTTGGTGAAGAAAACCGTCTAAGAATCTTTAAACTCCTTCAAGAAAGACCTGCCTATGTCTGTGAAATAGCAGCAGTTCTTGGCCTTTCTATGGGAACAGTATCATCCCATCTTTCAAGGCTTAAATACCTTGGAATAGTAAAGGATGAAAAAGAAGGCATTAAAATTAAGTATTCTTTATTAGAACCTACTGAGCCTGAGATAAAAGCCTTTATTCGGTTTTTAAAAGAAATTGGTGAAGATTGGGAAACTATCAAGAAAGATAGAGAAAGTCTTAAGAGAGTAAAGCCAGAAGATGTTTGTAAAAAACTTAAAACAGAACAGTTTTAGAAATTCAGCTTAAGGAGTGTCCATTATGAAGAATTTACTTCCTGCAAAAGTTATCAGAGAAATTCTCATAGGTAATGATGATTTTGTAAATTCAAAGGGAAAGGAGTTTTTTGAAGAACATATTGAAACTCAAAATCCTGTTGTAACTCTTTTAACATGTTCAGATGCAAGAGTTCAACCAAAGATTTTTTTTTGAGGATATGATTGATAAAGTTTTTGTAGTTAGAAATATTGGAAATCAAATTGAGAATTCCAAAGGTTCTGTTGATTATGGCATTTTTTACTTGAAGACTCCTGTTCTTTTTATTCTTGGCCATGTTAATTGTGGAGCTATTGGTACATTTTTAAAAGGTTATGAAAAAGAATTAGAAAGTATAAGAAATGAACTAGACCATTTACATATTCCCCTATCAAAAGTAAATAAGTCAGAATCTTTTTTAAAAACGTGGCTTGAGGGAGTTGAAAAAAACGTTAATTGGCAAGTTCAGATAGCTCTTGAACGTTATAAAAACTACGTAGAAGATGGTAGGTTGGTTGTAGTTGGTGGAATTTACGATTTTGCAAATACTTACGGAAAAGGCTACGGCAGAGTTGTAATCATAAATATCAATGGTGAAACTGATAGCAAGAAAATACAGGAAAGTGAAGCTTTAAGGTTAATTCCAAATGATTTAAGGAAAAAAATAGTAATTTAAAAGGGCTCCAATAGGAGCCCTAAGATTAAACCCTATCTTTGATTATTAGTTCAAGTCTTTTTCTAATTTCATCTGTAATGTATTCAGGTTTAGTCTGTATAGCGCCAACAAGTGCCGTTCTTGCTGGAGAATTCTCAAGGTCTTCAGGTTTAAGAGTTTCTATAACTCTTTTTAGCATCTTTTTAGCATTTTCTATGTTTTTAGCCATTGTTGCAAGGACTTTTTCAACACTAACCTCTTCTCCCTCTTTCCAGACATCATAATCTGTTGCCAGAGCCACTGCTGAGTATGGAATTTCAGCTTCTCTTGCAAGCTTAGCTTCTGGAATGTTTGTCATTCCAATTACATCAACTCCCCAGCTTCTATAAATTTTGGACTCAGCTTTTGTAGAAAACTGAGGCCCTTCTATGCATATGTAAGTTCCTTCTCTATGAACAGGAATTCCTTCTTCTTTGCAGGCGTTGTAAATGATTTCGTTTAAAAGCTCGCAGGTAGGTTTATCAAATGCAACATGAGCAACAATTCCGTTTCCAAAGAAGGTTGAAGGTCTGTTCTTTGTCCTGTCAAAATATTGAGTAACAATTACAAAGTCTCCAGGTCTTATTTCCTCTTTCATAGAACCAACAGCACTAACAGAAATTATGCAGTCAACTCCAAGCATTTTAAAACCGTAAATGTTTGCTCTATAAGGAACTTCGGACGGAAGGTAAACGTGTCCTCTACCGTGTCTTGGAAGAAAGTAGACATCTTTTCCTGCAAGCTTACCGTGAATGTAATTATCAGAAGGTCTTCCAAATGGTGTTTCAAGAGAAATCTCTTCAACATTTGTAAGCCCTTCAATGTTGTAAAGTCCACTTCCTCCAATAACTCCTATTTTCATTCTCTTCCCCCGTCCTCTGTCTTCTTCTCTTCAACTCCTTTAACTCTTACTATTGTTCCCATTCCCCAAACATTAACAACCATTTCTCCGTCTTCATCAGCAGCATGTGTAATCTGTATAGTAATATTTTTAACACCGTTAGCTTCTAATTGTTCAGCTTGCTGTTCAAGCATTGAAACAACTCTCATTACAGGATCAATTGGGAGCTCTCCATTAAACCAAGTCTTCATCTTCTGCTGAGCAAAAGCATAAGCAATGTTTACAATTTCGTGCTCGTGTGGAATTTCTCCGAATGAAAGAATCATGTTCTCCTCCTTGAATTGAAAAGTTTTTCTAGAGAAAAAATTATATCAGTATTAATTTTCTCTTAAATCTCCCACAAGCTCAGAAATATGAGAGTAACCCATTTCTTTTAGATAGTCTTCTAATCCTTTTACTATTTCTTCAACTGCTTTTGGATTAAAGAAGTTGGCAGTTCCTACTTGAATAGCAGAAGCACCAGCAAGGAAAAATTCAACTGCATCTTCCCAAGTGGAAATCCCTCCTATTCCAATAACGGGAATCTTTACGGCCTTTGATACCTGATAGACCATTCTAACTGCTACAGGTTTGATTGCAGGACCTGAAAGACCTCCAAATTTATTCTTTATCCTTGGCTTTCTCTTGTAAATGTCTATTGCCATTCCAAGAAGTGTATTGATAGCTGAAAGGGCATCAGCTCCAGCACTCTCTACAGACTTTGCAATTTCTACTATATCTGTAACGTTCGGTGAAAGTTTCACTATTACAGGCTTGTCAGTACTCTTCTTTACTGCTTCTGTAAGCTTTGCAGCTTCAACAGGGTCAACACCAAAGGCAAGTCCACCCTTTTTAACGTTTGGACATGAAATATTTAGCTCTACAGCATCTACTCCAGGAGCACCTTTTAGCTCTTTTGCAACAGCCATATACTCTTCAATTGTTGAGCCGTAAATGTTTGCAATCACTTTTGTTTTATACTTTTGGACCTCCGGAACAATTTTCTCAATAAAATACTTAACTCCTGGATTTTGAAGACCTATTGCATTAAGCATTCCACAGGGAGTTTCCCAAATTCTTGGAGGTTCGTTTCCCTCCCTCGGGTTTATAGAGAGTCCTTTCACGCAAACTGCTCCAACTTTATTTAGATCAACGAAAGAAGCATACTCAAGTCCAAAACCAAACGTCCCAGACGCTGTCCAAACAGGATTTTCAAATTCCACTCCAAATAATTTTACCTTTAACATCACTTCACCTTCCTCAAGAAAGCTATTGTTTCAACATGGTAAGTTTGGGGAAACATATCTATAAGTTTAGCCCTTTCCATATTTATTCCATATTGATGGAACAAAGCTATATCTCTTGCTAAAGTAGAAGGATTACAAGAAACATAAACTATCTTCTTAAGTCGTGGAAGATTTGCCAGCTCTCTTACTACTCTTTGGCTCAAACCACTTCTTGGAGGATCAACCACAACAAAATCTGGATTGTGATTTTTTACAATATCTAATCCTTCCTCTGTTTCCCTACAGTAAAAATTTACACTTCTTAAGCCATTTATATCCTTATTGTAAAGAGCATCACTAATTGCAGAAAAATTTGCTTCAACTCCAAAAGCTCTATGAACATACCTTCCTACTGGAATTGTTAGCGTTCCAACTCCACAGTAAAGATCCCCTGCTAAATTATATTGATGTTCCATTGCTGCTTTAGAAACTTTATCTATAAGATTAAAAACTTGAAATCTATTTACTTGAAAGAAAGAATCTGCACTTACTCGAAACTTAAATTTACCTACTGTCTCATACGTAAAATCTCTTCCAAAAAATTTTATTCTTTCCGGATAACCATCTGAACAAACCTTGTATATTCCAAATCCTACAAGATTTACCTCAAGAATTTTTCGAACATCCTCGGTAGTTAAATTAACTTTTTTAAACTTGCCTGAATAAACAATTTTCAATAAGACTTCATTTTTTGATGAAGAGTAAATATGAAACTCTGAAGGCTCCGTAGGAAGTTCTTCTAAAAGTCTTTTTAATTTAGGCATTATATCCTGAATATCTTCTTTTAGGAGAAAACACCTCTCTATATCAACTACCTGATGACTTCCTTTTGCAAAGAAACCAACTTTTCCGTTTTTTACCTTCAGCTGAGCTCTATTTCTATAATTCCAGCCAGATTCAGAAGGAATAACTTCATCAATATTAGGTTTTTTTATTCTTCCGATCTTCTGAAGATTTTCTTCCAATATATTTCTCTTAAACTTTACTTGAGCTTCGTATTCAATATGCTGCCAATCGCATCCTCCACATTTACCAAAATAAGGACACTTTGGCTTTATTCTTGACTCTCCAGACTCAAGAAGTTTTTTAACTATTGCTTCACTATACCCACTTTTTCTTGAAACTTCTTCTACTAAAACAACATCTCCAGGAACTGTTTGAGGAACAAAAATTGTTCTACCGTTATATCTCCCAAGACCTTTACCACCATATACAAGTTTTTCTATCTTAATCTTAAACAGCTTCTCCTTCTGTTTCAAAGATTTCCTCCTTACAAAACCAAAATTTGCTACAATTATATCTAACCATTCTTAGAAATTTGGTATTATAAAAATAAGTTTGAATAACATGGAGGAAGGTAATGAAGATAAAAACAAAAATGGAGGAAGGTAATGAAGATAAAAACAAAACTAGTAGTTTCATTAGTAGTTGAGGTTTTAATAATATTTTTCTTAACAGAATTTATTCACTTTAAATTGGAAGAATTCAGGTCTTCTAATAACTTAGCTAGAACTATATCTAAGATAGAAAAAGATGTTGTTGAAACTAAAAATCTTCTCTTGTTGAAAAATGAAAATAGTCAAAAAGAAATCTCTTCTCAAATTGGAAAAATTATTGAAGAAGATTTAGCAAAATTATCTGAATTTAACAATCCAAAAGCATCAGAAGCTTATTCTATCTTGCTTTCTACAATATCTGAAATTAAAAAAACAAATATTGATCCAAAAATTTTAATAAGTGAGCTTACCCAAAAAGAAAAAGCTTTAGAAAAGCTCAGATTTAAAGTAGAAAAAGAAACCGATAACATCCTAGATTTTTTAAGTTTTTTTGTAAGAATTCTTCCTTTATTTAGTCTCATAATTATCGGAATAGGTGCCCTAAGTTCTTATAGAGCTATTGTTATGCCAATACAAGCAATGACAAGAACAATGAGAGAAATTGAACAAGGAAAGCTTACAAAGAAACTTTCTTTAAATAAAGATGACGAACTTGGACTCTTAGCTGCTGAATTTGATAAGTTCATATCGTGGATAAAGAGTACTTTTGAAGAACTTGAAAAATTATCTGCAAAAGTATCTACAGATGCAAGTATTCTTATAATGGAGCTCTTTAATACAGACCTTAAGAATAATGATATTAGAGAAAAGTTCATAGAACTTTCAGTTTCTTCAGAAGTCTTAGCAAATTCAATTTCTGATGTAAATAGGTTAATAAACACAGCAAGCAAAGAAGTAGAAGATGTTGATTGCGAAACCTCAAGAGGAGCGCAAATAGTCTCTAAATCTGTAAATGACGTTCAAGAACTTGCCGATAAAGTCATAAAACTGAGATCTAAAATCGAAGAACTTCAACAAGGTTCTAACAAAATTCAGAATGTTGTTGAAACTATTAAAAATATTGCAGATCAAACCAATCTTCTTGCTTTAAATGCAGCAATCGAAGCAGCAAGAGCTGGAGAAGCAGGTAGAGGATTTGCTGTTGTAGCTGAAGAAGTACGGAAACTGGCTACAAGAACTGTTAGTTCTGCAGAGGAAATTGGAAACATTGTTAATGATATTATCTACATGATAGAAGAATTTTCTCAAGACCTTGAAGAAAGAGCAAACGAAGCAATGAAAGTAAAAGGGGAAATGGCTAAAACAGAAGAAGTCCTAGTTAAAATACGTTCTAAAGTTGAATCTCTTTCTGAAGTTACAGATAACATTCTCTTTTCTCTTAAACAGCAACTAGGAGCATTAGACACTGTAAGGGAAAACGTATCTTCTATTAATGACGAAATGCAAAAGTTCAATAAAGTCTTTGAAAGATTAGAAGATAGAATTTATAGAACGAAAGCATCTGTAAAGTCTGTACACGAAAATATTTCAAGATTCGACATCGGAAAGTTAATAACTATTATTAAAGGTATGGAACTTTTCTCTGACTGGGTAGCCAAATTGCCAATGGCAAAAGAACTTGGTCAGCAAATACTTCAGTTTGATGATTCAGAAATAAAAATTTGGCTTCAAAAAGAATTGAAAAATCTTCAGGCAGAAGGTATAACAGAATTAGCAAACCAACTAGAAACAGTAATTGAAAGTTGTTTTAAGATATCAAAAGAAATTATATCTTCCATTGATAACAAGGAATCTTCTGTAGATAAAAAATTCCATGAATTAGAAAACAAAGTAATGGAAGTTGCAAGTTTATTTGAAGAACTTCTCAAAAAGGTAGAAAATGGTTAAAAATAAACGATACGACGGTATATACTTCCAAGAAGTAAATTGTAAACTTGGATTAAAAGCTTTTAAGGTTCCTATGTTCTTTAGTTTTAAAGTAGTGGATTTAGAAAATAAGCAATTTATTGCAAAAAAATTTACACCTCCGGGAATAAATAATCTTATTGAAAAAAAGGAGTTTTTATTAATTAAAGAGGAAACAGAAAATGGTAATTTAGTGTTAATAAAAGCTTTAGCAACAAAATCACTAGAAGATGATTCCTTAATCATAGAACTAGTGGGAAAACCCAAAGAAGAAAAAAGATTTTTCAATAGATATACTTTTTGCCCCGAATATGCAGGTAAGTTTAAGGCTTTTAAAGATAGTAACTACTTAGGGGATGTCTATATCCAAGACATAAGCTTGAAGGGGATAAACCTTATTACATCTACTCCAGAGTTTAAAAATTTAGAAACAGGAACAAAGCTGACAATTGTACAGAAAACCCAAATACTTAGAGTAGAAGTTGTAAGAATTCAAGGAAAGAGAACTTTTATATCTCTTGGATGCAAAATAGAATATTCCAGCTTTAGTATTATAAATTTTATTTTTAAGCACTATGTGGAATTTATCAAAGAGCTCCTTTTTAAAAATACCTAATTTTTCTATAAAGAGTATCTCTCTGACAAGGTTTATATCCAGCATCTTTTATAAGCCTTACAATTTCTGAAAGAGGAAGTTTATAGCTTACTCCAGCAGCAGCAACAACGTTTTCTTCAATCATTAATGAACCAAAATCATTTGCACCAAATTTTAAGGCTACCTGTGCCATCTTTCCGCCTTGAGTGACCCACGAAGCTTGGATGTTATCAATATTATCCAGGTATATTCTTGAAACTGCCAAAACTCTTAAGTACTTTTCTCCACTTGCTTTCTCCGTTACTTCCTTTCCTAGTTCTGTATTATTAGGCTGATAGCTCCAAGGAATAAAAGCCGTAAATCCTCCTGTTTCATCTTGCAATCTTCTTATAACTCTTAAATGCTCTACAATATCTTCATCTGTATCGATACTTCCAAACATCATTGTCGCTGTTGTCCTAAGGCCTAATCTATGTGCTGTTTTATGAACATCTAGCCACTCTTTCGTTTTTGTTTTATTTGGAGCTATCCTCTCTCTTACTCTATCACTCAATATTTCCGCTCCACCTCCAGGAATAGAACCAAGACCAACTTCCTTTAGCCTAATCAATACTTCTTCAACTGAAAGATTTGAAACTTTCGAAATATGAGTAATTTCTGGAGCTGAAAATCCATGGATGTGAATTTGAGGAAACTCGGATTTTATAAATCTTATTAAATCTTCATAAAACTCTATATCAAGATCTGGATGAAGTCCCCCTTGAAGAAGAATAGCTGTCCCTCCAAGATTGATTGTTTCCTGTATTTTTTTTCTCAAAGTATCTTTATCTATAACGTAAGCATCAGGAGATTCCTTATCCCTATAAAAAGCACAAAAACGACACTTACAGATACAAACATTAGTGTAGTTGATGTTTCTATCTATAACAAAAGTAACTTCTTTTGCACTATGCTTTTTATTTCTAATGTAATTTGCAAGTTTTCCAAGAGTTAAAAGATCAAACTTTCCAAGCAGCATCAATGCTTCTTCTTCAGTGATTCTTCTTCCAGTTATAACTTTTTCTATGATATCCATCTCCTTCTCCAAAGACTATAATTAACAGATAAGCTAAATAAAATTATAGAGGTAAACTTTGAACTGTCCATTATGTGGTGGCAGTGGTTGGATTATAGAAAATCTAAATGGTCAACGCAAAGCGGTAAGGTGTAGATGTCAATTTAAAAATTCTATATCCATTTTCTTGAAATCCTCAAAAATCCCTGTTAGATATAAAAACTGTAAGTTTTCAAATTTTAAACCTAAAACTGCAACTCAATTGAGAGCTCTAAAAGAGTGCGAAGATTTCTTCTATACTTTTCCTTTCATCGAAAAGGGACTTCTTTTATACGGAACACCAGGCACAGGAAAAACTCATCTTGCAACAGCAACTCTTAAAAATATCATAACTTACAAAGGAGTAAGAGGTATTTTTTGTGACTTTAGAAACTTACTAATAGACATTAAAAGCACATTTGAAACCAGCGAATCGAGTACTGAAATCCTCGAAACAGTAATGAGAGCTCCTCTTCTTCTTCTTGATGATGTTGGAGCAGAACGAAATACCGATTGGGCAAAGGACATACTTTCAACAATTATTAACTACAGATACGTTAATAGTTTGCCAACAATAATAACAACCAATCTACGATTTGATTTACCCACGGAAGAAAGTTTTTCTTCAAAGTTTGACGAAAGAACAGAATCAAGAATTTACGAAATGTGCAAAATCATAAAGGTGGAAGGCGATGACAGAAGGAAAGAAAGTTGCATATAAGAACATCGGCTTAATTGCAAATCCTATTAAGCCTAAAAGCGGAGAGGGAATAGAAAGAATTATAGAAAAACTGAAAAGTTATCCTGTAAGACTTTATACAGATGAAGAAACTTGCAAATTAACGGGAAAAGAATGCAAACCTTACGTAAAGATAGTAGATAGATTGACACTACCAGATAAAGTTGATGTAATTCTTGTTCTTGGAGGAGATGGAACTTTTTTGACAGTTGCCAAACTAGTAGATAAAAAACCTGTTCCTCTTCTTGGAATTAACTTTGGAACACTTGGCTTCTTAACGGAAATTCCAATTGACGGAATAGAAGAAAGTCTTGAAAAACTTTTAAAAGGAGAGTTTATAGTAGAAAACAGACCCGTAATAAGAGTAAAAATTTTAAGGAAAAATGGGCACATATCTATCTATAGGTGCGTTAATGAAGTTGCCATAAAAAGAGATACTCTTGCAAGAATAATAGAAATTGAAGTTGAAGCTGATGGAGAATACGTAACAACCTTTAGAGGCGATGGAGTAATAGTAGCCACTCCTACAGGCTCAACTGCTTACTCTCTTTCTGCAGGAGGTCCAATTTTAATGCCAACTTTAAGTGCAATGCTATTAACTCCTATATGTCCCCACACTTTAACTTTAAGACCTCTCGTTCTTGAAGGAAGAATATGTCTATCTGCAAAACTTAAGACAGAAAGCGAAACAGTAATGGTAATTTTTGACGGTCAAGAGGGAATAGAACTTCGAAAAGGAGATGTTATAGAAATAACCCGTTCTCCTTATGACCTCCTTATACTGAGAGATCCAAAAAAATCCTACTACCAAACCTTAAGGGAGAAACTAAAATGGGGATAACAGCAGGAATTGTTGCCGCTTTCACACTCATTCTTCTTTTTAACCTTAATCAAGGATTGAAGTATCCTGAAAGTAGCCAGTGTTATAAAGGAAAACTTTATATTTCAAATATAGGTAATCCTTTACCAGATAAAAAAGATGGAAACGGTTACATTACTTTGGCAGATCTTAAAGGAAATATCCTTAAGAGAGAATTAATTTCCGGACTTAATGCTCCAAAAGGAATTTCGTTTGCAGATGGAAAGCTCTTTGTAGCAGATATAGACACTGTAGTAGTTGCTAATCCACAAAATGGCAAAATTTTGAAGAAAATCAAAATTCCTCAAGCACGATTTCTCTACGACACAGCTTATGACGGGAAAGGCCATGTATATGTTAGCGATACACAAACAAATACTATATACAGAATAGATACAAAAACTTACAAAGTATCTTTGTTCATAAAAAGCTCTGAACTTCAAGGACCAAAAGGAATTGCTTTTACTCGTAGTGGAAAGATGATAGTAGCAAGTTGGGGTGGTGGAAAAATAATCCAAATAGAACACAACAAATTTAAAACCTTAACTACTGGTTTAGTTAATCCTAACGGAGTTATTGTTCTTGACGATAACACTATACTGATTTCAGATTTCTCTGCCGGAGCAATCTACAAACTAAAAAATGGTAGAATTGAAAGGCTAACTTTAAGTTCAGCTCCAGCAGATATTGGCTATTGTAAGGATAAACTGTTCATTCCTGAACCTTTTTTAAATAATGTTAAAGTATTTGAGTTGAAAAGATGAAAGAAAAAGAAATACTCATAATAACTGGAGAATCTGGAGCAGGTAAATCCAGCGCAATGAAGCATCTTGAAGATTTAGGTTTTTATTGTATAGATAACATTCCTCCCGACCTTATTCCAAGTCTCATTAGGCTCATCGAGGATAATCCTGAAATTGAGAAGGCCGCTCTTGTTATAGACATAAGAAATCCGGGATTTAGAAATGCCTTTCCTTCAATACTTGAAAAATTAAAAAAACAATTTGCAGTACAGGTTTGGTATTTCACAGCCGATAAAGATATTCTTATTAAAAGATTTAGTGAAACGCGAAGACCTCATCCGTTTGAAAAGTATGAACCTGAAAAAGGACTCGAAGAACTCATAGAGGAAGAAAAAGAAATATTAAAACCTATGAAACAATACGCAGACATAATAATAGATACATCCAAAATGACAATTCATGAGCTAAAAAGATTTATAAAAGGTTTAATATCCGGAGAAAAACCTCGATTAAAAATAACTTTTTTATCCTTTGGTTTTAAATATGGAATTCCAACTTCAGCAGATAATATTTTTGATGTTAGATTCCTTCCCAATCCTCATTTCATTCCCAAATTAAGACCAAAAACAGGAATGGACAAAGAAGTAGTTGACTACATAATGCAGTTTGATGAAAGTAAAAAAATCTTAGATTTAATTTTAAAACTTGTAGAATTTTTAATACCAATGTACGAAAAAGAAGGTAAGGCCTACATTACTTTCGCTATTGGCTGTACTGGGGGACAGCATAGATCTATAGCACTTGCAGAACTCCTTGCATTTCAAACTCATGAAAAATTTCCAGAGTATGAAATTTACGTTGAACACAGAGAGAAAAATGTTAGAAGGAGGATTTCATGAAGAAAAAAGTCATCGTCTGTGGCCCCTACAATGCAGGAAAAACTACCTTCATAAAGAATATAAATCCTCAAGAATTCATAGGAACTGAAGAAAGAGAATTCGATGTAGAAAATCTAATAGAAAAAGAAACAACAACTACTGTTGGAATAGAAATGAACTTTTCGAAAAAGGAAACTCACCAATTTTTGTTTTTTGGATTACCAGGACAAGAAAAATTTGACTTTATCTGGGAAATAATAGGTGAAAATTTTGACGGAATTCTCTTTCTTCATCCTGCGTATGAAGATGTCAGAAAATTAAAGTTTTACGTCGATTTCTTTTCTAAAACAAATTCCTTTTCAAAAGCTTTTAAAATGATACTTATTACTCATTGCGATGAGGCAAAAATCAATAATTTTAAAACTTTTAAGCAATTTGGATTTCCTGTAAAGACAATAGATCCAAGAAAGAAAGAAGAAGTATCTGAAATTATTAATTTCATAACAAAAATTTTTAACGGAGATTTGTATGTTAAAAATCTTTAAAAAGAAAGATAAAGAAAAAATAAAAAATCTCCGCGAGTACTTGGAAAAAAAGTGTACTGAAATTGAGGCAAGTGGATGGATTGCAACAGCAATATTTTCATCTGATGGATTGAAAATCTTTTCCAAGCATAAAAATAAAAACTACAATGTAGATAAAATCTACCCTTATGCTATCAAACTCTTTCAAACAGCTTCCAAATTTCATCAAAAAGCAGAACCTGGTCTAAAAATAGGAGGATTTGAACCTCCAAGAGCTCTTGTTTGTCAGCTAGATACAAAAGAAATTATCCTTATAATGAAAGGATATTCTCGTAAACTTGATTTCTTTCTTATTTATATTGCTGATCCAGGACTATCTGTATTCTTTTCAATAGACAAAAGCATAAAGAAACTTAAACAGTGGCTATTTGATGTAAGTCAGACAATTGATGATTTAATAACTATAAGGGAAAGGAAATGAGTTTCAAAGAGCTCTTGCTAAACCTACTAGGAACAAAAAGTAAATGGTCTATTGTTGTAGAAATTGGAGATAGACAAGGGATTATACATATTCATGGAGGCAAAATTATAAAAGCAAAAATAGAAGGAGAAGAAAATTTATCAGGAATCGAAGCTATCAAATTTCTTATTTCTCGAGAAAATGAAATAAAAGATGTTAATCTTTTACCTTTTGATAAACTTATAGAAAAAGAAATTAATATAGATCAAATGGAGTTTTTTTCCTTAATTTCTGGAAGTACTGAAAAGTCTTCGGAAAATAGAAAATTAAAAATTAATCAGGAAGAAACAATAAATGAACTAGAAAAAGAAATTCCCATACTGAAACTTTTAGAAAAATATTTTCACAAAGAAAATATTCAACTTATCTATTCTTCTCAGGGAAGCATTTTTTCAAATTTAGAAGAATCCAAAGAGATCAAAAATATAGTTCAAGCATATCTTGAAATATTCAGAAATTCTCTTCAGTATGAAAATATTATTTTTCATTTTTCTAACTCTTTTGGAATTTTCCTTATAAAAAAGGAAAAATTTCTATTAATTCTAATCGATAACAGTGAACTTTCCAATTTTGGTCTTGATGAACCAGAAATATTAGAAAATTTAAATCAATTTCTGGAAAAAGATGATTACATTCACTAAACGTTGGATTATTGTATAATGTTAAAAACTCTATAAAGGAGAAAAAAATGAGGGTTACCGTCTATGGTTTTGGAAGTCTTAATTATTACTCAAATAAATTAAACGTTCCTGAAAAGTTAGGGGGTGAACCTCCTTATGGTGGCTCTGCAATGGCAGTAGAATTTGCAAAAGCAGGGCACGATGTCACTCTTTCTGATCCTAATATAGATAAAGTACCAGATGAAATAAGAAAAAAAGTCGAAGATGCTGGAGTTAAACTTACAACTGATGATATAGAAGCTGCAAAAGAAGCAGAAGTAGCAATCTTATTTACTCCTTTTAGAGGAGGAGTAACTTTTAAAATAGCAGAAACTATTCTTCCTTATCTTGTTGAAAATGCAGTAATCTGTACTACGTGTACCATGTCTATACTCGTTCTTAATTCTTATCTTCAGAACGCTATTTTCCTAGAAGGAAGAGAAGATATAGGTTTTTCAACCATGCATCCAGCTGCAATTCCTGGAACTCCTCAACATAAACACTATTTAATTGCAACCAATGAACTTTTAAGAAAACCAATAGTAACAGAAGAACAGATAGAAAAACTTAAAAAACTTGCTACTGATACAGGAAAGGAAGCATACCTTCTTCCAGCAGAACTTGTATCTCCTGTAGGCGATATGGGTATAGTAACAACAGCCATTGCCTTCGCAGGAGCAATTGAATACTACAAAGTTTCAAGAGATATTCTTAAAACAAAACGTTCTATGACTGAATTTCAGATTGCTCAATCACTTCAAGTTATTTCAAGTTTAGTTACAAAATACGGATTAGAAGGACTCATAAAACTTCTTAATGTAGACGCAATGAAAGCTTCTCTCCAATCGATGATTTTAGACAAAAATGAACAACCTCTTACAGTTACAGCAAGTAAACTCCTTGAAAAGATAGAAGAAACAATTCCAGAACTAATAAAAGAAGCAGAAAACTTTTCTCCTTCTGAACCTACCTATACATCAGCTCCTTCCCCTATGCTTGTTGAACATATGGAAGACCTTGTAGGTGATGATGTTCTAAAAGGTATTTTAAGAGAGTCATGGAAAAAGTTTTATGAAAATGTTTCAGAAAGAAATAAAGAATAAGTTTTTTAACCATCTAATGGAGGGATATTATGGCTAGCAAAAGAGAAAAGTTAGAGGAAATACTTTCAGATCTTGCCGATTCTCTTGGCTCTGATATGCTTGGCGCATTAATAGCAACACCTGACGGGCAAGTAGTTGCTTCAACAATGTTAAAAAGTAACTTGAGTGCTGAAAAGCTAGCTGCTATGTCGGCAGCCGTTGTTGGTACATCTGAAAGACTTTCAAAAATTGTTGAAGCAGGAGATTTCCAAGACGCTTTAGTTAGATGTTCAAACCAAAATATTCTATCCAAAAAAGCTGGTAGGAGAGCAATATTGGTTTGTGTAATTAAATCAGGAGCAAATATTGGTCTTTTGAACATAGAGGTAGAAGATGCAATTGAAAGAATTACAGCCGTTTTGGGAATGTAAATTTTCATGATTGAAATCACATCAACTATACATGTAAGTAATTACTGCTCTTTTGAGAGAAAATGTGCCTACTGTGGTTTTGCAGTAGGCACATCTACGGAAGGATATTTTTTTCTTACAGAAAAAAAGGAAAAGGAAATTATAACAGCAGCAAAAATTATTGAAGAAAGTGGAATAAGAAGAGTTAGCATTTCTGCAGGATATGGTAATTTTTATAAAGTTTTAAAAGCTTTAGAGTTAGTAAAGAAAAGCACTTCACTAAAAGTTTTAATAAATATAGGTGGAGATTTGAATAGAGAGCGAATTCGTATGTTAAAAAAAGCTGGAGTTGATACAATTTGTTGTAATCTTGAAACTACCAATAAAAACCTTTTTAAGAAATTAAAGCCAAGTGATTCTTTCAAACATCGTTTACACGTTTGTTATCTGGTAAAGGAAGAGGGAATTGAACTTTCAAGTGGAATTTTAGTAGGTATAGGAGAAACTGAGAAAGATAGAGAACAACACATTGAAATCTTAAAAAAACTTGAACCGGAAGAAATTCCCGTAATGCGTTTTATGCCGTATAAGGAAACTCCTATGGAAAGTGTTCCACCAGCTTCTTTGAAGCTTCTAATATATGTAATAAAAAAGGTAAAAAAAGAAATTAAAAGCCTTAAACGATTAACTGTTCCATTTCCTACAATTTCAAAGGAAGACTTAATTTCCGTTATAAATGCCGGTGCTACAAATATTGCTACTGTCGTTCCCCAAAAATATCCCCTTTTAATTAAGGGAGTTGGCTCTCCCAAAGTTGGTATACTTGAAGAGATTCTTGAAATCCTTAAAAGACACGGAATAGAAACAAATGTTAGAAGAGAAGTTAGAACTTTTTAAAAATGCTTTTTTGGAATCTTTGGTAGGAAACAGAAAAGGAGATAAACCAGAAGAAACAGCTCTTTTAAGAGAAAGAATATTAAAAGGAAAGATAGGTATAGTTACAAATAATAAGAAAAAGTTTACCATTGCTAAAAAAACTATCTCTCTTTTTGGAATAAAAAATATTTCGCAGATTGAAATTCCAACTGAAATTTTTGATTTAACAGAAATTCCTACGCTTTCAAAAGCTTTAGCAGGAAGATTTTTCAAAAACTGTAACTTTTATGTAGCACGAGGAAGACTTGGAGCTCCAGGTTCTGGGGCTTTAACTATAATGATAGATGAATTTGGTCATGTAATTTCTGCAGTAACTTCTCCTCCACATCATCTTCACAAGTTTAGTTTAGAAACTTCTGTCTTTCTTGATATTTTTAGACTTTTAAAAAGATTGGGCTTTACGCCTTCTCATAACGGTATAACCAAAAGAACAAAAACAGTTTATTCTTCTTTAACACCTTTAAAAATTGCTGAAAAAATTTCAGAAAAGAAGTCTATACCTTTAAAGAATATTAGAGGAAAAAAACTTTTAATAGTTGGTGGCTACCTTGACGGTATATTCTTTGCTTCTATCTTGAAAGATCAATTTGAAAAAATTCATATCTTTGATATTGAAAACTCAGTTTTAAAGCTTGCCGAGCTTTTAGGTTTAAAGTCCTTTCTTCCCGAGAAAGAGTTTGTATATGATGTAATTTTGGATCTTACAGGTTTTGGCGGCGCCATTTGTAGAGATGGAAAAGTTTCTAACTTCAAAGGAAAAATGATAATTTCTGAAGTAGCTTCAGGAGTGCAGGAATTTCCTAAAAACGGTAAACCTCACTTTCTTTTAAAATTAAAGAAAGGAAAGGCAAATACATCGGGAACAATGACATTAACAGTAAAAACTGTTCGAGAAAGTGCCGCGAAAATAGAAGAAATTGAAGGTGTTTTATACGCTGTTCCTCAACTTTTCTTTGCCGAATCACTACTATTTAATGTAAAAAGTGCAGAAAGTTTTTATGAGCTAATGGAAATACCAGCTCTTACCGTTTCTTGTAAGACAGAAACTTCTCTAAGAACAGAAGATATAGACAAAAAAATAACGGAGGTGATAGAAAACTTTGAGTTTGAATTGGAAAGAGTTTGAATCGTTTTTAAACGATTTAGTACCTAAAACTTTAGCTCTACCTGAAGACTTTTATGGATGGGTTAATAAAAACCGTCCTAAAACCATTGAACAAGTAGCTGTTGTAGTAGACTTTATACCAAACAGAATTCCACTTGAAAAATTTGACGTTGTTATTTCTCATCATTTTCCTTCCTTTATTCCTAAAGTTCCTGTTTTTGTAGTCCATACTCCTTTAGATAGGATAGATTGGGGGTGTAACTTTCAATTGGGAAAGGGATTAAACATCAAAAATTTATCCTTCATAGATAAGAAACGGTTAGGAATGAAAGGAATACGCAAAGTAAATACGTTTAAACTCTTAGAGGAAGTTTCTAAAAAGCTTAATGCAAAATATTTAAGATATTTCTTTCCAAAAGAAGAAATCGAAACCATAGCTATCTTTAGTGGTTGTGGACTTAACTTTTTACCTTTCATAGAAAAAATAGAAAAAGAAAAAGTTAACCTTGTCATTTCAGGAGATCTAACTCACCATGTTGCCTGTCGGCTTAAAAGCTTAAACATTGGATTTATAGACATTTCACACTACAAAAGCGAAGTTCCAGGAGTGAAAGAACTGACAAAAAGGATTAATCAAATTGTAAATGCGGAGTTTGTAGATGTCGGAGAAGCGTATTTTAACGTTTGCTTCTGTTGAATGCTTTACTCACTGCGAAATTGGTATGACCATCCACAAACGCTCTGCACCTTATGTAAAAAATAGATGGAACATAGCAGTTGTCTTTTCTTCATTTTTACCTTCAATAAATATCGCTAAAAAACTTTTTAATGTAAATCTTCCTTCACCGAATAAAGAAATAAACGGAATTAAAATTTACAACGAAGAAGGAGATACAGAAGTTTCTCTTGTTCTCTCTAAGCACATTAAAGCTTTGCTTAACGTAGATATAACCATTGCTTCAAGTGCTGGAGAAGGAAGAGGAGCTGTTGTTGTAAGATTTAAAAACAAATGTTTCTTAGTTCGTTCACTCTTTTCCATTCCTTCTTTTGAAAAAGCAACAGAAAAAGATATAAAAAGAAGAAAATACTCGGCAAAAAAAAGAACTATACGTCTTATTGAAAGCCTTATATTCAACAATCCATTACCTACTTTTGTAGAGGAAATAGATGGATAAAGTAGCGATACTTGAAAGAAAACTTGTACCTTCTGGTAAGGTTATTCTCTTAGGAGCTGGTAGGTTAGGAATAAGAGTTTTTGAACGCCTTATAATGGTTCACAGAGGGGGATTTTATAACTTAACTGTCTTCGATGGTGGAAGAGTAGAAGAGAATGATTTTTATCATATTATGAAGGGAGCTTTTTTAGGAGAAAATAAAGCTTCATTTTTAAAAAGAATTTTTTCAATACAAGACAATTCTTACAAAAAAATTGTTGCAATTCCTGAAGACTTTTCCTTTTCTATACCTCAAAAAAAAGAAATAGAAACTGCAGACATTGTTATTTCAACTATTGCCGGCGGAAATACTCTTCCTCTTATCTCACAGATTGCCAATTACTGTGTATCAAAAAATATTCCGTTTATAACAACAAATGGAGTGTTTGGTTTTGGAAATGAAAAAATAAAAGTTTTTCATTCTTTAAATAATGTAACAGAAGGACCTGCTCTTTTTTTAAAAAATGAAAATTTTCCATCAAATTCTCCTCTTGTTACCTTTGTTGGGACAGGAAAATTAATAAAAGACGGATTACCTATAACACCTATGAACCTTGATAGAATCGCTGATGAAATAGTATTAGAATCACTAAAAAAGTACTATATGGAGAGAAAAAATGAAAGAACTAATATATAGAACCATTCAAGGAGATATTAACTCTCAATACATTCTTTATAAAAAAGCAAAAGAAGAAATTCAAAAACTTTTTGAAAATATCAAAAAGCTAAGTGACGGAGAATTAATTGCACTCGGACAACGGTTTAAAGAATTTCCATTTGGATGTGACCTAAACGAAATTATGGTTGATGTTGTAAGCTTAAAACAGGAAATAGATGAAATCCGAGGAGGATTTCGTCTTGTTGATAGATTAGGTTTTCCCATACATGTCTGCTCTTACGTTGTTGCCGAACTTGCAGAAAGAGAAGGAAAAACTCCCTTAGAGTTAATGAAAGAATTGAGAGCTCTAACATCTATGCCTATTGATATTGACCATTTTGGACAGTTTGGACCCATGAGATACCCTGAAGAAATAGCCAAATGTCCGGCATACTGTTATCGTTCCGGAAAACCATTTAACGGCTGTCCACGGGGAAGAATACACAAAAGACTAATAGAAAAGGAAAGGTGCTTTGCTAAAGAAAAAGAAGGCTGGTCAGAACTTGTTCAATCAATAAGTGTTAGCCTAATGGCTTTTCAAAAGAACACTGTTCACGCTGCATCTCCAGAAGAAACTTTAAAAGTAATCGATTTTGCAAAATCAAAGAAAAAGGGTGTTGGTGCAATAATCTGTGTAGGAAACGGAAAAGATGAATTACTAAGAGGTTTAAAAGCCTGTATTAAACATAGTATTGACGAAATAGTTATTGAAGGTGGACCTTACAACACAGCACCTAACAGAGTACGAGCTTTTGGTGAAACAGTTGTTATGGCAAGAATCATTGCTCCTGGAAAAATAGTAGCAACAAATGGCCAATATGAAGATGAGCTCCGATTTGGACTCAAATGTGGTTTAAACAGTGTAATAAGTGGATTTCCAGGCAATCATCACGCTTACATGTCAGGTTACAAACCAGAAAAAGCTACTATAGATAGATTTGGTTTACCAAAAATCATAGAGCTAATGGCTCAAGAATTAAAAGATTCTCCCTTTCCTATCCCTGCAGACAGAGAAAGTGCAATTGTAATAGCAAAATCTGCAAAGTTTCTCGGAAAAGAAACCATTTACCCAAATGGAAAATTAGGAGATATTTACATAGGAGACGCTCATTGGTTTTTACTTCTTAACTCTCCATTAGCTCAAGGTATAAATATTAAATGGTCTCTTGAACTTTTAACTGAATTTATAAGAAAAAATAAGTTTAAAAAAGTAGGTTTGTTAGGAGGACGTTTTATCGCTTGGGGAATAGCAAAAGCTATAGATCCTTTTGTCAAAGAAATACTTGTAAGCGATAAAGACAAAAGAATAGAAAATACAACTGTTAAAGTCTTTAAAGAGTATCTTTCTTCAAAAATAACACGTTGTAATGGTAATGACGATATGTGTATTAAGAATTCAGAGATAACAGTCTTATGTTCTTTTATTCCGTCTTTTATAAGAAAGTTTAAAGGAATACAAAAAGTTATTACTCTTGAAAGTTAACTATACTTTAAAACGGTCAAATGATCGGCTTCGGGAACTACTTTTAATGTGCACTTTTTTGTAATTTTCCAAAACTCAAATGCTCCTTTTAATCCAGTAACAAAATCCTTTTCTCCAACAATAACAGTTACCGGAAGAGTTATTCTTTTTATGTATGGAGTAAGGTCAAACCAAGTAAAACTCTCTAAAAGCTCTATTGTTTTTTCACGGGAAAACTCTGGAATATTCCACCTTTCTTTTGAACAGAGATTTCTAAAGTAATAAACAGTTCCAAGAAAGTCTTTTTTTAGCTTTCTAAGAAATTTCTTAACAACTGTTTCAGGTTGAGAAACTACAGAAAAAGAAATAGTAGGTGCATAAAGTACTAACTCTTTAACTTTTTGGGGATAAAAAACAGCAGTTAAAGCAGCAACAGAAGCTCCTAATGACCAACCAATAAGAGTAGAGTCAAAAGGTATGAATTCTCCTACTTCTTTTGAAAGGTTTAAGATGTCTGTAGATTTAAACGGAGAAATTCCATGTCCAGGTAGAACTAAATGAACTGCTCTCTCAAAAGAAGAAATAGACCAGATGGAGCTATCAAAGCTCCATCCGTGAAGAGTGAAAACTTTATCCATATCACTATGCCGCTTTCTTCTGATCTGGTTTTCTTTGTTTCATCTGTTGGAATAAATAAAACTCTTTAATAACCTCGATAGCTCTTCTTAGCTGGTTATCTATTCTCTTTTCTCTTTCCTTCCTTATTTCCTCTGTTTTTTCTGGATGTTCTTCTATTTCTTTTGCATCTTCCTTTAGCTGTTCTATGTCTTCTTTAGAAAGTTTAACCTCAATATCAGGTTCTATTCCTTTTCCATCTATACATTCGTTGTTTGGCATGTAGTATTTTGCAGTTGTTATCTTTACAGCGTATCCCATTTCAAGTGGATAAAGAGTTTGAACAGAACCTTTTCCAAAAGTCTTTTCGCCTACGACGATAGCTCTATCGTTATATCTAAGAGCTCCTGTAAGAATTTCAGCAGCACTTGCAGTACCGCCATTAACAAGCATAACAACAGGAATACCAAGAGGAAGAATAGGATCATTAGTAGAATAGAACCTCTTAATGCTATCAGGAATTCTTCCCTTCGTATAGACGATAAGAGCTCCTTTCGGAAGGAAATAATCGCTTATTGAAACAGCAGAATCTAAAAGTCCTCCAGGATTATTTCTAACGTCAACAATAACACCTTTTAACTTTTTATCTTTTACAAGTTCTTGAAGAGCTTTCTTAAACTCTTCCACTGAGTTTTTCTGGAACATTGTAAATCTTATATAACCTATGTCTCCTTTGAGCATTCTATACTTAACACTTTGAATCTTTATTATTGCTCTTGTGATTGTAAAAGGTTTTGGTTCTGACCAACCTTTTCTCCATATCCAGATAGTTATTTTTGTCCCTGGTTTCCCTCTCATAAGTTTTACAGCTTCCATTAAAGTCATATCAGGAGTAACTTCTTTTTTCTCTATCTTCACTATAACATCTCCGGCCTTAATTCCAGCTTTGTAAGCCGGAGTATCCTCTATAGGAGCAATAATCATGAGCTTTCCATCTTTTGTCTTTGTTATCTGAATTCCTAATCCTCCAAACTCTCCTTGAGTTTCTACTTCAAACTCTTTAAGCTTATCAGGAGTAAAAAGAGTAGAGTGAGGATCGAGCTTTCCAAGCATTCCTTGAATAGCACCTTCAAAAAGTTTCTTAGGAGTTACAGGCTCAACGTACCTATCTTTAACAAGCTGGTAAACTTCTGTAAAGAGACGAATGTATTTTACTTCCTTTTCTTCAGTCGCTTTTCCCTCTGAAACCGCAGAAAGAGAAACTTTCCCTAAGGAAAAAATAAAAGTAATAAGTAGTGAAAAGAAAAGTACTGACTTAAATGCTTTCTTCATCTTTTCCTCTCAAGAACTTTTTTAACCTTTTCAATTATTCCCTTTTCATCAAGCTTATAGTAGTGTAAAAGCTCCCATCCTTTTCCGGACTGTCCAAAAATATCAGGAGTACCAACTCTTTCCATTGGAACTGGATAGTTTTCAACAAGAGTTTCCGCAACAGCAGAACCAAGTCCTCCAATTATCGAATGCTCTTCAGCAGTAACAACTGCCTTTGTCTTTGATGCGGATTTAACTAAAAGCTCGGAATCTATAGGTTTAACTGTAGGCATATGAATAACTTCAGAGGAAATTCCTTCTTTTTCCAATAGTTCTGCAGCAAGAAGAGCAAAGTAAGTCATAACTCCATTTGAAACAATAGTCACGTCCTCTCCTTCTCTTAAAACAACCCCTTTTCCTAATTCAAAATTATAGTTCTTATCAAAAATTCTTGGAAACTTTTCTCTACTAAGTCTAACATAGAAAGGACCATCTGTGTAAGCTATTGTTCTTACTACCTGTTCAGTCTCTATATCATCTGCTGGAACAATTACTCTCATGTTTGGAATGTTTCTCATGTTTGCAACATCTTCTAAAGCTTGATGACTTGCTCCATCTTCACCAACTGTAATTCCACCGTGAGTACATACAACTTTTACATTTAATTCGGGATAACAAACTGTCTGTCTTATTGCCTCCCAAGCTCTACCAGTTGCAAACATAGCAAAAGTACTTACAAAAGCTATCTTTCCAGTAGTTGCAAGTCCTGCAGCAACGTTTACCATGTTGATTTCAGCAACTCCCATATTGAAAAATCTATCTGGAAAAACTTTTGCAAACTTGGAAGTTTTCGTAGAACCAGAAAGATCAGCATCCAAAACAACTATTCTTTCATCTTTTTTCCCAAGCTCCACTAAAGTATCACCGTATGCATCTCTAAGACTAACTTTTTCCATTTTACCTCCTTGACATTAAAAGTAATCTATTATAAGTTATTTAATAGCAGGCAAGGGGCCCCATGCGCCCCAGGTCCTATGTGCCATTTGCCTGCTCTTTCTTCAATGTTTCCATCATAGCTCTAAAGCCAGATAAGTAAAAATCTCCAAACATAACATCAAAAGCTTTTTCTCTATAACACAGAAAAGTTACAATACTTTTTGTCTTGGAAAGGAAGAACAAAAAATCTTCTGCAATTGCTTTAAACAACTTTCCTTTGTCAACAAAAAAACCTTTAGTTTCCTGAAACTCTAAAGCAATATTAAACAAAAATAGAACAATATCAGAAAGTTGGTTAAATACAGAAAAGCTTGAATTAACATAATGAATATTGTCAATTACTGCATAAATTTGACTTTCAAACTTATATTTAAGAGATATTATAGGTTCAAAACTATACTCACCAAACCTATTAAGCTTTTCAAAGTAAACCCTTCTTATTAAAAAGGAAAGCTTAATCCCTCCCTTCCTTCCAGTAAGGTTATTTCTATTTAAAAGTTCCTTTATACTCTTAATATCCTTTTCTAGCTCATCAGCTATTACAAGTCCATATTTACCTCGCTGCAATAGAAAACTATCAAGAGCATAAAAAAATGCGTAAATAGCAGAAGCTATCTTTTCCAAATCAGACTTAAACAGATTAGTATCCTTGTAGACCAATCCTAAAATTAAAGGAACATTAAATTTTGCTAGAAGCTGCAAAACTTCTTTAAAAAATTCTTTTTTCTTTTCAAAATCTAAATCTTTAAACTGTTTTCTTCCATAAAAAATATCTCCAGTATGAATTTCAGTCTCATATATATTATTAATCCCCAAAATTTCTTTACACATAGATTTAAAAGCATTCTCAATTAAATGGTGTTTTTCTACTTCTACAGCAAGTCCTCCATAAAGAAAACAAGGACCATCACGGTAAAAACCTTCTTCATTTTTCTTAAGCTCCTTTCCACTTTCATCTGTATAGACAAGAAACACTACTCCTTCCTCCAAGGTTATACAATCCCTCCAAGTTCTTTTAAAGCTTCCTTGAGTAAGTCTGGTGGTAGAGCTTTTCCATGCCACTCAGCTCTGTTTTCCATAAAGGAAACACCCTTGCCTTTAACAGTTTTAGCAACAATCATTGTTGGTTTGTACTTTACCGTATCTGCTTCGTCAAGAGCTCTCTTTATTTCTTCAAAATCGTGACCGTTTATTTCTATGACATGCCAACCAAAAGCCTTCCACTTTTCCATTGCAGGATATATTGACATAACTTCATCAACTGGACCATCAATTTGAAGATTGTTGTTATCAAGAATTACACAGAGATTATCAAGGTTATAGTGAGATGCTGCCATTGTTGCTTCCCAAACACTTCCCTCTTGTGCTTCTCCATCACCAATCATGCAGTACACTTTACTATCAAGCTTGCTAAGCTTTAATCCAAGCGCCATTCCAACAGCAGCACCAATTCCATGTCCAAGAGATCCTGTGTTTATCTCAACTCCAGGAGTCTTATTCATATCCGGATGTCCCTGAAGATCTCCGTCAAGTTTTCTGAACTCATTTAGTTTTTCAAGAGGAAAATATCCAGTTCTTGCAAGAACTGAATAAAGTGCAGGACAAACATGACCTTTTGAAAGAACAAACCTGTCTCTCTTTTCCCACTTTGGATTTTCGGGATTGTGTCTCATTTTGTAGTAGTAGAGGGTAACAATTACATCTGTGGCAGACATTGCACCACCAGGATGACCTGAATTCACGGCAGAAGTCATTTTTAAAATGTCCTTTCTAACTTCTCTAGCAATTGCTCTTAGCGTAACTTCGTCAATATCTCTATTTCTTTCTAAGAAAAACGTTGGTTCAAATCTAATCATTTTTAGACCTCCTAAAATCCTTTAAAATCCTTCTTCCTCTTTAATCTTCCTTATCTCGGATAAAACCTGTTCCTTGGCAGTCCCACCTATTATATTCCTGCTGTTAACAGAACCTTCCACACTCATAAGCGAAAGAACATCTTCATTAAATTTATCCGAAAACTGTTTGAACTCTTCAAGCGTTAAGTTTTCAAGACTCTTTCCTTTGTTAAGGCAATAAGCCACAAGCTCTCCAACTATTCTATGAGCCTCTCTAAATGGAACTCCTTTTTTAGCAAGATAGTCAGCTACATCAGTTGCAAGAGAAAAACCTTTTTTAGCTTGCTCTTTCATCCTTTCTTTTCTTGGTTTCATTCCTCCTACAATTTTTGCGTTAACTTTAAGAGCAAGCTTTACTGTATCTATTGCATCAAATAGAGGTTCTTTATCTTCTTGCAAATCTCTATTGTAGGTTAAAGGAAGTCCTTTAAGAATTGTCAAAATTGCCATCAAATCTCCATATACTCTTCCTGTTTTACCACGAGTGAGCTCTGAAACATCAGGATTCTTCTTTTGAGGCATAATTGAACTACCTGTACAAAAAGCATCCGGGAGCTCTATAAATCCAAATTCTTCTGTTGACCACAAAACAAGTTCTTCAGAAAGCCTTGAAAGATGCATCATAACCATCGCACAGTTAAAAATCGTTTCAGCAATAAAGTCTCTGTCACTAACAGCATCCATACTGTTTCTTGTTACATCAGTAAAACCAAGCAGTTTAGCAGTAAACTCTCTATCCAACGGATAACTTGTACCCGCAAGTGCAGCAGAACCTAAAGGCGAAATGTTAACTCTTTTTAGAGTATCTTTGAACCTTTCAGCATCCCTTTTAAACATATGGTAGTAAGCAAGCATGTGGTGAGCATAAAGAACTGGCTGTGCAATTTGAAGATGAGTATACCCAGGCATAACAACGTCTAAGTTTTCTTCAGCCTGTTTTACAAAGGCTTTCCTTAATTTTTCAAGAAGCTTTAAAATTTCTTCTATTTCATGTCTTACGTAAAGCCTTACATCTGTTGCAACTTGGTCATTCCTTGATCTTCCTGTATGAAGTTTTCCTCCAACAGAACCTATTTTCTCCGTTAGCCTTTTCTCTACATTCATGTGGACATCTTCAAGCTCTGTCTTCCACTCAAAACTTCCCCTTTCAATTTCCTCAAGAATCTCATTTAAACCCTCAATAATTTTTTCTGCTTCCTCTTTTTTTAAAATTCCTTGTTTTTCAAGCATTTTGACATGAGCAATACTTCCAGCTATGTCAAAAGGTGCAAGTCTTTTATCGTAAGAAACAGACTCTGTGAATTTCTCAACTAACTCATCTGTAGACTCTTTAAACCTTCCACCCCAAAGCTTTTTCCCTTCTGCCACAATTGCCTCCTTTAATTTGCGCAATTCTATCAAACAAGTTGCCTTTAGTTTATCTGAAACCTATAATTTCAAAAAGCTTTCATGGAGGAAAATATGCTCGAAAAAGGTATAAAGGAAGCCCTCACTTTTGATGATGTTTTATTAGTTCCAAACTACTCTGAGGTTCTTCCAACTCAAGTTGATGTAAGGACAAAGCTCACCAAGAAAATCACACTAAACATACCAATAATGAGCGCTGCAATGGACACTGTTACAGAAGCTGAACTTGCTATTGCTATCGCAAGAGAAGGTGGAATAGGAATCATTCACAAGAACCTGTCTATTGAAGAACAAGCAGAAGAAGTTGACAGAGTTAAAAGATCCGAAAGTGGAATGATCGTCAAGCCAGTTACAGTTTCTCCTGATCAAACAATAGCTGATGCAGAAGGTTTAATGAGAAAGTACAAAATTTCTGGTCTACCTGTAACAGACGAAAACGGAAAACTTCTTGGAATTATTACAAATAGAGATATCAGATTTGTAAAAGACTACACCAAAAAAATCAAAGAAGTAATGACAAAAGAAAACCTTAAGACTGTACCTGTAGGAACAACCCTTGAAGAAGCAAAAGAAATCCTTCATAAGTACAAAATAGAAAAATTGCCTGTAGTTGATGAAAACGGTTATCTTAAAGGACTTATAACAATTAAAGACATTGAGAAAAAAGAAAAGTATCCTAATGCATGTAAAGACGACCTTGGCCGCTTAATGGTAGGTGCTGCCATTGGTGTTGGTCCTGAAGGGTTTAAAAGAGCAGAAGCTCTTATTGAAGCAGGTGTTGATGTAATTGTTATTGACACTGCACACGGACATTCAAAAGGCGTCATAGAAATGGTAGAAAAAATAAAAGGTCTTTATTCTGATGTTGACGTAATTGCCGGAAACGTTGCTACTCCTGAAGGTACAGAAGCTCTTATAAAGGCAGGAGCTGACGCAGTAAAAGTAGGAATTGGCCCCGGTTCTATTTGTACAACAAGAGTTGTGGCTGGTGTAGGAGTTCCACAACTTACAGCAGTTGCTCAGTGCGCTGAAGTTGCCGATAAGTATGATATCTCAATCATTGCAGACGGTGGAATCAAATTCTCAGGTGATATTGCAAAAGCAATTGGAGCTGGCGCAAGAGCTGTAATGATTGGAAGTCTTTTTGCTGGAACAAAGGAAAGTCCAGGAGAGCTCGTACTTTATCAAGGAAGAAGCTATAAAGTTTACAGAGGTATGGGATCACTTGGAGCAATGAAGAGAGGTAGTAAGGATAGGTATTTCCAATCTGAAGTTGAAGAGAAAAAGCTTGTTCCAGAAGGTATTGAGGGAATGGTTCCATATAGAGGTCCTCTTGCCGATACTATTCACCAACTTGTAGGTGGACTTAGAGCTGGAATGGGTTACTGCGGAGCAGCTAACATTGAGGAAATGAGAAAGAAAGCAAGGTTTGTAAAGATTACTTCAGCAGGTCTAAAAGAATCCCACGTTCACGATGTCATAATTACCAAAGAAGCTCCAAACTACTGGATAGAAAGATAATTAACGGCTCCCTTCGGGGAGCTTTTTTTTATCAACAATTATTCCATAAAGAGAGAGTGCCTCTAAAAATTCTCTGTTTATTTTGTTTCTCCACCTGTTCAAAGCTATCTGAAAACTTGAAGGTCTCTTAGGTTTGTAAAGTAATGGCATCCCTGCTTCCTCTGGAAGTCTATTTCCTTTTTTCTGATTGCATTCATTACAACAAGTCACAAGATTTGTCCAGCTCCATGTTCCACCACGACTTTTTGGAAGAACATGGTCAATAGTAGCATTGTTATCCTTTACAATTTTCCCACAATAAGCACAAGTAAAATTATCTCTTATAAAAACAGCTCTTCTTGTTGGAGTAGGCGACTGCCAGTGTCTTAAAAGGACGGGAATTCTGATAACAAGAGGAGCTGGATAGTCCATAGTTGGAGAAGAAAGTTTTATACTTTTATAATACTGCAGGACTTCACATTTATTAAGAAGGTCAAGAATAAAAGCTTTCTTGTGGGAAAAAATGGAAACAGGAGTATAGGTTCTGTCAAGAACCAAAACAGGATGTAGTTTCATTTTCCAATCTCCTAAAGGTTAAACTATTATATATTCCAGAATTTCAAAAGGAGCAATTATGGAAAACTTGCTAAAAGTCTTAAAAGAATTCTCAAAAGAAGATATAGAAAAGCTTGAATCATTTGATAGACAGTACAAAGCACTTGAGAAACTTCATAAAGAAATAAAGAATCCGCAAGATTTCCTTAAACTTGTCGTAATCAACGCGCTTATGTCCTATCAGCTTCAAATGAAGGGAGAAAAGTATTGGGAAACCTTTTCAGAATTTTTCTCAGAAAGTCCTGAAATCGAAAGATTTGAAGAGTTTATTAAGACTAACAACAAGCGGTTCTTAAATGCAAAACTTAAAAGATTACATAAGGTTATAAAATGTGTTAAAAAACTCTTTTCAAACTACTCTCTAACGGATCTGGGTAAAGATTTAACAATTCTAGTGAAAGAACTTTCAAAGTGCCTCAATCAGAAAATAGACAGCAAAACAGTTGTCTTTGCTGCAAAGATGTTTATGTACGGCTACCGTATAGCATTTGGTAAAAATCCAGAGAAACTGGAAGAAATAGCAATTCCAATAGATTCAAGACTTTCAAAAATAAGTTCTGATAAAAACTTTTGGAAAAAGCTTTCCGAAAAATCTAGAATACCTCAAATAAGACTTGATGCAGTTTTGTGGATACCGATGGGACTGGAAGAAAGTTCCTTGAAAGAACTTCCAGAGAAACTTAAATTTAAGCTCAGGAGGATTACAGAGCTTGTTAAGAAAAAGAATAGCTCTTGTAACAGCTTGCGGAAATAAAAAAGAAGAAACTCCACAAAAAGCGTGGAAGCTATATAAGTCTGCAAGAGTAAGACACCTTTATAGACGTTCAAAAGAACTAAATCTTCCATTTTTTATTATCAGTGCAAAGTATGGTCTTATAAGTGCTGATGAGGTTATAGAACCTTACAACGCAGTTATGACAGATGAAAAGTGCGAAGAACTGAAAGAAAAGATACTGTCTAAACTGAAAGACTTTGACGTTATCATATACTATAGGGGTGGAGCTCGGAAAACCTACTTAGACTGTATTTCTGAAGTTGCTAAAGAGCTCGGAAAAGAGTTAATAGTTTTTGGTTACGGAAATATGGGAGATATAGGAAAGTTAGCAGATATTTTGGAAGAATACGGGGAAAGATAAGACCGTGGGGGAATTTTTAAATATGTTGTCATCGGAAGAGTTCTTTTTGTCAGTTGAGAAATTTTCTGAAAAAAAATTAAATGATAAACAGAAAGAAGCGATAATTTATACAAAAGGTCCTCTCAAAATTATTGCCGGTCCAGGTTCTGGTAAAACGGAGGTTTTAGTCCTTAAAGCTCTGTATCTGATAACTGTAAAAGGAGTAAATCCAAAATCCATATTTTTAGTTACTTTTACAAGAAAAGCATCCGAAGAATTCCTTTCAAGATTTGTAAACTATGCAGGAGCTCTAAAAGAAAAACATCCGGAACTCTCTTTTGAACCCTACGATATCTACTCCGGAACTCTCCATTCCTTAGCCATAAGAATAATGGACGAATTCCAGTACAGTAAATTTGAAAAATACAGACTCCTTGGAGATTTTGAAAGAGAAATCTTCATATTCAAGAACTTTTGCAGAATCATAAAATCTCCCAAGCTTTTATCATTTTTTAGTTTTTTTGAGGATGAAGAGAAAACCAAAGAGAAAAGTGAGGAGGAACTTCTACATGATAGGCTTTCCCTTCTCTCTTTCCTGTTTGACTTTATTCCACAAAATCTTATTCTCTCAAAAAAGTTAGTAAAAGAAAAAGGCTATGATAATAATAGTAGAGTTCGCTTGATCGCTGGTAAACTTTACAGGAAATATACTGATTTACTTGCAAAAGAAAATTACATAGACTATACACATATAGAATGGCTTTTTCTTCAGTTTTTAAATTCAAATTCAGAAGAAAGTAAACTTTTCATTGAAGGTGATGGCACAGAATACTTTCCAGGAATTAGATATATTTTAGTTGATGAATATCAAGACACAAATCCCTTAGACGAAAAAATCTACTTTACCTTAGCCAAGAGAAGTAAAAACCTTACGGTTGTTGGAGATGACAATCAGTCTCTCTACCGTTTTAGAGGAGCCGTCGTTGACTGCTTTATAAACTTTGAAAAGTCATGTAAAGATATTTTAGGTGAAAAAGCAGTTAGAGTAGAACTCCTTAAAAACTATAGATCGGACAAACAGATAGTAGCCTTTATAAACTATTTCCTGAAGAAACACAAAGAGTACAGCGATTATAAATCTGCATGGAAGAAACTCTCTATTGAGAAAAAAATCCTCTTTTCTTCAGGAATTGAGGTCTATAAAACAACAGAAAACTCCGTAATAGAGATAGAGGGAGATGAAGAAGAACTGGCAGAAAAGTGCTACTATCTCGTAAAGGAACTAAAAAGTAGAGGTATTATTTCTAAATACTCTGATGTTGTTCTTTTACTCCCGAGCACACGAGAAGACAAATTTGCAGGAGAAATTAGACAAACTTTCGAGAAAAAAGGAATTCCCGTTTACAACCCAAGAGCAAAATCCCTTATTTACCAAAAAGAAATTGGCGTAATGCTTGGAGCTCTCCTTAATATCCTTCCAGAAGAATCTAATATTCCAAACAGCTTGAAAGAGACCATCTCCTTCTGGAAAGAAACATTTGAAAGAGAAAGCTCAGAAGAGTTAAAAAAGAAAGTAAAAGAACTCTCTTCTACCATCAACCCGGAAAATCTCAATATTTTGGAACTCTTTTACCAGCTTCTATCCTATGAACCACTCAAAAGTTTTAAAGAGAACATCTTAACCTCTGCAAATCTTGCAAGGTTGAGTCAGCTCATTTCATCATTTTCACAGATGGTGGAAGAAAGAAATTCTTTAATCTCAGAGTTCTTCAGAACTTTTCTTTTTATTCTGTCAACTAAAAGTGCAGACCTTCAGGAAGTAAAAGAAGTTCCTCAAGATATGTTTCCGATAATGACAATCCATCAGTCAAAGGGACTTGAGTTCCCAATCGTTATCGTTGGAGATCTTGACAACATCTCTGGAGACTGGAAACTTGGAAAAATGGAAGAACTCTTTGAAAGGTTCCTTAAAAATTACACAAAAGGATTTAGCTGGGAAAGAAACACCTTAGATGCTGTAAGGAAGTTTTATGTAGCTTACTCAAGGGCTCAATACTGCCTCATAATTCTCAAAAAGAAAGAAGTTGAACCTTATAGTGATAGAAGACCATGGAAAACAGCTGCATTTCCGGGATTTAATCTTAATTGGCACAAAACATTCTCTAAAAAATTTCAGAGGAAAATAAAAGATGACGAAAGACCCAAAAATAAAAAGACTTCTTGATGGACTTTCGGAATTTGTAAGAGAAAGGGAAGTTCCCCTTACTCAGAAGGAAAAAAGAATAAAAAATAGATACACAATTACAGGAGATATAATTTCTTACTCTATCTGCCCAAGACAGTATGGCTTTTACAAATTTCTCGGCTATGCTCCCTCAAATCCCACGCAGGAATGGTATGGAAGTATCATTCATAGATTCTTAAAAAGAGCTCATCTGTTCTTTCTAAAAACAGGAAGGGTCGTAAACGATGAAGAGATAGAGAGGATTTTCTACCTAATAGAAAAATCAATGGAGGCAGAAGGGGTAAAAGCTACAAACAAAAAGGTCAAAGAAAGTGCTATAAAAGTTCTTCAAAAGTTCTGTAGCATTGAAGGAGAAGAGTTTTTTAAGTCTATAATTGAAGCAGAGCTCCGTCTCATAAAGGAACTTGACAACTTTATCCTTTACGGAATAATTGACGTCCTTAGAACAGAAGGAGAAAAAATAGAGATATGGGACTACAAAGGAATGGAAAAACCCGATGAAACAACCCCTTATGGAAGAGAAAAACTAAATAGGTACAAAAAACAGATGTACGTTTACGGTTTTCTTTCTAAGGAAAAAACTGGAACATTTCCAGATAAAGCAGTCCTTTACTTTATGAACGAGCTCCTTAAAGGAAATTTAGAAAAAGCCCATTTCATTATTGACTTCCGGAAAGAAGAAATTCAGAATGAAGTTGAAAACTTTATAGAAGAATTCAAAAAAATAGTGGAAGAAATAGAAGAATCCCAGAAGACAAATAACTGGAGACTTCCGAAAAACATAGATAAAAATACCTGTAAACAGTGCGATTTTAGATGGGACTGTCCAAAATTTCTATCACTTAAAGAAGAGCAAGTGATATAATCGTCTTCTAATTTTTCTAGAGCTTTCAAAAGCGAGTCGATAAAATGAAATACTTTTTACCATACTGGGAAGATTGGGTTCACGCCGATTTTGACCCTATAAGTGATACCTATTCAAAAGGTGGATTTAAAAACTCTATATTTGCTCATGAACTTTTAGAGACTACTCCTTACGACGGTATTCTCGTTAGTCTTGGGATGTTTAAATTAAAGCTTAAGCTAATAAAGAGAAATGGTAAACCTTCAATTAGGGGATATCAAAATATCAAAAAGTATCTGAGAGTTCCGGAAAACTTTCCAGTAATTGGAGACTGTGGAGCTTTTACTTACGTTAATGAAAAAGAACCTAAAATTTCTGTAGAAGAAGCTATTTATCATTACGAAAGTTTAAAGTTTGACTACGGAATTTCTGTTGATCACATCTGTTCTGAAACTATTGTTGTAGAAAAAGAAAAAGTAAAACTCTTTTCTTTCAAAGAAGCTAAGGAATCTAAGGATAAGATAAAACTTTTTCTTTCTGAAAAAGAATTAGAACTTAGAAGACAAACGAGCATAGAAAACGCCTGGAATTTCCTGAAGTTATCAAAGGGAAAAAACTTTATTCCCGTTGGAGCCGTTCAAGGCTATACAATAGAAACTTACTTAGACAGCGCTAAAAAACTCATAGACTATGGATATGAGTACTTAGCAATTGGCGGACTTGTTCCAAGAAAAACAGAGTTTATATCAGAGCTCCTTGATAGACTCTATAAAGAATTTGATACAGAGAAAATAAAGATTCATCTGCTTGGAGTTTTGAGAGAAGAGCTCTTAACAAAAATGATAAAGTACAACATCTACAGTTTTGATAGTGCTTCTTACTACAGAAAGGCTTGGCTTAGAGCTGCTCAAAATTACTTAGGAGTAGATGGCAAATGGTACGCTTCTATAAGAGTCCCTGACTGCCATAACATAAGACTTCGAAAAAAGATACTGAGCTCTGGATTAAGCTTTCCTGCTATCGAAAAAATGGAACAGAAAATTCTTAAAGGTTTGAGAGATTACGATAAAGGTACTTTAAAGGAAGTTGATTGCCTCTTAGAAGAAATTATGAATTACGATAAACTTTTTTTTAGAGATGACTTTAAAGAGGAAAAATACTCAAAACTTTACAAAGAGCTCCTTGAAAGTAGAGTCTGGAAGGAGTGTAGCTGTGAAATATGCTCTAAGTTGGGTATAGATGTTGTTATATTTAGAGGAAGTAATAGAAACAAACGAAGAGGTTTTCATAATACTTTAATGTTCTACAGGAAATTTAGAGCTCTCTTAGAAAAACAACCTACAAAGGTTGTTTATTAATCTTCTTTGCTCACAACACCAAGAATGTCCTCTTCTTTCACTTTATCATCTTCCATGATTTGTGAAAGCAGAACCAAAAACTCTTTATTACCTTTCGGACCTCTTGGTTTTGAAAGAGTCAGATTCTCAGGATAAAGTCCAATTTCCCGTGAAAAGTTCAAAATTTTTTCTATTGCTTTTTTATGAAGCTCCGAATTTCTTATTACCCCTTTTCCTCTATCAACCTCTTTTTTAGTTAACTCAAACTGTGGTTTTATTAAAGCAACAATTTTCCCTTCTGACTTTAAAAACTGCTTTACTACAGGCAAAATCTTTGTAAGTGAAATAAAAGAAACATCAATAACTATCAGATCAACCTTTTCAGGTATTTCTTTTTCTGTTAAATACCTTGCATTAAACTGTTCAATTGAAATTACCCTTGGATCGTTCCTCAGTTTCCAGTCAAGCTGGCCTTTTCCAACATCCACAGCGTAAACTTTTTTAGCTCCGTGCTGCAAGAGACAATCGGTAAATCCACCGGTGGATGCTCCAATGTCAAGACAAGTAAAACCTTCTACTTTGAGTTCAAACTCTTTTATAGCAGTTTCAAGTTTTAAACCACCTCTTGAAACGTAAGGAATATCATCCCCTTTAATTTCTATAACAGCGTCGGGAAGAACCGACGCCCCAGCCTTATCAACTACTTGCCCGTTTACCAAAACCTTTCCAGCCATTATGAGAGCTTTTGCCCTTTCTCTACTCTTTACCAGTCCCTTTTCTACAAGAAGTTTATCTAAACGTTCCTTCTTGCTCATATTCCCCTTCTTGAAATTTCTTAATTTAACAATCTCATTATATCGTTGTAGAAAACAATAATCATAAGAAACGCAAGGATTGCAAATCCAACCTGTTGAAATCTTTCCCTAAATTCCATTGAAAGAGGTCTTCTCCTTATCATTTCTATAAGAAACATCAAGATAAGTCCACCATCAAGAACTGGAAGAGGAAGAAGGTTAAAATAACCAAGCTGAAGACTTATAAAACCCATAAAATAGAGGAAATTTGACATACCAGCTTCTGCTGCCTTTCCTGCAACTTCAGCAATCATTATAGGACCACCAAGACTCTTCATAGAAGCCTGTCCTGTTATTAGCTTATAGAGAAATGCAAAGAAAAGGGAAGTTTCTGCTTTAAATTCTTCAACTCCTTTCTTTATTGCCTCTATAAAAGGATATTTAACAAATGTCATGTCCATTTTTGGAACAATACCAATGGTATAACGTTTAAATTTGTCGTTAAACTGAGGAGTAACAGAAACTACAACCCTTTTATCTTTTCTAAGAACCAAAATTTTCAAAGGTTTTCCATCACTTTTACCAATTATTTTTACAACTTGTTCCCAGCTCACTATGTCTTTTCCGTTAATTGAAAGAATTATATCTCCCGGCTTAAGTCCTGCTTTTTCAGCAGGTGAACCGGAAACAACCTTTCCAATTATTGGCTTTATAGCAGGAACAACATCAAGAGTACCAATCCCATTTTTCTCCTCAACTCCTGTATGAACTTTTAAATCCAAAACTTCTCCATTTCTTTTTACTTTAAGAAGTAAATCTTTATTTGGATTAAGAGCTACAATCTGTGTAAAGTCTTTCCAGTTTTTTACAGGTTCTCCGCCAGCAGAGATTATTACATCCCCAGGTTTTAGAGGAATTTTTTCTGAAAGAACTGTCCCAACCTTTGCCATTTCAAGTTGATATGTAGGAACGTAACGGCCTATAGAAAACGTAAAAGCAAAAAAAGCAATTGCAAGAACAAGATTCATTATAGGTCCAGCAAGTGCAATAATTATTCTCTGCCATGGAGGTTTAGCATAAAAGTCATAAGGATTTTTTGCAGGTTCGTCTGGATTTTCTCCTGACATTTTTACGTATCCGCCAAGAGGAATAAGACTAATTGTGAACTCTGTATCCAAGCAGTTAAACTTAAAAAGTTTAGGTCCAAAACCAATAGAAAAAGTTTCTACTTTAACTTTGAAAAATCTTGCTGCAAGAAAATGACCGAGCTCATGAACAAAAATAAGAACTCCCAAAGCTATAATGAAGTAAAGAAGTGTTTGCATATAACCTCCTTTCTCTAATTTGTTAGCGTTAATGCAATGTTATAATCTACTCATATTAATAGGAAAATACAATTGACTTAAGAGCATCCTCTCCAGAAACTTCTCCTCTTTTTACAGCAAATTCTTTTTCGTGAAGTGTTTTTAAAAGGAAAAGGAGCTCTAAAAGTTTTTTCTTTTGCAAAATAGCTTTATATTTTTGTAAAACTTCTCTTGGAAGTTTTACCTGAATTCCATTTGCTAAACTTATGATTTGTCTTAGCTGAGTTTGTAAAAGTCCTATAATGGATAAAGGCTCTCCACCACAATTAAGAAGAATCTCTACTTGTTCTAAGAATTTTCTCCTATTTCCCTCAAGCAGAGGAAAAATCAGTTCAAAGACATTTACTTTACCACTTGAAAAGAGGAGAAGCTTTACAGATTCGGGAGTAAGTTCGTCCGGATACAAAATTAGTTTATCTGTTTCGTTTCGAAGTTCCCTTAAATCTGTCCCAACAGTCTCAACTATAAGTTTTAAAACTTCTGGAGTTATTTTTTTCCCAGCAGAATCAAACTTCTTCTTAAGCAGTGAATAGATTGCTTTTTCTGAATACCTTTCAGAAACAACAGTAGCATCAATAAATTTTTGGATTGCCGAAAATAACTCACTTTTAAGCTTCTTATAGTCAAGTTCTTCCATAGAAACAAGAATAAACTCATCAAAAGTTTTAATAGTATTTAAAAACCTTTCCTTGTCTACTTTCTTTCTTAAAACTTCGTTTAGTCTTTCTACGTTCAAAACCACTGGAACCGGCGATTTTCCAAAAAGAGAAGTCCCTGTAAAGTTGAAAAAACTATCGATATTTTCATCAACGTAAAACTTTTCGATATCTATTACTTCAGAAACTTTCTTTAAAAACTGCTCAGTAAGGTAAGCTTCCTCTCCATGAATTAAAACTTTTTTAAAAGGAAGTTTCCCTGTCTTTAACTGTTTTAAAACATCTTGTACTTTAACTACCTTCATCTACCTTTACTTTAACCAGTTTTATAGATTTTGGAGTTGTCGGACATGCATGAATACATCTACCACAACCAAGACAATGTTTTTCATGAAACTCTGGATGTGTAAAGTCTATTAGAGTTATAGCTTTATCCATTTGAGGACACGACCAATAACAAGTTTGACAAAATACACTTTGAAATGCAACACACTTACTCTTATCTAGTCGTGCTACATATTTAAACTTTTGGAGATTTTCTTTCTTCAATGCTCCTGAAGGACAGACATTAATACAGGAATAACACATTTCGCAAAAGTTATTTTCAAAATTCATAAAAGGAGTATCAAGAACTATTGGATTCATCCCTTTCACTTTATCAAGAACTCCTGTTTGACAGGCTTCAACACATTTTCCACACTTATCACAGAGTGAAACAAAAGTATCCTCATCAAGACTTCCAGGCGGTCTTATAAATTCTTTGTTAGGCTTAGATACCTCATATGTAAATTCGGCAGCAGCCCTTGCAACAGAATCAGCAAGTAGTTTAAAAAATCTTCTTCTGCTCATGGCAATCTACCCTTTTTATATCTTCTATAAACAAGAAATCCAATAATTAAGAACACACCTACTACAGTAAAAAGAATGTTTAGATTGTGAAGAACAAAATGCTTTACTTGAGCTCCATAAAAGTAAAAAAGAGCTGCTTCTGAGAAAAATCTCAAACCTCTTCCAATAATCGAAAAAACTATTAACTTCTTTAAGCTTGCAAAAAGAATTCCAGAAGTCACAGTAAAAACTTTATAAGGAATAGGAGTAAAACCAGCAAGAAGAACAATTAAACCTTCGTATGACTCATAGAGTCTATGAACTTTTTTAACCTTATCCTCACCAAACAGCTTAAAAGCTAAAGGTTTTCCACCAAAATACCCAAGATAATAGCCCCCAACACCTCCAAAAGAAGAAAAAAGAGTAGCTATGAAAGCGTAGAGAAAAGCATTCTGCGGATCTGCTACGCAGAGCGTAATTAAAAGAACGTCAGGAGGTATAGGAAAGAAAATAGCTTCAATAAAAGCATTAAACGCAAGTCCATAAATCCCGTACTTTAAAGCAAAATCTTGCCAATACTGTAAAGAAAGAATTTCCATTTCACCTACCAACTATAGTTTTGAAGCAAAGAAAGAGCTCTATAATCTGTAAGATCAAGATGAATTGGTGTTATAGAAATGTAGCCATTTTTTATAGCCCAGTAATCTGTACCAGGTTCTGTCTTCCAGTTAGGTTCTTCACCGCCAATCCAGTAATAAACTCTTCCCCAAGGATCCTTTCTTGCTTCAAGTTTTTCGGTATAAGCCTTTCTACCCTGTCTTGTAATTTTTATTCCCTTTATTTCCTTGTATGGAAGATTTGGAATATTAACGTTAAGGCAGCAATTTTCAGGAATTCCTTGTTCGTAAGCCTTTAAAACAATTTTCTTTGCCCACTCTCCAGCAGAATCCCAGTGAAAGTTTTTAAAAGCAGCAAGCGAAAATGCTATAGACGGAATTCCAAGCAAAACTCCTTCCATTGCTACTGAAACAGTTCCTGAATATGTGATATCCTCTCCAAGATTAGGTCCTTTATTAATTCCACCGATAATCATATCAGGCTTTTGACCTTTCATTATTGCATGAACACCTATATAAACACAGCTTGTAGGAGTTCCATCAACAGCATACCAGTTTTCATCCACTTTCTCACATCTTAAAGGTCTATGTAGAGTCAAAGCCCTTCCAACAGCACTTTTTTCTCTGTCTGGAGCTACAACAATAACATCTGCAAATTCAGAAAGCTTTTCGTATAAAATTCTTAACCCTTCTGACCTTATACCATCATCGTTTGAAAGAAGAATTTTCAATCTCTTATCCATTATCCAGTTTCCCCCAAAAAGACCCATCTGATTATACCTACAATTTCAACAATTCCATAGATTATAGAACTCACCATAATTCCATACTGCTTTGTTAAATATCCGTAAGTTGCATAAAGAACAGAAGCTATCAGAGCAACAGGAAAACCAACTTGTGGGAAACCAACAGCAGTAATCAAAAGAGCAACAATACCGGTTATAGAAGCTGTTATTTCAAGAGACTTTTGAAATTTAGTCCTTTCCAAATTCTACTCCTTTAAATTTTTTAAGGATTAAAATATAGGTAAATTCCTTTAAATTCTAGGTATCTTAAAACTTTACAGAGGTTAGACATGGAAAAGTTTAAACTAACAACAACTGTTAGAGCTTCTGGCTGAGGGGCAAAATTGAGCCCGGTCGGGCTTGAGAAAGTTTTAAAAAATCTCAATGTACCAAGGGATAAAAATGTTTTAATTGGAATAGAAACAGCAGAAGATGCCGGTGTTTATAAGTTAACAGAAGATATTGCTCTTGTTCAAACTGCAGATTTCATTACGCCGGTGGTAGATGACCCCTTTGTTTACGGTCAGATAGCCGTTGCCAATGCACTTTCAGATGTTTACGCAATGGGAGGAAAACCAGTAACTGCAATAAATCTTGTTATGTTCGCAAGTTGTAAGGTACCCATGGGATATTTATCAAAAATCCTTGAAGGTGGAGCAGATAAACTCAAGGAAGCTGAAGTTTCCCTAATTGGTGGACATACAGTCGATGATCTTGAGACAAAGTACGGTTTAGCAGTTACAGGAATCGTCCATCCAGAAAAAATCATCAAAAATTCAACTGCAAAACCTAATGATGTCCTTATCTACACAAAACCTCTTGGAATTGGTGTTCTTACAACTGCAATAAAGGCAGACATAGCAAAAGAAGAAGAGGTAGAAGAAGTATCAAATGTAATGACAACTCTTAACAAGTATGCCTCAGAAGCTATGGTAGAAGTTGGAGTAAGTGCTTGTACAGATATAACAGGTTTTGGATTCTTGGGACACTTATACGAAATGATAAAGTATAGTAAAGTTGGCGCTGAGATTTACACAGAAAACTTACTCTTTCTAAAAGGTGCAAAAGAGTATACCTCTATGGGACTTCTTCCAGCAGCTACTTATGAGAATATTGACTATGTAGGTGATTTTGTCGAATTTTCTGAATCTGTTGATGATGATGAGAAGATGCTCCTTTACGATCCTCAAACTTCCGGAGGACTTTTAATAGCAGTTCCAGAAGAAAAGGCAGATGAACTCATAGATAAACTTAAAGAAAAAGGAGTTAAATGGATCCAAAAAGCTGGTAAGATTATTGATGAAGAAAAAATAAAAGTTTTTTAAGAGGTTGCTCTGTGAAAAAGATTGCTGTAATTAGTCTTGGATGTCCTAAAAATTTGGTTGATACGGAAAATATTGTTGGACTTCTTAAGGCAACTGGTAACGTTGTTTTTGTTGATAATTTAAAAGACGCTGACATAATAATCGTAAATACTTGTGGTTTTATTCAACCAGCGAAGGAAGAATCAATAGACGAAATTCTTAATGCAATTGAGGAAAAAAAGGAAAGTCCTGAGAAAAAAGTTGTAGTCGCAGGCTGTTTATATCAAAGATACAAAGAGGAACTAAAAAGGGAGCTCCCTGAAGTTGATGTCTTCATCGGAGTTGACGAAATAGAGAAAAGCGTTGAAAAGATTCTAAACCAGAAGATTGCGGTCCAAAAACCTTATCTATTAAGGGAAATCCTTACTCCTCCTCACATTGCTTATCTGAAAATCTCAGAAGGTTGCTCCAATGCTTGCACCTACTGTGCAATTCCACTCATTAGAGGAAAACTTAAAAGCAGACCGATAGAAGAAGCCGTTGAAGAGGCTAAAAGGCTTGCAGATAAGGGAGTAAAGGAGCTCTACGTCATAGCTCAGGATACAACTGCTTACCTATACGATAAGGGAGAAAAAGAAGGACTTGTTAAATTACTTGAAAAGCTTGAAAAAATTGAAGGAATAGATTGGATAAGATTAATGTACACTTATCCTTCTCACATTTCTGATTCTCTCATTGATTTTGTGGCAAATTCAGAAAAAGTACTAAAGTACTTTGACGTTCCTTTTCAGCACATTAACAACAAAGTTTTGGCTTCTATGGGAAGGAAATACACAAGAAAAGATGCAGAAGTCTTAATTGATAAGTTAAGAAACAGAATACCTGACATTACGCTAAGAACCACCTTTATTATTGGATTTCCCACCGAAGGAGAAAGGGAATTTGAAGAGCTCTTATCCTTCATTAAGGATATTGAGTTTGACTGGGCAGGTTTTTTTAAGTATTCAAGAGAAGAAGATACAGCAGCCTATAAACTGGGAGACATTCCTGATGAGGTAAAAGAATCAAGACTTAACTTAATCGAAGAAGTTCAGTATTCAATTTATGAAAAGAAGCAAATGCAGTTACTAGGAAAAGAATTTGATTTAATTGTTGATTCACCTTCAGAAGAAATGCCCGGATTTGTTGAAGCAAGAAGCTACAAAAATGCTTACGAGATAGATGGAATAGTTTACCTAAAAGGTAATTTCAAACCTGGAGAAATTGTTAAAGCAGAAATTACAGCCTTAGCAAGTAGTGTTGACCTAATTGGGGAACCAATAAATATTTGATAGTCAATAGTTAATTCAAATTTAAAGGAATAGACTGAGGAGAAGAAAAATGAAGCAACAGTTTAAGGTAAATAAAACTTATGAAGAGATAAACGAAAAAATTAGGAAAGGTGAGGCAGTAGTTGTTACTGCTGAAGAAATGATAGAGATAGTTGAAGAGCTCGGTGTGGTAAAAGCAGCAGAAGAAGTTGACGTAGTTACAACAGGTACTTTTGGCGCAATGTGTTCTTCTGGAGCATTTTTAAACGTTGGACACACAAAGCCTCGTATGAAAATGGAAGAAATTTACCTTAATGGAGTTCCTGCTTACGGAGGAATAGCAGCTGTTGACCTTTACATTGGAGCTACAGCACTTCCTGAAAATGATCCAAGAAACGAAGTTTATCCAGGAAAATTTGAATATGGTGGAGCTCACGTAATAGAGGAACTTATAGCCGGAGAAGACATCGAGCTTGAAGCTTATGCCTATGGAACAGACTGTTATCCAAGAAGAGAAATTAAGAAACTCATAAACATAAAAACAATAAATGAAGCAATTCTCTGCAGTCCAAGAAATGCCTACCAAAACTATAATGTTGCAGTTAACAAATCTTCAAGAACTATCTATACATATATGGGAACTCTTAAACCAAACTTTGGAAACGCTACTTATTCAAGCGCAGGTCAGCTAAGTCCTCTTTTAAATGATCCTTTTTTTGAAACAATAGGAATTGGAACAAGAATATTCCTTGGTGGTGGTGTAGGATATGTTGCATTTCACGGGACACAACATGCACCCTTTGGAGTAAAAAGAAATAAAAAAGGACAACCAACTGGCGGTTCAGGAACTTTAATGGTTGTTGGAGATATGAAGCAAATGTCCACAGATTTTATAAAGGCAGCTTCTATCTTAGGATATGGTGTTTCAATGTTTGTTGGAATAGGTATTCCTATTCCGATACTCAATGAGAGAATCGCTTACTATACATCTGTTAAAGATGACGAAATATTTGCTCCTGTTATAGATTATTCTGTTGATTATCCTTCAGGAAATGCAAAACCGATTAAGTATGTAAGCTACGGAGAACTCCGAAAAGGCTTTATTGAAATAGACGGAAAGAAAGTTCCTTCTTCACCACTTTCTTCTTACTATAAAGCAAGAGAAATAGCAAACATACTAAAAGAATGGATAAAGAATGGAGAGTTTGAGTTATCTAAACCAGCTGAAACTCTTCCAGCTCCTGAACCAGACGTTAAAATTGAATACGATGAAAGAAAGGAGTAAGTCATGAAATTCAAAGTTTCTGTTCCAGCTTCAACCAGTAACCTTGGTCCCGGATTTGATGCTCTTGGACTAGCACTAACTCTTTACAATGAATTTATCATTGAACCTTCAGACTTTTATTCTGTGGAAATAGAAGGAGAAGGTGCTAACGAACTTCCAAAAGATGAGAAAAACCTCTTTCTAAGAGCTTATAGAAGTACAATGGAATATTTAGGACTAAACCAGCCAATAAAGGTAAAGCTTATAAATAGAATTCCTTTAGGGAGAGGACTTGGAAGTTCTGCAACAGCAATAGTTGGTGGAATTCTTGCAGCTGAAAAAATATCTGGAAAAGAGCTCTCACTTCCAGAAGTTATTGACGTTGCCTTTAAGTTTGAACCCCACCCAGATAACGTTCTACCAGCTTATACTGGAGGATTTGTTGTAGCAGCAACGAATGGAGATCTTTCCTATGTAAAACTTGACTTCCCAGAAGAATTAAAAGTTATCATTGTCGTTCCTGAGTTATTCCTATCAACTGAAGAATCAAGATCAGTTCTTCCAAATAGCTATACTAAAGAAGATGTAATCTTTAACATCCAAAGAGTTGCTCTTTTCTTAGGAGCTCTTCAGAAAAAAGATTTTGGACTTCTTAAAGAGGCCGTAAAGGATAGAATTCATCAGCCGTATCGTTGCGACCTTATACCGTCTTTTTGGGAAATACTATCAGAAGGATATAAGGCTGGTGCTTACGCAGTTTACCTTTCTGGAGCTGGAAGTTGCATAGGAGCTTTAGCAGATAAAAACTTTGATGAAATAGGAAAGGCTATGTGTAACGTATTTGACGCTTTGGGAATTGAATCTAAATATATTGTTTTGGATGTTGATAAAGAAGGAGCAAGAATAGAAAAAGTTTAAGAAACTTGACCTTTTGGGTTCTATTGGTATAAATTTACCTCTCACTCTCTAACATTGTGCGGAGGTAGTAAAATGTATGCTGTTATAAAAACAGGCGGGAAGCAGTATGTAGTTGAGCCTGGTCAGGTTTTAAAGGTTGAAAAACTCAACCTACCTGAGGGCTCTAGTGTTGAGTTCGAAGCACTCATGGTAAGGGATGACAACGGAGTAAAAGTTGGTGAAGAAGCAAAAGGTGTAAAAGTTAAGGCCACAGTTGTAAGACACGGTAAAGGTAAGAAGATAATTGTATTCAAGTACAAGGCCAAGAAACACTACCAAAGAAAGTACGGTCATCGTCAGCACTTTACAGAGCTCCAGATTAATGAAATCGTAAGCTAATTGGAGGTTTGTCATGGCACATAAAAAAGGTATGGGTTCTACAAAAAACGGAAGAGATTCAATTGGTAAAAGGTTAGGAGTTAAAAGACACGACGGTCAAATTGTAAAAGCTGGACACATTCTCGTAAGACAGAGAGGAACTTCCATTCATCCAGGACTCAACGTTGGAGTTGGAAAGGACTACACACTTTTTGCTCTAAAAGATGGAGTTGTTAAGTTCGAAACAAGAAGAAACAAGAAGTTTGTAAGCGTATATCCTCTTCAGTAATTTATTTCCCCGCTTTTTAGCGGGGTTTAGTCTATTTTTATAGAATTAAGAGTAAAATTCCTATTCCTAATATTTCTCCACTAATTAAAGCAATAAACCCCGGAGTTACTAACTTAAAAAGTTCCTTACTTCCCATAAAAATTGTCAAAAGCCATTTAAGCAAAGTATTAATGGTTGCTGCTAAGATAATAGAAATAACACCTGTTAAAAGAGTAATTTCATCTCCCTTAAAAAGCTTTAAAACAGAAAGAGTTATCGCATCTACATCAGAAAGTCCAGAAATTGCAGCAATTAAATAAAGGCCGTAATCTCCAAGATACTTAAGAGTAGTCCTAGATATAAAAAGTATAAATGCATAAAAAGCACCAAACTTTATAGCATTAGAAAGTTCATAAGGGTTTTTTATCTCGACTTTTGTAACTTCCTCTCTTTCAAGACTGGATATTCTGTATGCAAAAAAGATGCCTATAAGAAAGGCTGTCAAAAAAGGTATCACTAAATACTCAGTAAACTTTAGATTAACAATTCCCGCGATAAAAATTATTCTCGGAAACATAATTGCAGAAGCACTGATAATACCAGCAGCATATTCGTGTAATAAGAGCTTATTCGTTTTAGAAAGGGAAGAAAAGGTTGCAGCAACAGCAGTGCTTGAAACAAGTCCCCCAAGTAAACCAGCAAAAAGAATCCCTCTCTCTCCAAAAACTTTTGTTAGGAAATAACCTAAAAAATCAAGAGTTGATATTACTACAACCATTGTCCAAACTTCGCGAGGATTAACACCATAAAAGTTTTTATCAGGAAGAAGCGGATACAAAATAACAGTAACAGCTGCAAATTTTAAAAAGGCAAAAAGATCTTCCACTGTAAGATTCTTTACAAAATCGTGCATTTGCTCCTTAAAGGTAAGAATAAAAAGAACGGTTACAGCAATTGCAGAGGCTAATTGGAGTTCTTCCTTATAGCAGAGAATTCCTATTAAAAATGTCAAAAGAGCAGAAATTTCAGATGTAAGACCTGGTAATTTTTCAAATACCTGTGCAATGACCAAAAGTGCTGAAAAAGCAAAAAAAACTACGTAAAGAAGAGGACTTCCAAAGTAGGTAGCAATATGAGATGAAAGAGTTCCAAGAAGAGCTATCAAAATAAAAGTTCTAATTCCTCCAAACGTAAGAGTCCCTTCTTTTTGCTTTTTAAACTCCCTCTCTATTCCTACGAGTCCACCAAGAATTGCAGAAACGAAGTAAGGCTCATAAAGCTTCCAGACTTCAGAATTTATAAGCTCCTTTAAGAAATCAACCATAAATTTCCTCTTCTAAAACTCTTCTCATAACCTCTACAGGAGCTTTTTTTTCTGTCCAGATTTCAAAAGCTATTGCTCCTTGATAAATAAGCATTCCCAATCCATTAACAATTTTACAGCCTTTTTCCTTTGCAGCTTTTAATAAGAGCGTTTCTGCCGGATTGTAAATTATGTCAACAACAGTTATTCCTTCAGGAATTAGAGAATAGTCAAAAAGCAAAGGATCGTCTGGTTTCATTCCAACAGAAGTAGTATTGATAATTATGTCTGTGTCCTTTAAAAGAGTTGCAACTGAATCTTCTCTTAGAGGAAAAACTAAAACGTTTCCTCGTTTTCCAAGGAGCTCTCCTACTATTTTTCCTTTTGAAAAATTTCTATTCACTATATTCAAAAACTTAGCTCCACCTTTTAAAACTGCATAACCAACAGCTCTTGCAGCTCCACCAGCTCCAAACATAGTTATCTTTTTTCCTTTAAGCTCAACACCTTCTTCTATAAGAGATTTAAGAAAACCATCAGCATCTGTGTTGTAACCGGTAAGCTTACCGTCTTCGATTTTTACAGTATTAACAGCCCCAAGAAACTCTGCATCTTCATCCACAAAATCAAGGTACTCAATAACATTTTCTTTGAAAGGAACAGTAACATTAAATCCTTTAACGTTAAGAGCTCTTAGACCCCTTACAGCTTCTCCTAAATTTTCTGGCTCTACCTCAAAAGGAACGTAAACTGCATCTATTCCAAGAGCCTTAAAAGCAGCAGTTTGCATAAGAGGAGAAAGAGAATGTTTTACAGGATATCCAATGATTCCATAAACAAAAGTTTTCCCTGTTAGTTTCATATCTACTCCCGGGTTTTAATCTTTAGTTAAAGGAAATTGTAATAAATCCCTAAAGTAGAGATTCTTTTTTTTTAAAGAAAACAAAAAAGAATCTTTGAAACAAACGTTTAAAGCAGAAACTTCCGAAGGAACTAAAGAGGTTTTTTAGAATGAGAAATGAAGTTAGTATGGAGATTGAAAGAAATTTTCAAGGATTAAGATTTGATTAAATGGCGGGGACGACGGGACTCGAACCCGCGACCTCCGGCGTGACAGGCCGGCGTTCTAACCAGAGCTGAACTACGTCCCCTAAAATGGTGGGCGGAACAGGGATCGAACCTGTGACCTCCAGCTTGTAAGGCTGGCGCTCTCCCAGCTGAGCTATCCGCCCAGTTGACGATAGGTAATATAGGAAGTATCAGGACTAATGTCAATAGTTTTTCAAAAAAAAATTTTTAAAACCTGAGAGTGTTTGAAAAATCATCCAGACAAAGAACAAAACTCCCATGTTAAAGAGGATAAACTTAGCTAAAACAAACAGTTGAGCTATATGAAAGCTCTTTGTTTTCTCGTAACTTCCAACATCCTGCTTAACTTCTCCAAAAATACTCTCTATCAGTCCTCTAAACCTGTAAATTTCATCAGATTCTAAAAGCTCTTTGCATTTAAGCCTAATCTCAGATTTAATTCCCTTCCTTAATGTTTCTCTCACCTTTATGTAAGGCTTTAAGCCTACTAACAGAACAAGCTCAATAAACTTAATGCTGTCATAAGCTTTGTCTCCTAAAAATGGCTTTCCTTTCAAAGCTCTCCATATAAATCCCCTTTCGTTTAACCACCTAACTATTTTCTCTCCAAGTTTCACTTCCGAAGCGTAACTCTCTCCAGGTAATGCAGTAAGAATGAACCTTTTTCCATCTTTTAGATGAACGCTTAATACAACAACTTTAACGTGGCTTTTTACCTCCTTTATCTCTTTGCCTCTTAGAATTTTCAATGGATAAATCTCATTGTATTTGAAGCCAGTTCCATCTATTATCAGAAATCTTAGTTCTTTATGATACTTCCCTAAGAGTCTTCGAGAGACAAAGTTCAGAAAATCTACAAGGAGAATGGAAGGTAGTTGCTTGAGTCGGTAATAATAGGTTGAAAAATCAGGAATATTCTCTCTTCCAAATATCTGAACTGCCAAATATTCAAGGTCTCTGAATGATAGGTTCCAGGCTACTTGGAGGAAAAGAAGGGTAAGAATTATCTCGTCAGGGTATTTCTTGGGTCTTCCTCTTTTGGTTTTAAAAGGATATAAATATACCAGTACAGCCTGTCCTCTCCGGTTCATGTATGTTTTTGATAGGTTGAGTACTTTGTGGAAATTTAGTCTTTTCGCTTTCATACCGGAGAGGATAGGCTTTTTTCTTAATTTTGGCAATTTTCAAACACCCTCTTAAAACCTTGCCAAAAAACGATAAATTGTTATAACATTGTATCTGTTATGAAGAATAGGATAAAGAGAGCCTTTTCTATCAAGTTTTACATAAAGAAGTTATTAGAATTAAGAGATAAACCAGACGAGACTGCTAAAGGTCTTGCTCTTGGTGTTTTTATTGGCTTTTTGCCAGTTAATGGATTTCAGGTTCTTATTGCCGTTACAATAGCAACTCTTACACGTGTAAGCAAAGTGGCTGCCGCAATAGGAACTCATGTCACAAATCCCTGGACAACAATTCCTGTTTTGATTATCGATTATTATGTCGGATGTTTTCTTCTTGGGAAAAAACCATGTCTTCTCAATATTAACTTTAGTTCGTTTCAAAGCATAATTTCGTGCGGAAAAGAAATAATTGTTCCAATGTTTGTAGGTGGTGCTTTCTTAGGAGCTATCTTTTCTGTTCTTTCTTATTTTGGGATAAAGAAACTTTTGAAAAAAGAGGCAAACATAATAAAAAATTACGTTAAAAAAGTTAGAAAGTAGATTAATAATTTGCTACTTGACATATATGCCTAAAATCACACCATCGACAGTTGGATTCACAAGGAGAAGGAATAAGTTCACTGAAGCTCTTACCAAGAAGTTCTCCTTCAATATTTTCAATTATAGGTAAGAGCCTCAGTTTAAAGAGCTTAAGATCATTCTCAGTAAAAATAAATCTGTTAACTGTTCCGTATCTAACATTGTGAACTTCAAGGGCAAACCTTTTAAACTCTGGAAACTTAACATTAGCAAGAAGAGCATACCAGCGAAGCTGAGTTTTTATTTTGTTGTTAAAATTCTTGCTTCTGCTGGTCTTGTGATCAACAATGTAAAGAGTGTCTCCCTTAGAGAAGACAAAATCTAATTTTCCTCTTAAAAAAACTCTTTCTGAGCAAAAATCGGAAAGAAGATTGAAATCTTTGTCAACAGCAAGTTCTAATTCTGAAGCAATAAATTTGCTTTCAGAAGCTCTCCTTAGCTGTCCATTTACATATTTAAGTATATTTGGAAAAAACTCTGCAATTTTATTAACTTCTGCCAAAGGTTCTTCTCTTTTGAAAGTTTCTGCAAAGTAGAAAAGAAGATCTCTACTAAGAGGTCTTTCTCTTTCAAATACTGCATTCAACGCATTTTCAAGAACAAAGTGAACCCCACTTCCAAGAACAAGAAAGTCTGCTCTTTCTAAGGGTTCCTTCTTTTCTACATAATTCCAGTAGAATTCATACTGACATCTTTTCGCTTTCTGAACCTTAGAAAAAGACCAAGGACGAAGGTGCTTTATTTCAATCCTGTTCTCTATTAATTCCATTCTTTCCTCTTACGAGCTCTCCAATCTTTTCTACTACCTTATTTACAGCAATTTCGAACCGCTCTCCTGTTTTTCTAACTTTTATTTCAACAACTCCTTCTCCTGCTTTTTTCCCAACTATAATTTGATAAGGAATACCTATAAGGTCTGCATCCTTAAACTTAAATCCAGGACGAGCATTTCGATCATCAATAGCAACATCAAAGCCATTTTTCTGAAGTTCATCGTAAATATTTTCAGCAGTTTCAATAATTTCTTCTTTTTTTACGTTAACAGGAATAACTATTACTTCAAAAGGTGCAATTTCTACCGGCCAGATTATTCCATTTTCATCATAATTTTGCTCTACAGCCGCAGCCATCACTCTTGTTACACCAATACCGTAACATCCCATAACCATAGGCTTTTCCTTTCCATCTTCGTCAACGAACGTAGCATTCATAGCTTGGCTATATTTAGTACCAAGCTTGAAAATGTGTCCAACTTCTATTCCTCTTTTTTCTATGAGAGGAGCTGCGCACTTTGGACAAGGATCTTCTCCTTTAACTTCAGCAAAGTCTACAAATTCCGTGACTTCAAAATCTCTTTCCCAGTTCACATTTTTAAGGTGATAATCTTTTTCTCCAGCTCCAGCAACAAAGTTAACCATAGAAACAACCGAGTAATCTGCATAAACAGGAATTTTTAATCCTACCGGTGAAAGAAAACCTTTCGGTTGTCCTGTGAACTTTTCTATCTCTTCATCAGTTGCAAGTCTGAGTTTGCTACCTTTAAAGAAGTTCTTTACTTTGAGTTCATTTACTTCTCTGTCTCCTCTAATAGCAATGGCTATAGGTTTTTCATCAACAATATAAACAAGGAGCTTTAAAATATTTTCTGGAGAAATTCCAAGAAATGCTGATACCTCTTCAATTCTTTTAACATCTGGAGTATGAACTTTTTCTACACTCTTAAAGTTCTCTTTTCTGCTTTCTGGAACTTTAGGCTCTTTTTGCTCTGCTTTTTCGGTACTTGCAGCATAGCCACACTTTTCACAATAGACAAGTTTCCCTTCTCCTGTATCAGCTATAACCATAAATTCATGAGAAAACTTTCCGCCAATTTCTCCAGTGTCTGCTTCAACAGCTTTAAAAACAAGTCCCATCTTCCTAAAAATTCTCGAGTAAGTTTCATACATATTCCAGTATTCTCTTTCAGCATCCTCGTTGGAAGCATGGAAAGAATAGGCATCTTTCATTATGAATTCTCGAGCTCTCATCAGACCAAAACGAGGACGAATTTCATCTCTAAATTTCCTTCCAATTTGATAAAGATTTAGAGGAAGGTCTTTATAAGACTTAACTTCTTTTCTAACAAGGTCTGTAATCATTTCCTCAGCTGTAGGCCCAAGAGCATAATCCCTGTCGTGTCTATCTTTAAACTTTATCATCTCCTTTCCATATACATCCCATCTTCCGCTTTCTATCCAAAGTTCTGCTGGATGCATAATCGGCAAGATAACTTCCTGAGCTCCAGCTTTATTCATTTCCTCTCTAATAACTTTTTCAATCTTTAAAAGAACCTTAACTCCAAGAGGCAAAATATCATAAAGACCTGAGGCCTTTTTTCTGATAAAACCAGCGCGAATCAATAACTTATGACTTGGAATTTCTGCATCTGCCGGTGATTCTTTCATAGTCGGTATAAACGCTCTTGAAAATCTCATGGCTCCTCCGTAATTTTTGCATT